>JAHDGV010000186.1:7140-10020 GCA_020631655.1 Chloroflexota bacterium | reverse complement strand
CATTAATGCGGATTTTGGTCATCTCAGACATTCATGCAAACTTGGAAGCGTTCAGGGCCGTGCTAGCAGATGCAGCAGGGGACTGGGACAAAGTTTGGTTTTTGGGCGACCTCGTCGGCTACGGCCCCGACCCCAACGAATGTACAGAACTACTTGCGAGCCTAGACCATGTCGGCCTTTCAGGCAATCACGACTGGGCAATTTTGGGAAAACTAGATATTGAGTCTTTCAACGACCATGCAAAATCGGCCGTCCTTTGGGCCCGTGACATTCTAAAAGACGAAGCCCGAGAGTTTATCGACTCACTACCACCCGCAATTGTTCCCGACCGAACCTTTTCATTAGCGCATGCCAGCCCACGTCAACCTGTCTGGGAGTACATTTTAGACCGTGACACGGCCGCCATTAACTTCCATCACTTTTTAACCCCCTACTGCTTGGTGGGCCACACCCATGTACCCATTGTGTTTGAGCTGACCAAGGGCAAAACACTGATTAGCTATCCAGATTACGGGGTCGAAATTGACCTCAAAAGCATCGGCCGGTCAATCATCAACCCTGGCAGTGTGGGACAACCGCGCGACTCTGACCCAAGGGCCGCTTACGCCTTCTTGGACCTAGAGAAGATGACTTGGGAATTTAGGCGCGTCCCTTACGATATTGAAATCACCCAGCGTCGTATGGCCGAACACGGTTTGTCAGATCGTTTAATAACCCGCCTCACCTACGGCTGGTAATCCCTCTCTTCAAAATTTTAAATCGATAGCCTACTAAAACCGCACCCACTGCGCCGCTTTCAGCATAGCCGCAACCCGTTCTTTTGTCGGCATATCAGACTCCAGCATAGCCTGAATAGCCTGATCCACATCATACTCAACACGATAGTGCTGTAGCTCCCAGTTCATCCCATTCCACTCTGCGATCCCGTAAGCCGCACGCTGATCCCCATCTAGCGGAAGCCCAACAGCCCCGATTGACGTGACCATTTGATCTTTTATGACTCGAAATGATGAATAATGGATGTGACCATAAACGATTAAGTTCGCCACCGCCCCATCAAGCATCGCTATCGCCTCTGCCTCCGGTGTGGGAATGGTCATCCCATCATCTGGGGAAATTGGTTTGGGATGGGGTTCGCACACCAACAGGTCGTAACAGTCACGTGGAGTTGAGTGAACAAGCAACAAGTCATCTTCAGGAGATCGGCCGTTGGGGGGTGTTAATCTAAAGTGCTGGGGCATAGCTCGCAAAAAGTCGAGCCCATCGGCCGACAACTTACTGTGCACCCACCGGTCAATTTCTTCATCCTCGTTCAACACATCTTGATCGGTATTCCCCATCACCGAAGGAATGTCGAGCTCGCGGATCAGTTGCAAACATTCGGCCGGATGAGGCCCCTTGTTCACAATATCTCCTCCACACAAAATTTGATCAACTTCTTGATCTTCAATATCTTCTAAAACAGCTTTTAAGGCATGCAAATTGCCGTGCATGTCTGAAATGATGGCGACTCTCATCCCCACCTCCTTTTTTGGGATTTATACAAAATAAATCCTGTAACACAGACATCCCTGTCTGTGAGTTTTTGACAGGCAAGGATGCCTGTTTTACAAATCAATGCGGGTCAGTTTGAGTTTTTAATCACGCTTCCGGCACATAATCGGCCGATTGATGGCGAAAATAAGTATTGTACAGCTCCGCGTAGTGGCCGTTTTGTTCCAACAACCGGTCGTGGCTTCCCTCTTCAATAATATCGCCCTGCGCCAAAACGATGATGCGATCCGCCTCACGGACCGTAGACAAGCGATGGGCGATTACAATGGCCGTTCGTTCTTGCAACACCACATCCAAACTTGCCTGGATTTGGGCCTCGGTCACCGGATCAATGCTAGCGGTCGCCTCATCTAAAATAATGATAGATGGGTTTTCATGAAGCACCCGGGCCAACGCAACCAGCTGACGTTGCCCCATCGACAGGGCTTTGCCACCTTCACCCACATCGGTGTCTAACCCGTTCGGGAGTCCGTGAATCCAGTCCCCCCAACCGATGCTTTCAGCGGCCGCCTCAACCTCTTTGTCGGTCGCATACGGCCGTGAGTAGCGAATATTGTCACGCACTGTACCCGAAAACAGGAACGGCGTTTGAGGCACCATTCCGATATGGCGACGATAGTCACCCAAGTCGTATGAGCGTACATCTTCCCCATCGATCAAGAGCTGTCCGTCTTGAAATTCGTAAAAGCGAGAGACGATTTTGCCCAAGCTCGATTTTCCGGCTCCAGTGTGGCCGACAAGTGCAATGGTTTCACCCGCCTTTATAGTCAGGTTAAACTGTTCAAGCACCTGTTCTTGCTCGGTATATCTAAAGCTCACATCCCGAAACTCGATCTCACCTTTCACCGTGTCTAGCGGCCGACTACCGGTTTGGATCACGCGCGGCTCTGAATCCATCAGGGCGAACACCCGCTCTGCGGCCGACAGTCCCAGCTGAAACTGGCTCCAGAACGAGGCGATGCTGGTCAACGGAAACCAGAAAATACCGATTGCTTGCACAAACAAAAACCAGTCTCCGGTTGAAACCTCACCACGCAGGGCCTGATTCCCGCCAAAATAAACGATGATGACAGAGCCAATCCCGGCAATCAAAATCAGGGCGGGAAAGATCGAGCTGTAGACAAACCCTTCGCGCAGATTCACATCGTATGCCTGTTCGTTGATGTCTTGAAACTCGGCGTAAATCGTGTGCTCTTGCCGGAAGTTCTTGGCGACCGAGATTCCGGCCAGTGTTTCTTGCAGATGGGCGTTTACGCTGGCGCGAGCTCGCTGATTGGTGCCTGAGGCACGCCGTGCAATTGTGCGGAAAGCCAAAGCTGTGGCCCA
>JAHDGV010000186.1:2123-7040 GCA_020631655.1 Chloroflexota bacterium | reverse complement strand
ACAAAAACCATCGTCCCTAGTTTTGGCTGAAAATACCGGCCGATGCGGCGCACAAGGGCTCGGTCATCATACTGGCGATCATATGCCTCTGCATCGAGGCCTTCCATCACAAATCCCATTTTTACCCTTTCCCTCCTACTTTTTCTCGCTTGCCAAAGATGCGTTGGTAGAGCACACAGCGACCCAACAACTCTTGATGGGTCCCCTGATCCAAAATCTCCCCATTTTCGAGCACAATAACCCAGTCTGCCCGCCGGATTTGGGACAAGCGGTGGGTGATCAGCAGAGTAGTGCGGCCGGTCAAAACTCTGTTAATTGCAGTCTGAATCCGATCTTCGGTTGCACTGTCGATTGCGCTCGTCGCATCATCTAAAATCAGAATACGGGGATCGGTCAGCAACGCTCGAGCAATAGCAAGCCGTTGTCGTTGCCCGCCGGACAAAGTGACACCACGTTCACCAACTTGGGTTTGGTACCCATCTTTAAATTGGGTGATGAAGTCGTGCGCCTGCGCCTCTTTTGCCGCTTGAATAATCTGTTCGTCATCCACGTCTCGGCCGACACCAAACCCGATGTTGGCCGCCACATCTCGGGAGAACATGACGATGTCTTGTTCGATAGTTGATATCTGAGTGCGCAAGCTATCGAGTTGCCACTCTCGCAGGTCAATCCCGTCGATCAAAATGCGGCCGTCGGTGACATCGTAAGTGCGATTCACCAGTTTGGTCAGCGTGCTTTTACCCGATCCTGTTTGCCCGACAACGGCCACGGTCATCCCCGGCTTGGCCGTAAAAGAGATATTTTTGAGAACCGGTTTTTCGTCGTATCCAAACGAAACATTCTCAAACACAATCTCCCCATCCATTTTTGCTGATCGGCCGGATTCGTTTTCATCAATGTCAGTTTCTTGCAACATCAGCTCAAGGATGCGTTTGGCACTGGCGATCCCCATCTCTACCAAAGCAAAGGTAAAGGTTGAAATGAAGGTTGGGTAGCGGAGCAAGAACAGGAGACCGATGTACGCTACCAAATCCCCAATTGATAACGTGTCTTGCGACAGCATCCAGACCCCGTGCAGGAATCCTAAGGTGATGGCGATGGCGAGCGCAATGGGTGGCAGGTAGAGGGCTTGAACCACACCCAGCTCGACAAAGTAGTCACGATACTGGCGTGCGGTTTGACTAAACTTGCCCACTTCTTGCTCTTCTTGGACATTAATTTTGACCACTTCAATTCCGGTAACAGTCTCGGCCGCAGAGGCGTTCATCTGCCCAAACTGCATCCGCATCCGGCCGGAGACAGGGCCCAATTTATCCATGTAGCGCAACAGGGTAATCACGAACAAAACAACAAACACGGCCGGGGCAAACAGCAAGCGCCAATTAATCGTGCCGATCACAATGATGGGGATAACCAAGGCCATCATCGAATCAAAGAGCAGACTAAAGCCGGGCATCATCATGCCGTTTAGCTCACGCACATCATTATTGGCCCGTGCCATCAGGTCCCCCACCCGCTGTTGGTTGTGCCACGTTTGGCTTTTACCCAGCAGATTTAGATAGAGTTCGTCTCGAGCATCACGCTCCAGTCGTTTGGCGATAAACTCCATCGCATATTGCCCTCCCAAGTCGCTACACCCCCGCACAACCACAATGCCCAAAATGATTAGGGCGATTGTGGTTAAAGATCGGCCGTCTCCCAACCCTTCGGCCGAAACAAAATCAAACGCTTGTCCCGTTAGCAGGGGGATAAAAACGCTCGTTCCATTGGTGATCAATACCCCAACCACATACGCCAGCATAAACCACTTATGACGCATGATGTGGGAAATAATCCAGCGCACAGGGGTTGAACGGTTATAAACATAGCTGTCAGAAACGTGAAACTCTTGGGCAGTCACAAATTTTTCCTCGCACTTTTTAGGTTTTGGCTTCAGTCAGG
Source organism: Chloroflexota bacterium (assembly GCA_020631655.1). Taxonomy (GTDB): domain Bacteria; phylum Chloroflexota; class Anaerolineae; order Promineifilales; family Promineifilaceae; genus WTJY01. The sequence goes on along the minus strand of JAHDGV010000186.1, from coordinate 5,099 downwards.
TCGAACTGAGAATCATAACAAACAAATGTTCTAGCGGCAATATTTTGGCACCCAAAAACAAAATGGCCCCAGACGAAATTCGCCTGGGGCCAATAACTAAAGGAGGAATTTTTAGTTATTTCCAGAGACCAACGCTCTTGCTGATGTAATCCGACTGCCTTTTGACTGACAGCTGGGATTTTGCGGGGTGTAATCGTCTAAAAAGACGGTTGCAAAATCGACGTTCAAGTTCGCTTCAAAAACATCCTGATTCATGATGTTTTTGAATTGCGGATCAGCCTTTGTTCCTCCAATCGTTTGTGAGTACATATCGTGCTCACAATTATTCTCGAAAGCGATATTGCCGTTCGGGAAGTTGGTCCGGCCGTGAACCATGATCGTGTTAGCGATCTTGTGCTCGTTGTAATTCGCATTTGAGTCGATGTTCAATGTGCCTTTGTTGGTGTTGTTGTAATGGCCGTACATCGTCACATTGTTTAGGGTCCAGCGTTTACCCGCGTTGTTTGGCGGGTTTTTCATGCCTAAGGCGTTGTGCATGTAACGGGTAATTACAACATCGGTCAAAGTTAGGTCATTGACCCAAGCTGTCGCGTTAGAACTGTTGCGATCACCTAAAATCAGGCCGGTCATAAAGTTAGGCCCGATAATCGAGCGTTCAATCGTCATCTTGTTCAAATCGTTAGAGCTAAAAATCTGAACACCGTCGGAGTGGGTACACCAGTTAAAACTCTCACGGCGGTTTGGTGGGTAGGATGGGTAGTTTGAATAGTCAGGACCCATCTGCGGAGCCCCTAGCTCATCACATCCACCTCGGTTAGATGCGGTACACACCTCACCCGATGGGCTGTTATCTTGACCCGAATGCGGCCGCTGGTTGTACAACCATGAGTCGGTAATCGTGATGTCATCGATGTTGTTATACGTTCCACCACCGGGATTGGTAAATGCAGATTGAATCGCATCACCCGCATTGTCATGGATTTCTAGAAACTCAAACTTGTGGCCAGATCCAGACAGCTTAATGCCCGGGTCAGAATGGCTGGGCATGTACAAGTTACTGCTCGACCCATCGCTTTTACGGTCAAATCCACCGTTGTTATAGATTTCCATGTAACGCAAAGTTACATTTTTAGGATTATTGTCTTGACCATTACCGCTCCGGTCAGGATTGAAGTAAACACCGTTGTCAGACCAGCCATGAATCACGATCCCGGCCCGCTTGGTCCCATCAACAACGATGTTCTCAATGCCGTTGTCAAAACGGATTCCGTGCTCACCCGCATTACGGATCTGGCTTTCATCCCAAGATCGCTGTCCACATTCTGGTAGCGGGATGCCGTTGCCACCAAAGAAGATGGCTTGACCATTCCGGCCGGGCGCAGACGACAATTGAAGCGTGATCGGATTGTCTGAGCTACCGCTTTTTTGCGGTTGCAATCCGGTACGATATGTCATCGATGATTCCCCTCCATCGATGTAAACGACTGAGCCGGGTTTTAGAGCTGACCAGTTGATGCGGTCCAACTCGCTCCATGCCTGATCCCAAGATCGGCCGTCTCCATTTGATCCGTTCTTTGAAACATAAAATGCATCGCTGGCATTATCTCCGGGTCCAGAATCGATCGGTGCACCGCCCCCTATTTCAGGCGTTGGTGTTGGCTCGGCCGGAACTGGGGTAGCAGTTGGCTCAGCCGGTTGTGCCGTTGCCGTAGGTTCGGCCGGTGGCTCTGGGGTTGGATCAGATACTTCGGGTGACGCAGTTTGAGAAAAACGGCCGCCGTTCGCAACGACCGGGAAATAGTATTGGTTGTTTGAATTGTTATTTTGTTGTGGGATGTAGGCCTGTAGCTGAGATGCTCCGCTCAATAAGATGAAGCAAAACATGGCTACATAAACCAGTTTGATTTTCGTTGTTTGAATAAACATTCGAACACTCCTTGGGCCAATTTGGCTAGCTTTTCACCTCCTGTGTAGGAGGCACGCGCAGTATGTCGATGGGTGTTTAAATGTGTTACAGCGAAAAATAAAGAAATACGGTTTTTAATTTTTAGCTAAAGAAAATCTGACAATTTGGCCCATTTTTATAAGAGGTAAATCAATATAGAAAATTGGGGTGTAACAAAACGGGCTCGAAGTCGTGAGGGAGAAAACACAATTTTTTGAAGGCTAAATGGCTGATTTAGGCAACAAAAAAGGGCACCTGGGTGCCCTTTTAGAAATTATTCAAAGAAATAGTCTACCTTAATCAAATGTCTCCAGCAGATCTTCAACGGAGGTCAAACGACTACCCACGGCCGCACAGGTCGGATTTGTAGAACTGTAGTTGTCTCGGAACACCGTTGCAAAATCAACGTTCAAATCAGATTGGAATACATCCCCATTGGTTAACCGTCTAAAACGAGGTTCTGCCTCTGTGCCGTTGATTGTTCCTTTGTACATGCCGTATTCGCAGTTGTTCGCGAACTCAATTTCATCAGTCCCAAAATTTGACTGACCGTAAAGCTTGTACGAATTTGTAACTCTGTGCCCCGGCCCATTGGAGACTAGGTCTAGTTGCAAAGACCCCTTGTGCAGGTTGTTGTAGTGCCCATAAAAGGTCACATGATCAATATTCCAGTTTGCACCCGACTGGCCATCTTTATTGTTCATACCCAACGCGTTGTGCATATATCGGGTGATAACAACATCATTTAAGGTTAAATTATTTACCCACGCCGTTTCGTTTGAGCTTCCTCGATCACCCAAAATCAATCCGTTCATAAAGTTAGGACCGATAATTGTCTTTTCGATTGTTAAATTATTGAAATCGTCAGAGCTATACAGTTGAACACCATCAGAGTGGGTACACCAGTTAAAACTTTCGCGTCGATTGGTCGGAAAGTCAGGATAAAACTGATAATCTCGCGCCATGTGTGGAGCACCGAGCTCATCACATCCACTTAGATTCCCCACTTCACAGACTTCTCCAGACGGACT
>JAHDGV010000186.1:0-2023 GCA_020631655.1 Chloroflexota bacterium | reverse complement strand
GTCCCATCGATGACGATATGTTCGATTTCGTTACGTAGTTGAATACCCCACTCTTCAGCACCATCAAGCTCACTTTCGTCCCAAGTTAGCTGGCCGCACTCTGGGAGCGGGATTGAGTTACCACCGAACATGATGATCTGCCCATTCCGGCCGTCGTTTGGTGCCAGCTGAATTGTGATCGGTTTAGATGCAAACCCGCTGACTGCCGGCCGGAGCGTCGTTTCATACGTCATCGACGCAGTTCCCCCATCGATATAAATCTTATCACCCGGATTTACCTCATCCCAATCAATCTGATCGAGCTCGTTCCACGCTGTTGACCAGCTCGCCCCATTGCTGTTATTGCCCAGCTTTGACACATAGTGAATGGTGCTCTCTGGCTCGCTTGAAGCAAGGGGGAGATAAATAACAAAATCAGTTTGTGAAGAGACAACTGTCCAGCCCAACATAGATATAAGAATGATTAAAAGTGAGCTGGTAAAAAAAGTTGATTTAGAAATTTTGATTTTTTGCATAATAAACCTGACATGTAGAGGAAGTAGGGCACAGATTAATTTGATTCCATGCTTTTAACGCGAATCGGTTGAAAAAGTCTTTCCTAAAAAGGATGCACAGTATCCCCACACCTGTTAAGGCATCACTTCAGAGTTTAATTATCCTCATGGCTCCGACCCGAATCTATTCGAAAACAGTTTACGTATTTGTAATCTGTGACAATCAGTTACTGATAGAACTCTAACCCGAACAGGCCAAGAAAAAAAGAGGCTTTGTCATTTGCTTAGATAAAATTGGTCTCCCGACTGGATGGCTCACACCAAATTTTTAGCTGGGCAATGTCCATAAAAACTGGGATTCTGTTCGCTTGACAACCCACTGGTTAACTCCGGCCGTGACCATAGCATCGGCCGGGTAAATAGATAAGTCGAAGCTCGCAGAGCTGGGCATCCCCAGTTCAACCCATTTGTTAATCTGAGCCATGAGACGTTCTTCGGCCGCACGATTGCCATAAGTAATCAGCTCATCATCTTGAGCCAGCACCAAGGATTGATTGGCTTCATCCCATAAGCCAAAGCAACTTTGTAGAATTAGTTCATCAACCGATTTGGAATTAAATGCTTGAAACGAAGGTTCGACGATGCTTAAAAAAGAACGGATCCCCATGGTGCGCCAAAGAAAGTTGATCTTCCCTTTGCCACCCCACCAAAACGGCCGACGCTTGATCTCTTTCTGGCTCAATTTATCCCATCCGGGCAAATCATCAAGATCGATCGGGCCAAATTGATCTGATTGGTATCTACCCGTCATCGGTACAAAGCTACACGGCATCGACTCCATCGATTCAAAATGATCACCCTTTTTACGCAACAAAAAGAGCATGTCACCCCCACCTTCGTTTTTGACCACGCTCAGCAACATGCTGTCATCTTTTAGCTGATCAAAAAATGCGAGTGGCAAGTCGTAAGCACCGGCCGTAAATATCGCACGATCATATGGCGCTCCGGCCGCGTAACCATCACCCGCATCCCCTTCCATGATGTGAACATTCTTGAGTCCCTGTTGCTCAACGGAATTTTGAGCCATTTGAGCGATATCAGGAATAATTTCGAGACTGTACACCTCGCCAGCATCGCCTACCAATTGACCCATTAAAGCCGCATTCCAGCCACTGCCCGCACCCAACTCAAGGATCTTATGACCCCCTTCAATTTGTAACATATCAAGCATTAGCAACACAAACGACGGCTGTGAGATTGTAGAAGGGGTCATCCCTTCGTCATCAACGCACAAAGCTAACGGCCGGTCTTCATACAGCTTGCTCAGATGATCTTTTAGGTTCCCTTGGGCCACCGTATGCCACGTTTTATCTTCCCACGTGTAGTAGCGTGGCACGTAGGCATGCCGTGGCGTAGCCATGAAAGCATCTTTTACCCGGTCACTGAGTTTCGATCGATTTGGCCTTTTATCAGCTTTTTCTAAAAAACTGGTTTGGTATTGCTGTATCAACTCTTCCATGTACGTCATC
>JAHDGV010000867.1 GCA_020631655.1 Chloroflexota bacterium | reverse complement strand
GTCCCCAACAGCGGCCGGATCAGGAACTCATTCGTCTCCAATCGCTCTGGGATGATGCTTTTGTCATTTCCAAATACCATTCGTTTCTCCTCGCTTTCAATCAACAATTATGCTTCTGGCTGACACCAAGCAACATAATCAGCCAGATCAGTACGCAAAGCTTCCGCATCAATCCCTAACTCTTCAAGAGAATGGTTAACCAAATAATTCTTCCGTTCTCGAGGCGGATGGGTGCGCGGCACATGCGCCGGTAGCTCGTCCAAACCAAGACACACTTGATAAACCTCACCCATTGTCCCTTCCAAGTCGTTCACAAAATCAACAAACTTGATGACACATTTCCGTCGATCATCGTCTCTCAGATACCACTCTTGCTCATCACGGCAATATTCGCTTTCAGAGCGCAACAAGGATTGAGACAGCCAGCCCCAAGGAGGTGGCCCAATCGCTCCATCACTCGGATTGACACGTAGATAGTTAATGCCGCTCTGTAGCCGTGGTGCCGGATCCCGAATAACGGTCAAAAAGGTTGCATCAGGATACTGTTGAGCCAATGCCTCGGCCGCGCACAAGAAATGCCCTTTGATAAACAATCTGGCTGAGTTTTCAGATTGTGTTTGACCAGCAAAAATCAGATGCTTTCGGCCGATCCGATCCACGAGAGAAACAAAGTCCTGCTCCATTTTTGATTGATCTTCCGCAGGAAAGCGAGCAAAGCTAAATTCACTGGCCGAAATGTCGGGACCCAAGTAAAAGGCTAGCGGGTTTAAATGGCCTGTGAAAAACGCCCCGTCAAACGTGTCCGCATTAAAGGGGTCAAATTCATGTCTCTCCAAAAGTTCAGGCGGCATCATCCCCTCTAATCGCTCCCGGACCTTTTCCGGTGGAAACAGTCGGCCGATTGTCCTTGGCGCCAGCTTCCACAGCCACATGTACGGAAACATCGCTTGCAATAAATTGGGGGCGGTCACATGTGGATCAGCTTCGATATAGCGGGTTATTTGCGTACTGCCGCTACGTCCACCGCTAATCACAAACAGCGGTTCAACAATCTTTGCCTCGTTAATGGCTCGGCCGTAAAGTAGCTCATCAAGTTGCCACGCAATTCCGATAATCGGTGTCAGAATCCATTTACGCAAAATGCTGATTGTCAGCCACACCCGGGCTTGCCAAGACAACCCCGGTTCGGATGGCTGAGCCGACCACGCATACCCAAGATACCGGCGCACTTGGCTCCAATGGGGCACAATCGGCGGCCGGTCCCAAAAGATTCGGCCGATTAGGTAAAATGGGAGAAAATCTAGCGAAATTATCCCGATGATTAATAATTGAATCAGCCTGAAAACCAGCGACCATATCGACGGTTTTGGCTGTGGATCGGTAAGTTCAGACATAAATTTGAATATTTCAAAAACAACTGGTCCAAGAATGCTACTAGACACAAAAAATGTCTGCAAATCACTTCACCGACTGATGATTTATCACGTACAACGATAAAATAAGAATCAAACTTCTGAATCCCCCAAAGGCTTTTATTTGATGACTAACATCCAAATCTCAGAAACCCATGTCGAGTTGCCTAACGGTCTGATCTACACCAAATC
>JAHDGV010000866.1 GCA_020631655.1 Chloroflexota bacterium | reverse complement strand
CTCCCAGTCATTGGCCCTAAATTATTTGCTCACGTCAGTTGATTATGGGCCAAATGACAGGGAGTCTGTAAGCTTTTTCCTTATCCAAAATTGGGGTTAGAGTAGACGAGATCAGCTTTTCTTAAGTCGATTTAGCGATTGGTCGAAGATTCTGACTTGTGAAATTCTGTGACCTTCCATCTCTTCAATCGTCATCCTAAACTTTTTGTGATCTAAAAAGTCACCCACTTTTGGGATGGTGCCCAAAATGTGTAAAAAGTAGCCTGCAATCGTATTGAATTCCCCAGTCTCAGGAAGCTCCAAGCCCAAATTATTGCGCACGTCTAACAACGATGCCGCACCGTCGATGATCCAACCATCTTCACCATCTTGTGCGAAAGAGGGTGGGATTAGGCTGTACTCATCTTCGATTTCTCCCACAATTTCTTCCAACATATCTTCAAGCGTTACTAAACCGGCAACCGTGCCGAACTCATCGATGACAACGGCAAAATGAGCGTCTGATCGAATGAGCTTGTTGAAGGCGGCCGGGAGTTTAACCGTTTCTGGGAGAACGATGATTTCGCGCACAAAAGTCTCTAAATTTTGCTGGCCTTGGGCGATCAATAAATCCTTGATGTGCAGGTACCCCAAAAAGTGATCAAGTTCATCTTCATAGACGACAAAGCGAGAATATCCGGTATCAACAGATAGTTTTCGAGCTTCCTCAACCGTTTGATTTTGGCGCAGAGACACGATGTTCGGCCGGGGTGTCATGATGTCGGCCAAATTGGCTTCAGCATAGTCAAACACCCGTGTGATCAGGTCTTCCTCGCGTGAGTCGATCACGCCGTCAGAAGCGGCTTGCTGAACCAACATCGCAATCTCTTCGGCCGATTCAATTTCAAATACCTCTTCTCGCTCACCAAACAATCTTGTGATGGCGTTGATCGACACATCTAACAATTTAATTGGGATCCAGAAAAGCTTTTGCAGGAAATTGAGCGGATTTATGACAGCGATTGCGATTCGTTCAGCATTTTGCATTGCAAGCTGTTTGGGGACCAGCTCACCCACCACAAGCGTGACGTAGGTTATGGCTACCACGATGATAGCCAGTGCGATGCTTTCTGAGGCGGCTCCAGCAATGGGTTCAATGATTGGGGCCAGCAGACGGGCGGTTGAGGCACCACCTACGGCCGAGGCCAAGGTCGCCACAAGCGTGGTTCCGATCTGAATCATCGCCAAAAAGTCACTGCTTTCTTGGCGAGCGTTTAACACCTTTTCTGCCTTTTTGTTTCCTTGGTCAGCTAGGGTTCGAAGCTTAGTAGGCCTCGCTGTCACAAATGCCATCTCGGCCGCGGCGAAAAATCCGTTAGCCAAGATCAGCACAATAATAAATCCAATTTCAAGCATAAATTTGCATTCTAAACCGACATTACACACAAATAAACTTCGGAAGTCTCAATTTCTCAGGTAAAAACCAGATTGGATGGTAAAAAACTTCCGAAGTCTTTCCTGAGATGGTGTGTAAGTTGAATTCCCAATTTATATGTCGATGGGAATACTGTTATTTTAGAGAAAATCTCTTATAGAAATATAAGTTTCTATGTTTTAGAACCTAAA
>JAHDGV010000865.1 GCA_020631655.1 Chloroflexota bacterium | reverse complement strand
GTTACAAGATGGGCTGTATCGCCATCTGTATGACCTGCAATTAAAAGATCAAGAGGAGTTGAGAAGCTTAGCAGGCTAATGCGAGGCTACACAAAATATGACTGCAATAACAAATTCACCCCAATCAGAATGGCGCAAACGGCGCGAACAGCGCATTTTGGACCTATTGCCAGATGAAGAAGATGAAATCAAAAACGTTGACCCCAACCTCCTTCTGCGGCTAACTATTTTTCTAGAACCTTATCGCGGCCGCGTGATCTGGGCGGTTGTTCTGATGATCATCTCGTCCCTCATCGGTGTGGTGGCCCAGCCTTGGATTATCGGCCAAGTGTTTGACGAAGGGATTGAAGCTGGATCAGTTGAGGATCTCCGATTCTGGATATTGATTTTCGTCGCTTCGGCCGGAATTGAGTGGGTGGCCAACCGCTTCCGCATTTCGGAGATGGGCATCGTTGGCGGCTATGTGGTTGCCGACGTGCGGGCCAAACTCTACAACCATCTGCACACCCTCTCGCTCAACTTCCACAACAACTACAGCGTCGGCCGGTTGATGAGCCGCCTGCTGGGCGACATCGTGATGTTGCGTGACTTCATCACATGGTCAATTACCGGTCTCTTTCGATCAGCGTTCAGCTTAACCGGCATCATTATCACCATGCTGATAATCAACTGGCGTTTGGCACTGATCAGTTTTAGCGTGCTACCGATCCTAATCATCGCCACCAATTACTATCGGATTAACATTCGTTTGGCCTACCGGGCGGCGCGGTCTCGTAGTTCGTTGATTTCAGGTTACTTCAACGAGTCGATTTCCGGCATCCGGGTGACCAAAAGCTTTGTGCGCGAAGAAGAAAACTTTGGCTTTTTTGATCTGCTCAATTCAGATTTAAAAGGGATCAACTTTGGTGCGGCATTTTTGACTGCCGTCTTCTTCCCGGCCGTTGAAATTGTGGGTGCCTTGTCTGTCGGCTTGGTTGTGGTGTTTGGTGGGATGTTTGTTCTGGGTGAGACCCTGACGCCGGGACAACTAATCGCGTTTGTACTGTACGTTCAACGCTTTTTTGAACCGATTCGTGAGTTGGCCCAGCGCTTTAACGTTTTGCAAGGGGCGATGGCGTCTACCGAGCGGATTTTTGCCCTGCTCGATACAGAGGCTGACTTGGTTGACGCGGATGGTGCGTATCCACTACCCGCCATTGACGGCACGGTTGAGTTTAAAAACGTCAACTTTAGCTATAAGGCTGATGAACCGATTTTGAAAGACGTATCACTCACGGCCGAGCCTGGCCAGCAGATTGCGTTGGTGGGCGAAACCGGTGCTGGCAAAAGCACCATTATTCGTTTGCTTGCTCGCTTTTACGATGTGTCCGAAGGGGAAATTACCATTGATGGTCATGACATTCGAGATGTGACCGTTGAGAGCCTGCGACGTCAGATGGGGGTGGTACTACAAGATACATTCTTGTTCAGCGGCACAGTGCTAGACAATATCCGCTACGGCCGATTAGAAGCGACAGATGCAGAGGTGATCGCGGCGGCTGAAGCTGTTGGGGCTCATGAATTCATCAATAAAATGCCCCACGGCTTTAATACAGAGCTAGGACAAGATGGTGT
>JAHDGV010000864.1 GCA_020631655.1 Chloroflexota bacterium | reverse complement strand
GAACGCTCAAAAGCGTATTATCCCCTTTTTGTTTTTGGTGGTGCCGGTCACCCTCTTGCTTGTCTTTACCTACATTCCGGTGCTTAACATGTTCTGGTACAGCCTGCTCGACTGGAACGGATTTGGCAAAGATCGAGAGTTTATTGGTGTTGAAAACTATGTTGAGGTGTTTACCCGGCCGGAGCTTTTCCGCGTTTTCTATGTCAGCATCTACTATTTTCTAGGCTCGTTTGTGCAAATGGCGCTGGCGCTTTACTTTGCCACGATCTTGAGCTTTAACGTTCGCTTTAAAAACCTATTTAAAGGGATTTTATTCTTTCCATATTTGATCAACGGGGTAGCGATAGGCTTTATCTTTTTATATTTTTTCCGGCCGGAAGGGGTGCTTGATACGCTGATGACCGGTGTGGGAGCTGGCGACTATACCCAAAAATGGCTGGGCAATCGTTCCATCATCAATATCTCGCTCACTGGGGTTTCGATATGGCGTTACATGGGGCTCAACTTTGTGCTGTTCTTGGGTGCTATCCAATCGATCTCGTCTGACATTTTTGCGGCGAGTGAAATCGATGGGGCGAACAGATGGCAACAGTTTAGATTTATCATCTTCCCCAGCATTCTCCCGATTTTGAGCCTGAGCTTTATTCTGGCGATCAAAGGATCACTTAGTGTGTTTGAGATTCCGTACATTATGACGGGTGGGACAAACGGGAGTGCAACCTTTGTGATTCAGACGGTTGATATGGCTTTTAAATTTAGCAAAGTAGGCCTCGCATCTGCTATGGCGGTCGTTTTGCTTGGAATTATTTTAGTTGTCACATGGGTTCAGCGCATTCTGGTCCCTGATGAGGTGGTGGGATAACGATGTTTGTGATCAAAGGAAAACAAGTTCTAGCCGAAATAGGCAAATACTTTTCTCTCTTGTTGGGATGTTTTATCGCGTTGGTTCCGCTTGTTGTCGTGTTTATGACCTCGTTTAAGACCGGCACGGAATATCGGCAAACGGCCGTGTTTGAACCCCCGGCCGATTGGAGCAACTTTGAAAACTATGTGACCGCGTTCACCCGTGGCAACATGATGCAAGGGTTTATCAACACCAGCATCATCTTAGTCGTCTCTGTCACCGCCACCATTTTAATCGGGTCGATGGCCGCTTATGTGTTAGACCGTTTTGAGTTTCGTTTTAGAGGAACCGTCTTGTTCCTGTTTTTATTGGCAACGCTCGTGCCTGGTGTGACAACACAGGTAGCGACCTTCCAAGTTGTCAACTTTCTGGGATTGTTTAACACCCGCATGGCCGCCATCCTTTTGTTTATGGGGACCGACATCATCTCGATTTACATTTTCATCCAGTTCCTCAAAAGCATCCCACGAGAGCTAGACGAGGCGGCACTGATAGACGGGGCATCCTACTTTACGATTTATACCCGCATCATTTTGCCGTTGCTCAAACCGGCCATTGCCACGGTGATGATCATCAAAGGTGTCGCTATCTACAATGAGTTTTATATTCCGTTTTTATATATGCCGAAAAGGGCGCTAGGGGTTGTCTCGACCGCGCTGTTTAAGTTTAAGGGGCCATATGGCACACAGTGGGAGATTATTTCGGCCGGGAT
>JAHDGV010000863.1 GCA_020631655.1 Chloroflexota bacterium | reverse complement strand
CAGATCCCTTAAGTAAAGACATCCCGCTAGAAAACCTCCGAGGTCTGTTAACGCGTAAAATAAATTAAGATCACAAATTGTTAGCCTTTTTATAGTCAGCCTCAGGCCAGACGATACACTTAGCAGGTCCCCCCCATCATAAAAATCATTTTCGGCCGCAGGCTCAACACTATGAATCGAAACAATAATTCTAGACTCAAACCGATTTTCATCGGTGGGATCGCCATCCTTGTATTGGCAACAATCGTTTTTTCAATTAATGCACAAACTGATGAAAATGATCAGGTGACACTTCTGCCTCTCATTATCGGCGACGGCGATGGGTCCGGTGTCACTGTGCCAACCAGAACCCCAACCGCTACAGCGACGCAACCGACAGCACCAACCCCAGTTAACACACCTGAAAATACACCAGAGCCGAAAATCACAACTGTACGCAACTACATTTTTGGCCACAGCCTCATTCTGCACGCGACAGACAGCGCAGAAACAACAGTACCTTACTGGGTTAATGCACTGGCTCAAGATGCGGGGTATAGCTATGCGATGGACGGGCAATATGGCTTTTTGCCCCAGCATGCCAATCTGCCCCCCACGGCTCAGTGGGGCATTCAAACGGTATCAGGGGTGTGGGACTCTGAAAGTGGACAATCGTTTGGGGATGCTGACTTTACGACGATTCTGCTAACGGCCGCCAATTTTGTGCAGTACCAGCCCGCTACCTCACCGTACGACGGGGACAATCCAACCAACGCCTCGCCCGTAAGCGCCACGCTCGACATCATCGATTGGGTGACGGCACAAGAACCGGGCATTGAAATTTACGTCTATGAGAACTGGCCCGACATGGCCGGGTTCTTGAGCGGTCAGTGGCCCCCCACGGCCGGTCAGTTTGCTAACTACAACGAATACACCACCGGCGATTTTCATGATTGGTGGGTCGATTACCACAGCGAACTCACCACGGCCCGGCCGGATGAAACGATCATCATGATCCCGGTAGGCCCAATCTTGGCCAAACTGCTGACTGAAACGGAGCTGTCACAAATTCCGCTTTTAGAACTCTACGAAGATGATGCTCCTCATGGTGAACCAACCCTTTACTTTTTGGCCAGCCTCATCACTTACATGAGCATTTATGGGGAGCAACCTCCGGCCGATTTTCCGATTCCGTCTACGGTTAATCAGACAGTTGCCGAGAATTTTGAAGCGGTCAACACGCTCATTTGGAATGAGCTGGTTGCGTACGGTGTCGTTACCCCATAAAAAAAGACGCCCCGTCGGGGCGTCTCTACGATTTGCACATTCTCCTGTAGAGACGTGCCGTTGGCGCGTCTCCTGCGTGGCGGTCCTAAAAATTAATATGCCCCACGAATATGCTCGTGCACCTCGGCCGCATAAAAATCGCTGAGCGCTTGGTGCAACTCCTTTGGCAACGGAGCCAAATCGCTCACGGCCGCATTCGCCACCGCCTGAGCAGGCGAACTCGCCCCCGGAATCACAGTCGAAACCGCATCGTGATCCAAGATCCAGCGGAGCGCAAGTTGCACCATTGAGATACCTTCCGGCTTCATCGCTTTGATTTGGTCAGCCAGCTCAACCCCTTTTGCAAACGGCA
>JAHDGV010000185.1:9036-10129 GCA_020631655.1 Chloroflexota bacterium | reverse complement strand
TATTTAATAAATATGTGGACCAACAGGTTGCCAAACTGTAATTCATCCCCGTTGTTTAAAGGATAAGGTAGTTCTGGTGGTAGGCGATATTGATTAAGATAGGTTCCGTTGGTTGAGTTTAGGTCTAAAATAACCAAGCCTTCTCCCTGCTCGTCAAATTTAATCAGAGCGTGAGACCTTGATACACCTAAATCACTTCCACCATCTTTTTCCAAATTAAGGTCTGGTCCATTTTCACCATCGTCTCCCCGGCCGACAGTGATGTCTTTAGTTGGGGTAATTCTTACTTGGCGGCCGCCAGAAGGTATGACAAAGATCGCTTCGCTCCAGCTTTGCCCCTGCTCGGTTGATTGCCCAACCAATGATGGAGGGGCCGGGGCCGGAGACTGATCCATGACAGCTTGTTTACCTTCCAGCTCCATCAGAGATGCTCCGCACATGCTACAAAACATTGTGCCCGCAAGCTCTTGATGGCCGCATTCTTGACATTGAATCATTCTAGATCGTCTTCCCCTTGCTCAAGTGTGCTTTGTAACGTGGTGGTGAGCTGCATACGAGTCCCATATTTAATTTCTAGCCGATCCCCAGCTTTTAACTGATCTCCTGCTTCCAATATGCGTGTGCTGGAGCGTACGTGATTTGCCAGCTGGTCCATACCCGCCTCTTCAAAACGACGTGTCAACAAATCCATCCGTTTGACAGCATTATCCGAATTGCCTTCGCCGATATCTTCCCACAGATTCTCATTCATCCGGTACAGATTTAAAATGCGTACCGCCTGAATAATTGCGTCCGGCATTGCTTCCCTGTTACTGCTAGATGGGTTGATCTTGTGGCCTAAGGTCAGAGCAAATCCCGGTGGGTTTGCATCTGGAATTTGCGCCTTAATTTCAAGCGGAATATTTATCGCATCCGATGATGCCAGACCAGCAACTTCAATTTCGGCCAAAATCCCCAGTGGGGTGCGGCTTTCGATCGCCCCGGCCGAAACAATATTGTCATTTAGCTTTAATGGCTGAAAGAAAGGGGTTAGCTTATACACCTTTCGAATTCCAAAATTGTCTGGTAATTCAAACTTGATTTGCGTATTGCT
>JAHDGV010000185.1:0-8936 GCA_020631655.1 Chloroflexota bacterium | reverse complement strand
ACACCTTTCGAATTCCAAAATTGTCTGGTAATTCAAACTTGATTTGCGTATTGCTGGCATAAAGCGTTCCCAAACTCTGAATGCGCTGACGCAACAGATGAATCACCTGTTCAGGCTCTTGAATGTAACCAGACTGTCCTCCAGAAAAGCTTGCTAAATCGTCTAAGAATTTATCGTTCCATTCGTCCCCAATCCCAAAACCGCTGATCCCAATTCCAAGTTGAGCCGCCTTTTCAGCTAATTCAAGGCACAGTTTGGAGTCACCATAAGTTTGTCCATCTGTGAGCAGAATAATGTGATTAACAAATTTTCCGAGTTCGACTTTGGCAATCTCGCGATACGATGCGGCTAACCCTTGAAAGATTTCTGTGCCGCCGGATGGGACAATCCCATTCAGGCGGGATAATAGATCTTGCGGAGAGTTAGGCTGTGAAGATGGGACAATCACTTCTGCACGGTCTGAGAATGAAATGACTGAGATGTAGTCTCGTGTAGATAGTTTTTCAATAATATGACCGGCCGCCGCTCGTACTTTGTTGAGGCGCTCCCCTTTCATTGACGTTGATTTGTCTATGACGAGCGAAATATTAAGGGGTAAATTGTTTTTGGGTTGAATATGCTCAGGCGGCCGAATATCTGCTAACAAATAAAGTAGCTGTGTAGAACTGATAGATTTAAGCTGAGAACCAGAATCTAGGAAACTAATTTGAAGATGCGGTTTGTTTTGTTTTGAAATTAGCTCAGGTTCGATCATATTCATTATTCTACATGGATTTACAAGATTGGGGCTAATTGGGCTGAGCGTTAGGTACTATGCCAAACTGACCTAAAGGCGGAATTCAGTGAGTACCACCGAGATATTGTCAGTTGTTCCCCCTTCGATCGACATCCCCACCAAAAGCTCACATTTTTGCTGTAGCGAGTGATTGCTAGATGCCAGCACCTTCTGAATAAGGTCATGCTCAATATGCCCCCAAAGCCCATCACTACAAACCATAAACATCCCTTTGCTTGGCAACGGGCGTGTCATTAAGTCAACTTCTACATCGGTTCCTGTAATTGCTCTAAACAGCAAATTACGTTTGGGATGAATGGCTGCCTCTTCCTCAGTAATTTCACCAGCATTTAGCAGTTGCTGGACATAGGTGTGGTCGTTGGTTAATTGGTTTAACTCACCGCTTTCATAATCAAACAAGTAGCCTCGGCTATCCCCCACATGTGCAACAAACAAGCGAGATTTGATGATGACACCGCAGGTAAGCGTTGTGCCACCCATTTGCCCTTGATCGCTGATGTGGATCGTGCGGCTCGCATCTAAAACAGCTTGTTGCATGATAGACAGCACCGGTTCCGACACCGACTCATCTTTCATCATAGGGATGAGCAGGCGGCTTGAAAGGTTTTGCGTCACATAGTTTGCCACAGATTTGCTGGCGTCGGCCCCATCAGCATGGCCACCCATCCCATCAGCAACGAGTGAAATTGCGAAAGGAACCAAGGGTTCTTCTCCACCGCACAGTGAAACGATAGACATGGCTGTATCTTGATTTTGGCTACGCTTTACCCCCAAATCACTATGTTGGGCCGTAATAATGTAGGGCGAAAGTGTGACTCCATGAAGCTGGTGAGCTGGTAAAGTGGCTTCCACCTCTTGTTCAGAATTGCGCTCAAGCGGTTCTGTTTTTGAAATATCTTGATTGCTAGGTTCTTCGTCAGAAGACTCAACGTTGATAAGTAGTGGATTATCCATTCAAGTTTAAACAGGTAGTGCGTATAAATGATGGTCAGAGGATCCTATGTATACGACACGATTTGAGATAACGGGTGATGAGATGACGTGGCCGTCAGTTTTATACTTCCATCTGAGCTGGCCTTTTTTGGTGGTTAGGCTGTAAACGTATCCATCAGTTGAGCCAAAGTATACTGCATCTTCAAAGATTGCTGGTGAAGATGCCACTTGTCCTTCGGTTTCCCAAGCCCATATTTGCCGGCCGGTGTAGATGTCTAGCGCGTATAGCTTCCCATCTGCGGAGCCGATAAATACGGTTGTATCTTTCACAATTGGAGACGAAATGATCGGCCGATTTGTGCGTGCACGCCAAACGGCCCAGCCAGAATTTTCGTCTAATGCATAAACGGTATTATCCATCGAGCCCGCAAAAATCATCCCTTCGGAAAGGGCGGGGCTAGAAATAACGGAACGACGCGCTTGGAACTGCCAATTGGTTTTGCTTTTGGTGTCGATCGAGAAGATATATCCTTCTTCGGTTCCAAAAATAATCGCTTTGTCTGTAACCAAAGGGGACGAGCGGATTGGCCCGTGTGAATTCACTTTCCAAATGGCTCGGCCGGTGGCGATATTTACCGCATGTAAATGGCCATCGTCTGATCCAAAGAAAACATAGCTGTAATACGGCGTTGGAGACGAATAGACAGGTCCGCCCGTTTCGTAGCGCCAACGCAACCGGCCGTTATGCCGATTGATGCAGTACAAGTGATTATCGGCCGAGCCAATAAACACATCGTCTTCATGAACGGCCGGAGCTGAACCGATCCCGTCTGTGGCCGGATATTTCCATTTGAACTCCCCATTTTCAATGTCAACCGCATACAGGTTATTGTCGTAGGCACCAACATAAACAAGACCATCTGAAATGGCCGGTTTAGAGCGGATTTCATCCTCGCACTTAAACCGCCAAATCGGCGTAACACTCGGGCTTGATTCGACTTCTTTCGCAGGTGGGGCGACTTGTGCAGGTTGCTGTTGCGGCGCAGGCGTTGCAGGGGTTTGCCCTTGAACTGCTGGCGCATCAGAAGGGGCCGCTTGCGCGGATGTATTTTGCAAAGCCGTTGTCTCACGGCCGGGCCATAAAAGGCCGGTTGGAACGCTTGGCTTATTCAGCTGATCCAAGGCATCTTTTAACTCACCAGCGTTTTGATACCTTTCGGCCGGCTTATATGAGAGACAACGATTTACAATGGCTACCAAAGCAACTGACACGCCGGGATTTAGATCTTTAATCGGCCGTTCTTGCCACGAAAATGGAGGTTCTAGTCGGGGATCACGTAGGGTTAGCAGATGGTGCAAAGTTGCGCCTAAGGCATACACGTC
The DNA here is from genome assembly GCA_020631655.1 of Chloroflexota bacterium. Lineage (GTDB taxonomy): Bacteria > Chloroflexota > Anaerolineae > Promineifilales > Promineifilaceae > WTJY01. Next base: position 5,824 of record JAHDGV010000185.1, on the reverse strand, counting down.
ACCCGCTGGGCTTGATTCTCCGCGATACTGCTCTGGCGGAGAATACCCTTCCGTTCCGATCATCGTACCGCGCGAACCCTCACGGAAAATTTTGGCGATTCCAAAGTCAATCAAGCGGACCCGGTTGTGCTGGTCCAACATTAGGTTAGATGGTTTCAGGTCACGGAAAACGATCGGCTCGGGCTTCTGGTTGTGAAGGTAAATCATCACTTCACAAATTTGTTTGGCCCAATCTAAAATTTCAGCTTCTTCTATTGGCTCTTTACGGGCTCCCGAAACCGCTTCAAGGTCTTTTCCTCGAATAAACTCCATCACTAAGTAGTTGCTACTACCTTCGGAGAAGTAGTCGAAAACTTCTGGAATTGCGGGGTGTTCTAACGTTGCCAAAATGCTGGCTTCAGTTTCAAACGTTTTCTTTGCTAGCTCTTGGGTTGCCTTGCTTTTTGACACCGTTACCATTTCTTTGATGGCGCACAATCGGGTCACGGCCGCAAAACGCATGTCGCGGGCCTGATAAACAGAGCTAAACCCACCAACCCCTAGGGTCCCCATAATCTTATAGCGATTTTGGAGCATGTCTCCCGGCTTTAATTGTGTACGGCGCCCCGAAGATTTGTCCGGCTGATCTTTTTTATCTAATTGTCTCGTCGAGGGTCCAGTCATTTAAGATATTGGGGAAATAAAAATGAGTAAGATGGAATTTAGATAGAATACTGTCTAAGAGTCCAGACTGCAAGTACACTTTAGGTCGGTTTTTTGAATTTTTATGGGCTAACTGAACCTAATTTCCTATGAAGATAAGATCAGTTTTACGCAGAAAGTTGATTCGTTCAGTAAAGGAAGTAGCAAATGTTCCAGAAATATCTCGATTTATATCCAACTAAAAAGCGAATTTAGAGTATTTTAAAGCCCTATTTATGGGTTTTGCTCATTAATACATTCTCCCGAAAGTAAAAAATGATTCTTTGGACAGGTCGTCATACCCGCGGAGGCGGGTATCCAGTGCTAGGCTTGGCGCTAGATTCCTGCCTTCGCAGGAATGACGCCTCAGTAGCAAACTTTCAAAACTTTCGGGAAAATGCAATCAATTTTTGTCACTCAAAATAGTTTAATTATGACCAAATTGACACACATAGACGCAGACGGCCGGGCCAAAATGGTAGACGTTGGCGAAAAGGCGATTACACAACGTGTTGCTGTTGCCCGGGGTTCTGTTACGATGTCACCCGAAACACTCGATTTAATCATCGAGGGGAATATAAAAAAGGGTGATGTGTTTACTATTTCTCAGCTAGCTGGTGTGATGGGAGCAAAACGGACATCAGATCTGATTCCGCTGTGCCATCCGCTCCCCCTCAATCAAATAAAAGTGAGCTGTAAAGCAAACGTAGAAAAGAGCTGTATTGAAATTGAAGCACTGGCCAGGGTAAGTGGAAAAACCGGTGTAGAGATGGAAGCGTTGACGGCCGTTTCTGTGAGTGCTTTGACCATTTATGATATGGCTAAAGCGGTTGACCGCGAGATGCAAATCGGGGAAATTCGTCTAGTTTACAAAGCTGGGGGAAAATCAGGAGAATTCCGGGCAGTTGATTATTAAGATGCTGACCCGATGGAGTAATGTTTATGGAACTAGAAATTAGGCTTTATGCGACTTTGAGAGACAAAGTAGGTAAAGCGCGTATCTCGCTGGCGTTTGAGGAAGGCAAAACGGTCAAAGAACTTGTTTTAGCTGTAAAAGATCAATATCCCATGATGAGTGAAGGGGTAGACTCGGCCGTTGTGTCTGTTAATCGTGCGTTTGCCACGTTTGATACCCCAATAAATGAAGGGGATGAGATCGCTATGTTCCCACCGGTAAGCGGTGGCTCAGATTTTCCACATCCAACTTATTTTGCCCTGGCTGAAGAAGCGCCAGATTTAAACGAGATCAATCGAGCACTTGTGCGGCCGGACGTAGGCGCAATTGTCACCTTTGCTGGTGCGGTGCGTGGCGAGACAAATCGTGATGGAATGCCACCCCAAACGATCGAGCTAGAATATGAATCTTATTCCGAAATGGCACTTGAACGGATGGGACAGATCGCACACGAGATTTGGGAAAAGTTCCCAGATGTAAAAGGTGTTGCGATTATTCAGCGTGTCGGTCGATTGGCTGTGAGTGATGCGACAACGTTGGTCGCATGTGCGGCCGGGCATCGGGATCAGGGGGCGTTTGAAGCGGCCCGCTATGGAATTGACCGTTTAAAAGAGATCGTTCCGGTTTGGAAGAAAGAAATTAGCCACGACGATAGCGTTTGGGTTGAAGGCTCATACGTCCCCACAGCGGCCGATAATCGCTAACCAATCCCATCTACAATTGGAAATAGCTTTGTGCTGACAACCTAATTTGTAAAAAAGCACAACCAATTGGTAGGGATCGGGGTTTATGCAAAAAGAAACACATCTATATTTCAAATTTTAGAAAATCGGATAACTGAAAGTTGATGACTTAGTTATTTTCGAGGAGAACGAGGAAATGAATAACGGACCTAGACGCGTTGTTATTACAGGATTGGGAGCCGTCACCCCAGTTGGAGTTACCGCAGATGAATCATGGGAATCTGTGGTCGCTGGAAAAAGCGGTTTTGCCAACAATAGCTATCAAGTAGATATTTCAGACATGCCCATAGGTGGTGTTTGTGAAGTTAAAGAATGGGATGGAGCCGCCCTTATCGGCCGTAAAGAAGCCCGACGTATGGACCGTTGTCAGCAGTTTTCATTTGTGGCGGCGGCTGAAGCCGTGGCTCAGTCTGGACTTGTGGTTACCGATGATAATCGCCACCGAATTGGGGTTTATTTTGGGACCGGGGTTGGCGGTGTTCAAACGTTAATCGGCACTGAACACATGTTGCAATCTTCTGGCCATCGTCGCGTTAGCCCATTTGCCATCACTATGATTATGCCAAATGGTTCGGCCGGATTACTGGCTATCGAGTATGGCTTAAGAGGGCCAGCTATGACAACTACAACTGCGTGTGCGGCTGGTTCTGATGGGATTGGAAATGGTTTTCTAGCGGTTCGGATGGGACTCGTTGATGCGGCTATCGTGGGTGGTACAGAAGCGCCGGTAACCCGAGTGACGATGGCATCTTTTGCAAAAGCTGGGGCGTTGTCAAAACGCACCGAGGGCACTCCAAGCCCATTTGATAAAGATCGGGATGGTTTTGTGGCGGCCGAAGGGGCCGGGGTGTTGGTAATCGAAACACTCGAACACGCACAAGCACGCGGGGCCAACATCTTGGCCGAAATCGTTGGCTTTGGCCAAACGTGCGATGCGTACCACATCACCGCACCAGACGAAAATGGCTCTGGCGCAACCTTGGCAATCCAAAATGCGATCGCCATGGCGGGCAAAACTGTGGCCGATGTTGATTACATGAACGCCCACGGAACCGGTACACGGCTGAATGACTCAATCGAAACAAAAGCGATCAAGCAAGCGTTGGGTGAACATGCCTATAATGTGGCGGTTAGCTCTACCAAATCGATGACGGGGCACGGAATGGGTGCTACCGGCGCAATCGAGACAGTATTCTGCACCAAAGCGCTTCAAGATCAGATAATTCCACCAACTGTTAGCATGGTAGAAGCTGATCCCGACTGTGATTTGGACTATGTAACCGAAGGTGCTCGCAAGGCCGAGTTAAACTTGGTGACCAATCATGCATTCGGCTTTGGCGGCCACAATGCGGTGTTGGCTCTAGCCAAATTTACAGAGTAAGTTTCTGCGAGAAATTTTTTAAGAGGTTGTGAGTATGCTCACAACCTCTTTTTTTTTGCCCAGTGGTATAGGATGAAATTTTGGTTTCCCACACATTTTTTATAGAATTGGTCTGTATTTAATAAATACGAAGGGGGCAGTTCATTCAGATTTACTTAGATGAGCTGTTTAACGTGTGAGTTGCCCTCTCTGTGTTTGTTACTTTTTAGGCCAATCGGCCGTGTACCCGCACGACTTTTGACTGCGGGTATTTAAGTGCAGATAACAATGGAGAAATAAAATAATGGACGACTTGCTTGCGCTGGAAGACCGTCTGGGGATTCCGTTAAGCGATTTTTCGTTGATGGGGACCGCCTTAACCCACAGATCTTACTTAAATGAACATCCTGACATTGTTCAGGACAATGAGCGACTAGAGTATCTAGGGGACGCTGTTATTGACTTGGTCGTAGCCGACTACCTGTTTTCTACCTATCCAGACATGAACGAAGGGGAAATGACCGCCTTGCGTTCAGCCTTGGTACGCGCTGAAACCTTGGCCGAGTTTTCCCGAGAAGTTGGGATCGATCAACTTTTGAGGCTGGGCTCTGGCGAAATTGAGAATAAAGGGCGTCAGCGTATTCCAACGCTGTGTGCGGCCTTTGAGGCTGTGATGGGGGCCGCATACTTAGATGCAGGTTTTGAGGAGACTAAACGCTTTCTGCTGAAGATGGTTAAACCCAAGCTAGCCTTTATCCTTGAAAATGGGCTTCATAAAGATGCGCGGAGCGAGTTTCAAATTTGGGCACAGGCGAAATTTGGCGAAACACCTAAATACGAGGTTGTTGAAGTGACCGGCCCTGATCATGATCGTCGCTTTAAAGTTCAGGTGATGGTCAAGGGGCAAAGCTGGGGAGAGGGGATCGGCCGATCTAAGCAAGTTGCTGCCCATGAAGCGGCCGGTAGCGCCATGGACAATATTAAGGGCTACGACGAATCTGAATTAGATTAGGGGGGATTCTATGTCTCTGAGAGTGTTTATTACTGGTGGGAGCAGTTATTTGGGCCGGCATATGGTTCCATTTATGTTGCAAAAAGGACACGAGGTCTGCCATACGTGGCATTCAACTCCGCCTGCGGCTGATTTTGGCGGGCAGGCGATGCAGGCTGATATGCGTAATGCAAGCCAGGTCAGTGCGTGTGCAGACGCTTTCCGGCCGGATGTGATCATTCACCTTGCCGCATCAAACCGTAGCCCTGATGAAGAAAGTATGGTCTCTTCTATAGAAGAAGGGGCAAAAAACATTGCTAATGCGGCGCAGAAACACAACTGTCGTTTGATTCATATGTCAACCGACGTGATTTTTGATGGCTCCGAGATCATTTACACGGAAAAAAGTGACTTCTCACCCCCCCACGCATACGGCCGTGCCAAAGCAAATGCCGAAACAATCGTGAGTCAGTACAGCAACACGGCCATTATCCGGCCGTCATTGATTTATAGCCTAGAGATCAAAGACCGTAGCACTGAATGGATGGAGTCTTCGATTAAAGAGGGGAAACCCGTAACATTGTTCACTGACCAGCTACGTAAACCGGTTTGGACCGGCACCTTGTGCGAGGCGTGCTTAGAATTAGCCTCGAATCAATTTAAAGGTGTTGTTCACGTTGTTGGGAACCAAGTTATAAGCCGGGCCGACTTTGGTCTCAGGCTGATGGAGTGGTGGGGGATTGATCACAACGGACTTGTTAAAACTGCTCCAACACCGGCAGATGCACCATGGCCCATGAACTTACAACTTGATATCACCCTAGCGACTCAGGTCTTGAAAACTGAATTATTAGGAGTTGATCAAGTTTTTTCTAAGCACGGCCATATAGGATAAAAGGGCTATATGCCCCAGATTTAAAAGATGACTAGAGAGGATTAGGACGTTAGTAATAGGATTTACTTGTCATAAAATTCCAGTGGTAGCCTGCTTAATTTTCTTCTTTTTTCAGTTTTCTATACTAAAGTCGATCTTAAATTTCCATGAACAATACGTTAGATAAGGGGTTGACTTTTGTCACATTCCTATGCTAGAC
>JAHDGV010000003.1:45063-49954 GCA_020631655.1 Chloroflexota bacterium | reverse complement strand
GAGGTTGAATCAAATGGGTTCCCCCCAATTAACAGCGGATGGAAGGAGAAACACTGGCGCAAAAAGTCGTCTTCGATGTATTGCTCAACATATTTATAAACACTTTTGTAGGATTGGAGTCTCAACAGGTCAGGCACCACTTTTAGCATATCGCTAACTTTCAAAAATGGGGTATTGATCAAGTCCATTCCGGTGTGATAAATGTCTTTGATCCCATCAACAAAGTTGAGGTAGTTTTGCTTATCGGCCGGATTCCACTTTTCAATCTGGTCCAGAATGAAATCAGTGTCGCCGTTATAGTCAAAATGATTTTTATCGTGGTCGTAAATCCGATAAAACGGATCACAACGGACAAATTCAACGTAGTCGGCCCGATTTTTGCCTGCGAGTTCAAACAGCTCATCAAACATGTAGGGTGCGGTAATAACGGTTGGTCCTCCGTCAAAATGGAATCCATTTTGTTCATAGACGTAAGCCCGTCCACCAGCCATGTCTCGTTTTTCTAAGATCTGGACATCATGCCCTTGTGCCTGCAAACGAATTGCGGCCGATAATCCGCCAAAGCCACTACCAATAACAATGATTTGTTTCTTCATGTTTCAACCTGTTTTGTTCATGTTTGCAGGGATCAATACCTCTACAACGTGAAAAGGATACATGAAAAGAGAAACATGCACAGGTTTTGTCTATGTTTCTTATATGTTTGTGTCTAGCCTTCAGGAAACGATTTTTCGCCTGCTTCAATTCCAATCGACAGTTTATTCTCGGCCGGGGGTAACGGACAGCTCCACAAATGGTTATACGCACATGACGGGTTGTAAGCGAAGTTGAAGTCCAACAGAATTTGATCTCCACGGGAACCTAGATCAGCCCCCTTAATCGCATCATACAAGTAGCGCCCGCCCCCGTATGTCGTTTTGCCGTTTGTTAAATCCCCAAACGGTAAATAGAGTGCCCCACCGTACCCATCGATCCAATACATATTGAGTTTCAGGGGCTTCCCTTTTAGCTCAAAAGCTATTTCAGCCACCCGTGTGTAGCTAAATTTTCCGTCGGCCGCTAACTCAGTTTCAAGCGTATACGTCTCAACATTTGTATTAAATGTTCCCCACACCGAATAACCTGGATCATAGTCATAAAAAGGGGTGCTCCAAATGTTTTCTTGCTGGGCTTTCATCAAGGGAGTCATCGGATGATGCCAATAAAGCTTGTCTTTTGTTGCTCGGAACTTGAACCATTGCTTGTGGAGCTGTTGAGGGTCCTGATTCACCTCACGAATTTCTTTATAGGCTTGCGAAATTGTTCTTCTCCAATCTGTTAATTGAAGTGGGTTTAGGTATGCCATGTTATCACCTTGGGTTTGAGTCTACTCCCCTGATGCAGTCTAGCGGTTCAACATCACTTAACGGCTGTTTATCCAACAGGATGCTTACGTTCAACAGGCACAGATTTCACACGTTTTTACCCCTCAATAAACCGCCGCATGAAATTAAATTCTTAAGATATTCCAATTAGTATTCTGGTAGGACGTTTGTGCAAAAATCGCCTATTCCATCATTTATACCTATGCACAGGGTCTTCGAAAATTTCAAAAGAAAACCATGAAACGTATCTTCCAGCTACGCCTGACCAAGCTTGCAATCACTATTCTTGGATTAGTCCTTGTCTCATCTGCCGTATCGGCCAACAGCATCACGGCCGTTCACAACGAACGCCCCATTTCAAAAGAACGGGAGCTAGCACTTGAAATTGGGCACGACGATGAGGTTTTAGCCGCACTAACCCAAGATGAACAACCCTTGGCGATTACGGCCGAAATGACTCAAGCCGCAGACCCCGTCCACGTTGGTGGTTCGTGGGGGCCCGTCATAGATTGGCCACTAAATCCTGTCTCAATCGCTAATTTACCTGATGGACGTTTGTTAACCTTTTCAGGCAGTGAGCGGTATAGCTGGCCGAAAGCTGAACAAACATATTCAGCCATCTGGGACCCCAACACAGGCGCATTTGAAGAAGTGTTTAACGACAACCACAACATGTTTTGCGCCGCACTAGTATCAACGGCTGACGGGCAAATCATGGTAAACGGAGGGCGAAATACCGTCAGCAGTGCCAGCCTGTTTAACTGGGAAGATGAAAGTTGGACCCGGAGCGATGAGATGAACAGCAAACGCTGGTATCCAACCTCTATCGCATTGCCAAATGGGGATGTGTTTACCGCTGTTGGTAAAAACAATCGTTACCCCGAAGTTTGGACCCAAGGGGTCGGCTGGGATCAGCTAACCGGAGCAGATTTACAAGCGGCTATTTTAGATTACGGTAGCAACCGGGATGGAGCAGGCTGGTTACCCTTGATGCATTTGGACCCACGGGGCAACATCTTGCACTACGGTGCCACCGAGCAAATGCACGAGATCTCTCTTGCTGGCAACGGGAGCATTCGCAATTTAGGCTCGCACAATCTGGGCTGGTATCCAGAAGAAACGGTTGCGATTCAATATGACGAGAATCACATTTTGATTGCGGGTGGCGCTGACGCCATCGACCAAGGGATTACGGCAACCAACGAAGCCGCAATTTTAGATATGAGCGGCCCCAATCCAGTTATAACCTTGATCGGAGGGATGAACTTTGATCGCCAACTCGCCAATGAGGTTGTTTTGCCAACGGGTGATGTTTTGGTGATTGGTGGGAATACCACAGGCCGAAAATTTAGCGATACAGGTTCTGTTTTAACACCTGAGCTTTGGAATCCTCAAACGCGAACTTGGACCAATCTCAATAATATGAGCGTTCCGCGCAACTACCACTCAACCGCTATTTTGCTCCCAGACGGCCGAGTTTATTCGGGTGGTGGTGGATACTCATCGGGCAATCCAAATCATCCTGCCAGCCATCCTGACGCACAGGTTTTCTCCCCGCCCTATCTATACAGCTCCAACGGGAGCCTAGCCACCCGGCCGCAAATCACAAGCGCTCCTGAGCTTACCGCCCCAGGTCACAAATTTATCGTCAATACCAATCAAACGATCGGCCGCTTTACGATGGTTCGCCTTTCGTCTGTTACCCACACGACCAATACAAGCCAACGCTTCGTTGAAGTTGATTTTGCTTCCAAAAACGGTGGGTACGAGTTGAGCATGAACAGCAACGAGAACACGTTGGTTCCTGGCTATTGGATGCTGTTTGCACTCAACTCTCAGGGAGTCCCTTCAGTATCCCACACCATTCTTGTGTCTAATCAAGATTTGTTGGTTGACCAACCGGCCGATTTTGAATCAAACATCGACACGGCCGCGGCCGTCGACATCAACGCCGTTGGAAAAACGGGTGATGTTCTAAGCTACAGCGCAATTGGCCTGCCACCGGGGGTAACCATCAACAGTAACACCGGCCGGATGGCTGGCACACCAACTGACTGGGGCTACTACGATGTAAAGGTCACCGTTTCCAGCAATCGCGGTGCAAGCGAGACGGTTGAATTCACTTGGGAAGTTATCCATCCGGACACTGTCACAACCCTCTACAACTTTGAATCGAATCAAGGTTGGACGATAAATCCAAGTGGAAGCGATACAGCCTCGGCCGGACAATGGCAACGGGGGAATCCAGCAGGCACAAGCGAGCAAGGAAACCCAATCCAGCTAGATGAAACTGTGAGCGGCAACAAAGCCCTAATCACCGGTCTTACCGGTGGCGCCGCAGATGCAAATGATGTGGATGGAGGACTGACCTCGGTTCGGTCACCCAACATTCAAATACCGGTCGCTACGGAATCAATTCTTAGCTTTGAATATAATTTCGCCCATCTGGCAGATGCAACTTCGGCCGACTTCTTGCGCATCAGCGTAGTAGGTGACACAACCTCAGTCGTTTTAAAAGAACGTGGAACCTCGACGCTACGCACGGGTGAATGGACAACATTCCGCAAAGACCTGTCTGACTTTGGTGATCAGACCGTCTACATTTTGATCGAAGCCAATGACTCAAGCTCTGCCAGCGTGATAGAAGCTGGGATTGACGATGTGGAGCTAAAAATCACTCCGATCACACAGTCTCCAATTTTGACCAATCCGGGTGATCAAGACGGCATTGTTGGCAACACGATTAATCTGCAAATAAATGCAACTGATCCTGATGGAGATCCCATCACCTTTGCTGGTTCAAATTTGCCAGATGGGTTAAGCCTAAACACAAGCAACGGCATGATATCGGGTGTCCCCACAGAACCCGGTGTGTTTAATGTCAACCTACTTGTCACAGACGACAAAGGGGCGCGCGATCAAGCCGCCTTTAGCTGGACGGTTGAGCAACGGCCGCTGGTTCTTTCGCAAATTATTTCTCAACCAAAAGAGCAAAATACGATCATCTCGTACACCGGCTTAGCGACCGGTGGTGGCGGTACGATTTTATACAAATGGAATTTTGGTGATACAACGCCCGATTCTGAGTTCAGCCCATTCCCGGCTATTTTCCACACCTACGAGCAACCCGGCCGCTACATCGTCACCTTAACGGTCAAAGATGGCAGTGGGCAAGAGGGTGAGGTCCGCTTTAACCAAGCCATCTACCCACCCCGCACCGAAAACCGACCCAATCGTTCGAGCAGCATTGTGCTCGAAGAGCGGGAAGGGCACAATCGAATTTGGGTTGTGAATCCAGATAACAATTCTGTTTCAGCCTTCAACAATCAAAACAACGAAAAGCTGGCCGAGATCCCAGTTGGGCAAGAACCACACGCACTGGCCGTTGCTCCAGACGGCCGGATCTGGGTCACAAACCAAGAATCAGCCTCGATTTCGATTGTTGATCCCAACAGCTTTACCGTTGTAGACACCAAATATCTAGCTGGCGGCTCAAAACCGTTTGGTATCGTCTTCTCTCCTACCGG
>JAHDGV010000003.1:39608-44963 GCA_020631655.1 Chloroflexota bacterium | reverse complement strand
CACAACTTTTTAGACCGCACAGTGGGCGTGTACGACATGTCTCCGCTCATCAATGAAGGGATATTAGAGATTAATCAAACTGCCACCTATCGGCCGGTGACAGTTGAAAAACTTGACCCGCAAATTTTGGTAGGTAAGCAGTTATTCTATGATGCGCGTGATACTCGTCTGGCAAAAGACGCATACATGAGCTGTGCCAGCTGTCACAACGACGGTGGACATGACGGCCGAGTATGGGACTTTACCGGTACGGGTGAAGGGTTGCGCAACACCATCTCGCTCAACGGCCGAGGCGGGCCAGAACACGGCCGCATTCACTGGAGCGGCAATTTCGACGAAGTCCATGACTTTGAATCACAAATTCGGTCATTTGCTGGTGGCACGGGGCTCATGAGTGACACAGATTTTAACAACTCGGCCGATCCGTTTGGCACATCAAAAGCGGGCAAGAGCAGTGATCTTGATGCCCTAGCCGCTTATGTGAACTCATTAACCACTGTCGGTTACAGTCCCTTTAAAGCCAGCAACGGGGAACTAACCGAAGCGGCCGAAGCTGGGCGCATCCTCTTCAAAAACAACAGCTGTACCTCGTGCCACTCAGGTGATGCATATACCGATAGCGCAACAAATGTGTTGCATAACATCGGCACCATCAAAGCAAGCAGTGGGGACCGCTTGGGGCAATCATTAACTGGATTAGACACCCCAACCCTGATCGGTTTGTGGGAAACCGCCCCGTACTTGCACGATGGCTCGGCCACAACCTTGGCCGAGGCGGTTCAGGCACATGACGGAGTTAACTTAACAAATGAAGAAATGGGGCAACTTGTCGCCTTTTTACAGCAGATTGATGACTTAACTCCGGCCGTGGCTCCCAACGTGCCACCTACATTACAAAATCCCGGCAATCAAGAAAACTTGGAGGAAGTAGAAATTAATCTATCCCTCCAAGCGAATGACGTTGATGATTTTGAGCTGTTCTTTAGTGCCACTGGACTGCCAACCGGATTGAGCATTGACGCAGCAACAGGAAAAATCAGCGGAATGCTCAGCGAAGTGGGTGAGTACACCGTAAGCGTTACCGTAAAAGATGGTGCGGATACCGGAGAAACAGTCAGTTTTACTTGGCTTGTAAAACCGCAGCCAAAACCAATCGTTATCAAAACAAACATTGTTACTGTCAGCACAGAAGAAAACTTCATCATTCCGCTGAATGTTGTGCTCAATAACACCCACCAATCCTTAAAAACGATGGCGTTTAATCTGACCTATGACAGCTCCATCGCGACAGCAACCCAGTGTATTTTGGTTCAAGGCATCAGTGGAACTTGTGATATTTCGCAAGCCGGCAAGCTCGTTTTTAGCGGCGATCTTGACACTGTTGCCACAACAAATCTTGCCCCTCTCAACGTCTCTTTCAAAGCGATTGGGGCTGACGGGACAAACAGTCCACTTCAGATCGAAGTTGTTGGCATGACAGATGGTGAAAATATTGATGTTACGCTGTACGAAATCGAAAATGGGCTGATATTGATCCAAAATGCCAATGTTGCACCATCCATCGAAAACCCCGGTAATCAAACGGCGAAAGTGGGTGATCCGGTTTTGGTACAGCTAAACGGTTCTGATCCAGATGGGGACGATTTAACGTTTAGTGGCGAAGATTTGCCAGATGGATTGACGATCAGCGCCAACGGGTTGATCAGTGGAACCCCGACGCAAGCTGGAACATTCAACAGCACGCTCACCGTTGACGACGGCCGAGGCGGACAAGATGTGGTAGCGGTTAACTGGGTCATTTCTGAATCAACCACAGGCCCATCAGATTACACCCTAACAATTAATCAGGGTGAGCCGTTCACCAACGATGCCGCAGTCAGTTTAACCATTTCTCCGGCCGTTAACGGAGAGGTTCAGTTCAGCAACACCGCAAATTATTCTGAAACTGGCTGGGTATCTGCCACAGATCAGTTTGATTGGTCAATTGATGCCAACTCAGCTCCCGGGTCACTAAACATTGTTAATGCTTGGATCAGACTTGAAGACGGCACCATTTTGGGGCCAATCAAAGATGGCATCATTTACGATGCAGTCCGGCCGACCGGATCGTTCACCATCGAGGTAAATCCTGAAGGTGATTCGCTTGAAGACGATGTTGTACTGCTCCATCTTAAATCAAGTGATGTAGGTAGCGGTGTTGCCACCATGCGCATCAGCAATCAACCAGATATGTCCGGTTCAAGCGATTGGATCGATTCTAAAGCGGTGCACTATTGGAAGATGAGTGGGGATTGGGTGTATGTTCAGTTCCGAGATCGGGCAGGGAATGTGTCTGTCATCTATCAAAACGACATAAATAACACGGGTGGCACTGTGAGCGATACACGCATTTTCTTGCCGTTGATGATGAACAATTTCAGCGATGGTATGTCCCAATCTGGTCCCATCAATTTGAATGGGGAAGAAAGCTCAGGGGCTTTGGCCGGAATCCGTGATCGGTTTAACCAGATCAAAGATCAAGTCTTTGGATCAGATTAGATCGGCTTAAACACAAAAAACTTCGGAGGTTTTGAAAACCTCCGAAGTTTAAACGCCTATCTGCCTATCTATTCAATTATTCGTAACTGAAGCGCCAGACTCCAATCCCAAAGAACACGGCCGCAAACAAAAGCAACACGCCTGCTTCTGGCAAAATGCCTACAAGGTTGTCCCCTTTCACAACCAAATCGGTCATTCCACGCAGTGCCCAGCTTGTTGGCACAAAGTTGGCTACAGCCTTGGCCGGTGCCGGGAAAAACTCGTACGGATACCAACAGCCACCCAACAGAGACAGAACCATCCCGAACATAATGCTGAGCCCATTGGCCTGCCCGGCCGATTTTACAAACGTGCCTAGCATGGTACCCAGCGATACACCGGCCAATCCAAACGACACGAGTAAGACGGCCAAACCGCCAGGACTACGGCCGTAGCCGATGCCAAACGCCAGTGCCCCAAACAGCACCAAGATTAGCATCTGAACCAACCCTTTCCCCAATTGGCCAAAAATGACACCACCCATGTAGGTCGCTTTCCCCGTGGGGGTGGTCAGCATTCGGCTAAGCGTGCCATATTCTCGCTCGCTCACAAAAAGGACCGAGATTCCGATTAAGGGGATAAAGACCCAGGTGATCAACTGGCCCAAAGCCTGTTGGCTGGCGAGGTCAAATCCGGCCGCATCTGCCTCTTCCGGCTGGGTTAAGCTAACTCGCTCCGGTTTTGCAGCCAGCTCCGCCTCTGCTTTTTGGCGGATGTCTTGGAACCAAGCATCCTGTTCAGCTTGGTCAGCAAAGCGCCCCTCAGCGGCCAGTTGTGCCGTGCTGGCGGCCGCGATTTCAAGCGGCCCAACAAGCTCACCAACGGCCGTTTGCACCGCTTGGTTCACAATCTGTCCGTTTGTGTTGCTTGGTTGGATGCGCAGATCCAACGAAGTAGGATCTGCGTTTAGAGCATTTTGCTCAAACCGGGCCGGAATGTGTAGCACAGCCAGCGCACCGTCTAAATATTGTTCATCCGCTTCAGCCAGCGTCACCAGCTCCGGCGCAATTCCGGCCGAGGCATCTAGTTTGCCGATCAGTTCGGCCGAGAGGTCACTTTGATCCTCATCCGCAACGAGAACGGACAAGCCGGGAGATGAGCCATCACCACCAGAAAGTGGTCCGGCGAAAATAAAGGTAAACACCAAAGGCAAAATTAAAAAGGTTAGCCAAGCCATCGGTGTAGAAAATTCTAGTTTAATATCGCGCAATGCGATTTGAATCATTTTTTGCATGAGATTATTTTTGTTTGTTATTGGCTAAACTTGCGTCGGAATAACAGAGCGGCAATTGTGAAAACCACGGCCGCCATCAGCCAGAGAGCGCCGATATTAGGCAACACATCTGTGAACGTTTGGCCCAAACCTAGTTTAGTAAACCCTTGTAATGCCCACTGATTGGGGGTGATTGCACCCAATGAGTTGATAAAACTATTATTGATTTGGGTAAACGTTCCGCTGATCGCGCCAAAAACGAGCATGACAGCGGTGCCGATTCCGGCAACCTGTTCTTGAGTGCGTGCCGCTCCAGCGATCAAAAGCCCCCACGACGTAGCGGCAAGCGCGGCCGAAATAATTAGCGCAATTACACCCAACCAGTCGCCCCACTGAATGCCATACATGAGCGAGCTACCAATCACCAAAATGCCCACTTGAGCAATGCCTGTCAGGAAAATGCCCATCACTTTACCGCCCAAAATTTGGCCACTGGTTGTGGGGGTGGTCTGCATCCGATCAAGCGTCCCTTCGGTTCGCTCACGCAAAATGCTACTGCCACCCAGCGTTACGGTGTACATCAAAAAGAACAGGGCCATGCCGGGAGCAAGAACTGACAAGATATTAAAGTTGTCTTCCTCTTCGTCAACGGCTCCGCTACTGGCGTTTACGTTGATAAGCGGTTCAGATTCGCTTTGATTGGCAACAAGGTCTGTCGCAACCGATTGAAATGTAGAAACATCAAAATCCCCGCTTTCAACCAGCTGATCAATGGTGACGCCGACTAGGGTTGTTCCAGAATCAACTTGACTCATAAACTGAGACACAATCGCTTCAACAACACTAACCGAAATCGGGCTGGCCGGACTTCGATAAATCTCAAGCTGTGATCCTTCAACCGTTTCTCCCGTTTCTGGGTCCGGAATCATGATGCCTGAAAAATCGGCCGGGATGATGACCATCGCCACAACCTCGTCTTCATTCACCAAATCGCGCCCTTCAGGGATGGCGATTGCAGGGACAACTTCGATCAGCTCGGCTAAATCATCTGACTCAAACACTTGAACCAGCTGACCGCCTAAATCACCCGTATCTTGATTGATGAGCATCACCGGAATGTCCCGGATACCGCTTTCACCATCGTCTGCAAATGCCCCAGAAACAAATCCCAATCCCAACGTGATGAGGTAGGGTGCCAGAAGCATCAGCAACAAGGCGGCCGGATCACGGAAAATCAGGCGCAGATCTTTTAATCCTATAGCTAAAATTTTATTCATTGCAGATTACTCCCGCAGGGCACGGCCGGTCAGGTGCAAAAATACCGCTTCCAAGTTTGGCTCCTCAATGTCGATTGAACGAACCCGCTGATTGGCCTCGGCCGCCACGCTGAGCAAATCGGGCAAAACGGCGGCCGCTTCAGGCACCGTCACCACAACCTCTTGCTCATTTGCTGAAGAGGTTGTCACAAACGGCAGTTGGCCAAAGGTCTGCGACAAATCGGCCGTGGGGGCATCTTCATCAAAGTGCAAGCGCAACGTGTCCTGCTCACCCACCATCTTGCGCAA
>JAHDGV010000003.1:0-39508 GCA_020631655.1 Chloroflexota bacterium | reverse complement strand
ACCCGATCATTGGCACGATCTGCTAGCTCAACCCGCTCCAGCAGTTCATCCATCTTTTTATTTAGATCAGCCCCGCTCATCCCAGCCATTGTTCCCCAAAATTTCAGGTTATGTTTAGCACTGAGCTTGTCATACAAAGCTAAGTCTTGGGGGACAAAACCGATAACTCCTTTCACTTTATCAGGTGTATTTACAATCGAATGGCCGTCGATATGAGCATCCCCGTCGCTCGGTGTTAACAAACATGACAGCATACTAATCGTTGTGCTTTTGCCCGCCCCATTTGGCCCCAACAGGCTAAAAACCTCTCCCCGTGGGATCGTAAAGTTAACCCCATCTACGGCCGTAAAGTCACCGTACTGCTTTTTTAGATTGGTTGTTTCCAATATTAAATCACTCATATTTCCTCAACTAGTTCAACTATTGTGCTCCCACTTACGATTGATAGTATAGGCATGCTGGTGGTCATGTTGGATGTGTAGAAGGTCATGCCGAAGTCATGTTTAATTGTGACCCGTGTAGTGTCCCACCTTTTTTTAATTGCCAAATGGCAATAACGGTTGACTTATCAATCAACCACTTGGTTGATATGTGCTGTACAGAGCTACCCATTCTTCTATAGAAAGTGTTTCTGCTCGTCGTTTCCCGTCAATTCCGGCCGCCTCGCACCATTCAGCTATCGTCCCTTTATCAAGCCCCAACCCCTTAAAATTATTCAGCAACTGCTTCCGTTTTTGACTAAACCCGGTTTTAGCAATTCTGAAAAACAGCTTTTCGTCTGTCACGTTCCGGGCAGGTTCCGGCCGCTTTGTCACATCAATCCGAACCACACTCGAGGCAACTTTTGGTTTGGGGTAAAAAGATCCGGCCGAGAGATTAAACATCATCTTGACCGCCCCATAGAACTGCGTGCTCACCGCCATCAGGCTCATGCTTCCCGGCTTGGCCGTCATCCGCTCTGCCACATCTTTTTGCACCGTCAGCACCATTTGGGATGGCTTAACTTCGTTTTGCAACAGATGGCGCAAAATCGCTCCGGTAATGTAATACGGCACGTTGGCTACGACCTTGTATGATTGACTATGCGCAAATTCACCTTTTGGCTCCATCTCCAGAATATCTTGATGAATTAGCTCAACATTCAGATAACGTGCAAGCTCCATGCGTAGAATCGGGATCATTCGATCATCTAATTCAACTGCAACAACCCGATTAGCCCGTTGTGCCAATTGCTTGGTTAGGCTCCCCAGCCCCGGCCCAACCTCCAGCACATCGTCGGCCGCGTTTACATCGGCCGCGTCTGCAATCCGCGCCAAAATCGACTCTTCGTACAAAAAATTTTGCCCAAGAGACTTTTTGGCGTCAATGCCATGTTGCTGGAGGATTTCTTTGGGATGCATAAGAGATTTTTAGCTTTATCAGCATTTCAGCTTAATCAGCTCGTTCGCTTCGCTCACTGTCAGCATTAGGCTTAATTAGCTGATTGGCTGAAAACGAGCGACGCGAGTGTGCTGATTAGGCTGATCAGCTTACCAACAAACTCTCCCCCGTCATTTCGGCCGGTTGATCGATCCCCATCAAGCCTAAAACTGTGGGAGCCACATCGGCCAAAATGCCGCGAGGCCGGAGTAAAATATAATCGTTGCTAATGGCCAAACAGTTCACCGGATTGGTTGTGTGATAGGTGTGCGGTTCGCCGGTCAAAATTTCAACCATCCGCTCACAGTTGCCGTGATCGGCCGTGACCAAGGCTGATCCCCCCTGAGCCAAAATCGCATCAACCACCTTGCCCACACACTCATCCACCGTTTCAACCGCTTTAATCGCCGCTTCAATCGAACCGGTGTGTCCCACCATGTCAGGGTTGGCAAAGTTCACCAGCACAAAGCCGGGCTTCTCCCCTTCGATGTGTGCCACAACCTTATCGGTCAGCTCATAAGCAGACATTTCAGGTTTTAGGTCGTAGGTTGCAACCTTTGGTGAATCTGCAATGATGCGGGTTTCCCCGTCAAAAGGCGTTTCCTCACCGCCGTTGAAAAAGAAAGTAACGTGTGGATATTTCTCTGTTTCGGCCGCATGTAGCTGGGTTTTACCCGCTTTGCTAATCGTCTCAGCCAAAGTCATCTTGATCGTTTGATCTGGGAACATGACCCGCGTTGGCAGGTCATCCGCATATTTGGTCATAGAGAGGACCATCAAGTCATCAACCGGTTCAAACTCAAACCCATCAAAGCTTGGCACAACAAACGGCCGGACAATTTGGCGCATCCGATCTGCCCGAAAATTGAAAAACAGCAGAACGTCCCCAGCTTTAACCGTGCAGTCGCTGTGCCCTTCGATAATGGCCGGTTTCACGAACTCATCGGTGATATCGGCCGCATAGCTCGCTTTTAGAGCATCTGATGCTGATGCAAATGTTTCAGGAGCGGTTTGATTCACAATCGCGTCATAGGCCAACTGAGTACGCTCCCAGCGTTTGTCCCGATCCATCGCATAATACCGGCCGCTGATCGTTGCAATCCGGCCGATGCCTAAATCGCTTATTTTTGACTCTAATCCAGCCACAAACTCAGCCCCGCTTTCAGGCGGTGTATCACGGCCGTCGGTAATCACATGAATGATCGGATTAATTGCCCCCCACTTTTTCGCCAGTTCTAAAATCGAGAACATGTGCCGCTCATGGCTATGCACCCCACCAGAACCCTGCAACCCGATCAGGTGGAGCCGGTTTAGCCCGTTGCTGGCCAATGAGAACGCGGCGCGTAACTCCTCATTGTTAATCAGTTGGTCTTCCCGAATCGCTTTGTCAATGCGGGTAATGTCTTGATAGATGATGCGGCCTGCCCCCAAATTAAGATGCCCCACCTCAGAATTCCCCATCTGCCCGGCCGGGAGCCCCACTTCTTCACCGGAAGCGTCTAAGACCGAGCGTTCGTGTTCGGCCGTCCATTTATCTACATTGGGGGTATTTGCTTGCTTGACCGCATTTCCTTCTTCTGCGTCACGCATGCCCCAGCCATCCATAATGATGAGTGCTACCGGATTTGTCATTCAAAACCTCGTTTCTACGTTTTGCACCACATACTTGGTGCGATTATTTTATTCGTAATGGGGTGCCAGATTTTACCAGAAAACCTCAAACAAAGAAGAATCCACGCAAAAGATTGGCGCAAAACACAAACGCTTGATAAAAACAGGTGCTACGTGACATAAAGTGTAAAAATGAGGCTCATGAATCTGCAATTTAAAAAGAACCTTTTTCGATTAAGAAACAAGTTAAACATAACCTTTTTATGGATGGCTTGCTTTATGGTAGCCGCCTGCACCGGCTTTCAAAACCCATTTGCCACCCCAGATTCAGATCCGGCCGAAATGCCGACTCAAGCCAGCCAAGCGATAGCCCCTGAAGGGCCAACCCTCACACCGGTTTTAGCGGCGACCCAAACCCCTACAGTCGAAATCCCTACAGCAACAGCCACCATCGACCCCAATCTGCCAGATTGGACCGTTTTGGTCTACATGGCGGCCGACAACAGTCTTGATGCCGCATCTGTGTTTAACATGAACCAAATGGAAGCGGCCGAGCTAGGCGATAACGTACAAGTCATCGTCCAGTGGGATCGCGCGGCCGGCAAGCCGTGGAGCGACACCCGCCGCTACGTCATCCGGCCGGACGATGATGATCAAACGATCAACAGCGAAATTGTGGCTGAGATTGGCGAGCTGAACATGGGTGACCCTTCGGTGCTGGCCGACTTTATCCAGTGGGGATTGGCGACCTATCCGGCCAACCGTACATCACTTGTAGTCTGGGATCACGGCGTTGGCTGGTCCGGCATCGCTGAAGACGACACCGATGGGGATCAACTCACGCTTGATGAGCTAGAGCGAGGACTAGCGGCCGGAATACGGGACAAAACCGACTTTAAATTCGACATGATCGGCTTTGATGCCTGTCTCATGGGTCAGCTAGATGTGTATCAAAGTTTGGTTCCGTATGCTCAGGCGGCCGCCGCCTCTGAAGAGCTAACCCCGGCCGCAGGCTGGCCCTACACCGCTTGGCTCAACCAACTGGCGCAAAACCCCAATGCCGATGGCAAGATGGCGGCTCAACTCGCCACCGAAGCGTTTATCGACTACTACTCAACCGAAGCCCCGGCCGAGTTTGTGACGATGGCCGCCATCGATTTAGAGCAAATTGATGGGGTGACGCAGGCGCTGGGCAACCTGACGGCTGAGCTTGAAACAGATATGAATCTGGCCGCAAGTTTGGTTGCACCCTCCCGGGCCGGAACAGAGATCTATGCTAAAGCGTATGGACTAAATGCTGAGCGGTTTGGGGCGATTGATCTCAATCATTTTGCCACGATTTTAGAAAATCAAAGCCCCAAACCAGAGATTAGTGAGCTGGCCCAAAATGTGTCTCAAGCGGTGGATGCGGCCGTGTTGCTCAACGCATCCGGCCGGGGATTACCGAATGCATCAGGCATCTCACTCTACTTCCCCAGCACAGCCACCAATCTTGACCGTAGCTACGCCAACGAAACAGCCATTCCCAGTTGGGAGCGCTTCCTCAATCGGTATCATGCCATTTCTCAGGAGCGAGTTTCACCACCACAGGTCACCATCTTTCAAGAAACCGCCCCAACTGACGAAGCGGGTGAACCGATCCCACAAAGTTTTGGGCAAAACAACCCGCTTTGGCTCGGTTTTCAGGTAAGCGGACTTGGCATCTCAGGCGTTAATCTGCTGGTGAGCCAAGCCGAAATTGGGGCAGATGGGGTTGAGCGCACCAAATTGCTCGAAGTTGATCCCCTCATCCCAGAACCACAGCGGCTGGTTGACGGCAACGAAATTTTTAAATGGCAAGACGGCCTGCACGAAGATTTCTTTATTTGGGACACTCGCGTCACGTTCTTAAAAGATGATGCGGGGCAAGGGCAATTTGTGATCCTGTGGGCCACAACGCCTGATGGAAGTGGAGATCAGCGTACGGCCAGCGGAGTTTTAACCAGCGCGGCAACGGGTGAGCAATCGGAAGCAAGCCTTGTGTTTAACACAGATGTACGCGCATCAATACAGGCTTGGGCCTTCACGGCCGAGGGGACGCCGTACGAGATTTCGGCTCAGCCGGGCGACACCTTCACCCCGTATGATTGGATTCTAACTGATGATGGGATCGAGCCGGTTCCCGGTGTGCCGCTCACGCTAAACGGAAATTCGCAACTGACCTACGATTGGCGACCGTTGCCAGATGGCGCTTATAAAATCGGGTTTGAAGCTTTAAACCAAGCTGGCGGCAAAAATCGCGAATTAATCGATGTAGCGGTTAGCCAAACTGAGCCAACCACACGCACATTTCTTGACCCGTATACCGGCTTTCAGTTTGCCTATCCGGCCGATTGGTATTCCCCCGACTGGCGCGGCCCCGTCCTGTTCACCAGCGATCAAGCCGGAGACACCCTGTTCCAAGTTACCATTTTCGATCAGTCGGCCGGACTAAGCGCTCAAGATATTCAAGCACAAGCGTTAAACACCTATCCCGGAGTTGACGTGCTGTACGAAGAGCCGTTGGAGATCGCGGGGCAACCGGCAATTGAAACCGCCTACGGCTACACCGACCCTGACGGCATTGAACACACCGGTCTGTTTTACACCTTTGTGATCGAAGATGAAGGGATTCTGATTGACGTTGATGGGTTGCGTGAAAGTGAGGCAGAACTGATTGAAACCAGCCGCAGGCTTGTGGCGTCGTGGAATTACCGGCCGGTTGGGGTAGGTTTGTTCCCAGCCAAGTGGCCGGTTGTTGATCTTGAAAAGATTGCGGTTCCCAATCCGGCCGATTTTGAGCAGGATGACAAAGGGGCATGGCAACGGTTTAGCGCCAACTGGGACGACAAGGTGTTTATCGCGTTTAATTCAAGCGCTGTGTCAGATCAACCGGCTACAGAACGAATTAACAGCTTGGCCAATGCGGCGGCTGACGGTGCATTGGGGTACGAAGAAACAGCCACGTTTAGAATTGCGATTAACGATCGTATTTGGGCGCGCCGGGATTTCAGCTATGTCAAAAGTTCAGGGCAGGAAATTTGGGGATTTTTGATGGTGTCTGAACCGTCTGGCTCAGATGATGCAGAGCAAATTATGGTCTGGGCCGAGGCTCCCGCTTCGCTTTACAACAGGCTAGATCAAAATGTGTTTGTCGTGATGTTGACCCAGCTAGAGGTAGAGGACAAGTAATCTACGTTTTCGGAAAACGTCATTCCCGCGAGGGCGAGAATCTAGCGCTAAACCCCTATCCTTTTCGCCACAAGGACGACGCGCAAATATAACGCTTTTGTGGGAAGCCTATTCTTCAGGAAGTTCAATCACTTTAGGAACCACAACTTCAAACTCAGTGCCTACACCCGGTTCGCTTCTTACAACCGAGATTGTGCCGCCCATTTTCTCGACAAACTGGCTCGAAATATAAAGCCCAAGACCGGTCCCTTCAAACGAGCGAGTTAGCGACTCATCTACTTGTGTAAATGGATCAAAGATGTGTTCCATTTGTCGCGGACTCATCCCAGCACCGGTATCAGAAACAATAAAGCGAATACAGGTTTCTGAGTCTCGTTCAACTTCGGTCACATCCAGTTTAACCAAGCCACTAATCGTAAATTTCGAGGCATTATCGAGCAGATGCACCAAGATTTTGCGGAGCTTCGCTACATCGGTCAGCATCACATCAACTTCTGGAGCGATGTTTACTTCAAGCGAGTTGTTTTGCTCGGCTATGTCTTCCAGCACGGCCGATTTCACTTCCCGAATCAATGAAGACACTTCAACTTCGTTCAGATTTAAAGCAGATTTATCTTCTTCGATGGCGGCCATATCGAGTAGTTGGCTGATCATGAAAAACAGTTGACTCGATGCTTTGCGAATTTCAGACAGATCTCTGGCCCAGTCATTGTGCCCCATGCTTTTAACTTCACGGGTCAAAATGTCCGCATATCCCATGATCGCGCTAATCGGTGTGCGGAACTCATGGGTCATGTTGGCAAGAAATGCGCTTTTAGCTCGATAACCCGATTCCATCGTGTCCATCGCCTTAAAACGCTGTTCTTCAAGCTCTTGGCTCAGGCTTTCAACTTTACGCTCTAGCTCCATCTTTTCATACGTTAGGGTTTTTAGGCGATCAGTCACGGCCGTTTCTAGCAGGTCTTTAGGCAAATTCATCGGTGATGATTTGTTTACCTCACGCAACACGAGAACCACATTGGTCTGCTCGTTCGCATCAATTGTGGGCGCTTGCGCAATTTCTAGATGGGTACGTGTCTCGCCTAGCTGGCAAACATACTGCTCAATTTTGTGAGATTTAGTCTGCAAGGCTGAATTAACGGGATGATCGATCCCCCGAACCATTTTTTTGTCTTTGTACAGTCGCAGTAGATCAACTAAATCGGCCCCTAAAATTTCATACCGTGGGGTATTGATTAGGTCCTCAAATGCGCTATTACACCACTGAACGACACCGCGTTCGTCGGCCCACACCATCGCCTCGGATGAGAGCATCGTGGCGATCTCCATCCGGCCGAGAACTGCTCGTAGCTTGTTTACAAGCATTTCTTGTCTGGCAATATCCAAATTAGTAACTTGTGCTTCCATGGTTATTCAATAGTCGGAACGGGCTTATCGTCGTAGTCCTACCCGTATATACTTTTACCCTCAAGTGCATAAACTTTCCCGGTAATAGCTTTTCACAAACGGCCCTTGGCGTCATTATACCATGACGACGCCTGAATAGTATACATGATGCTGGTTGAATCTCGCCGTTTAAATCTGCTTAGATTTTAGCCATCTATGTCACGATACCACTGTTGAGCATCTTTAATTGTTTTGTTTTTATCACTAGCGGTGTTTAGGGGAGAGATATGAACCAAAAATTCAATGTTGCCTTCAGTTCCTCTAATCGAAGATTGAGCCAAGTTATGAATGACCCAATTATTGTCATGGAGCCATTCAAGCACGTCTACCACAATTTCTTCGCGCACAGCATCATCCCGCACAATACCACCTTTGCCCACTTGATCGCGGGCCGCTTCGAATTGTGGTTTGATTAAAGCCACAACTTCAGCGTTGGTTTCAAGCGTAGAATGTAACCACTTTCGGATGGCAGGCAAAATAATTTTAAGTGAAATAAAGGATACATCGATTACGACAAGGCTGACCGGCTCATCTAATGCCTCAACGTACCGCACATTTGTCCGCTCCATGACGACCACACGTTCGTCTTGGCGCAGTTTCCAATCGATCAATCCATAGCCAACATCTAATGCATAAACTTTTGTCGCCCCATTCTGTAACAAAACGTCGGTAAAGCCGCCAGTGCAAGCCCCGACATCTGCACATACACGGCCGGATGGATCGATTCCAAAAGGCTCTAAAACACCGGCCAATTTGTACCCACCTCGGCTGACCCACGGCATGGTAGTCACCATCGATATTTCGTCACCCTCTTTAATTGCGGTCCCCGCCTGATCTACGATTTTGCCGTTGACCTTTACTTCGCGAGCCATGATAAATCCGGCCGCTTGTTTTGCAGATTCTACAAGCCCTCGCTCCGCCATCGCCTCATCCAACCGCTTCCGTTTTTTATGCGCCATCCTGAACCTTTGCGTCCCACTCGGCCAGCACTTCAGCCAGTGACTGGCGCAAATGTATAGATGGGGACCAGCCAGTATCTTTGCGGAGCTTGTGGAAAGAACCGTACAAAACCGGCGTGTCTGACGGCCGCATCCGATCTGGATCATATTCAATTTCCAGATTTACCTCAGCAAGTTCAGCCAAAATATTAAGAATCGTAGCAATTGCAACCGGCTGTCCTGAGCAGATGTGATAGGTTTCGCCCGGAACCCCCTTTTCGGCCAAAAGCGCATAGGCACGCACCACGTCTCGCACATCGGTAAAATCTCGTTCTGCATCTAAATTACCCACAAGCAATTTTGGCGGAATCAATTCCGCACGAATCTGGGCCATTTGGCTGGCAAAATCCGGCACGACAAACCCGGTCATTTGGCCCGGGCCTATATGGTTAAACGGCCGCGCCTCGATGATTTTCATGTCTGTATAGCGACGCTGATAAATTGATAGCAGGCTACCGGCCGCAAGTTTACTAACCGCATACGGATGCCACGGATTCGGCCGACTGCGAGCGTTAATCGGCATTTTTTCACGCGGTTGCGGCCCATAAAGTTCGGCCGTTGTCACCGCCACAATTGTTTCAACATTGCCTGCTAAGGCCGCCTCTAAAATATTGACTGTCCCCACAGTGTTAACCATGATGGTCATTGCTGGTTTACGCCACGACAGCCCCACATCGGCCTGTCCTGCTAAATGGTAAATCACATCTGCTTTTGAGGTTTTGATGGCCGCCTCTAGCGATTCAGCATCAAGTAAATTCCCCAGAACAGGCTCAAAAATGTATTCCTTTTCTGGATCAAACTCGTGCGGCAAGACCAACCCATACACCGTTTGCCCAAGCTGATTCAAATGTCTAACTAAATGTGTGCCTGCAAAACCGGCCGCACCTGTTACTAGTACTCGCATAAAACAAAATGGCAACTACAAACTAGATGCCATCTTTTAAATTTATTAAGTGTGGTGAATTAGATGAATTCGAGCAGGTTTAACTCTGATGCCTCAGTCAAATCGTGTGAATCCACTAATAGTATACTCATTCACATTTCGATGGGGTAGAAACGGAGCAGAACCAACGCTATACTCATATTAATGCTTTCTGATGCCAAGCCTCAAGTTTTCCATGACTTTTTAACCAGATTATGCGCGGCCGACTATCTGTTTGGTTTAGCTTGGCATGGAACCCTTGATATCCCATCCCAGACTGAAAGTAAGCAGCACCATTTTACAGCGGTTGTTTCAGATCAATTTGATATTCAGTCAATCAGAAATGAAATCGCCACCTTTCGACAAGAGCAAGATTTAGCCACAAGCGAGTCGACACTCACTATTCTGAATCAAAAAAGTGCAGCTCGCTTTTTTATGCTTCATCCCGAATTAGCCGAGCGAATCGAGAGTTACGGCTGGCAGTCTCGACTTGGCTGGTTGGGCATGATTCGCTCTGCAGGTGAGCAACGCAGTTTAAACGGGTGGATGGGTCAGCAGTTGATTCAAATATCAACCGACTTACTCAAACCCCCTCGTCAATTAGACCGACTAAATGCTCTAACCGGCTCCCAACTGAAAGACACTTCTGATGATCCGATCAAAATTTATGCGCAGTCACTGGCCTCACAAACATTTGGTTCGTTAGGTGCGGACACTGAAAAATCAGAAATCCCCCCATTTAATTTTCCAGCCCCCGTTGCAATTTATCGAAAATTAAGCCACATCGTTTTGGTTACCCATGAGCCAGCTGAAACCCTAAGCAACTGGAATCATGAAGCTTTCAACAGTTACGCTGAGCAGTTCGAAGCCACCGGAGCAGAGGTCTGCACCCCGGAACAGTTGTTAACGGTGGCTCAGCAATATGGCGGCTTGGACGTGAGGTTGCGCAGGTATCACCATATTTGGGGTGAGAGGTTATTGGACAGTCTCAGTTTTAGTCAGCGCGAATTGCTAACAAATGCGGCCGAAAATTCGGCTCGGCTACAAATCGAATGGATCGGCCGCAGTCTATTTCGTGACTTGCCCGATCCATCAAAAGACCGTTTATTAATCCATGATCTTCAAAATCAACTGCTCAATATCCGTCTGCAAAACGAGATCTTAGGCGGGTTGAACATCCTTCCAAAAGGAAAGCCTGAAAGCAATCTGCCAGACAAGGCATTACCTATCGAAGATCGGCTCAAGATCATCATCGATTTGTTTGATTGGTGGGGCGACTTCTACTTTGCACATAGCCGAGCAAGCCAAAACTAATTCGATGATGAGTAAAGTTATACGGTGGACCGGTATGTTCCTCATCCTGCTGGCGCTAAAACCGGCCCCTGATTTAGTTGTGCTGGGGCCGGAGCAAACTGTGGAAAGCGAGCTCCCCGTCTTGGGCGTCCACACCCGACTCACCGATGAAGTAGAAGAGTGGAAAATCAAACGCTCGCTTGAAATGGTGCGAGAGATGGGAGCAACCACCATCGTTGAGTTTTTTCCATGGGCCTATTACCAAGATGAAAGTGGTGGCATCGCGTGGCAACATCCTGATTTGGTGATGGAGCATGCGCACGCCCAAGGGTTGCGGGTGATTGCCCGAATCGGCCTGACGCCGGAATGGGCCCGGCCGGAAGAAACGACGCTTAACTATCTTGGCCCAGAAAGCTATGCAGATTTTGCCGCATTCACGGCCGAATTTGCCCAGAGATACGAGGGGAAATTACACGCAATCATTGTCTGGAACGAGCCAAATCTGGCTTTTGAATGGGGATATCAGCCGACAACGGCGGCCGATTACGTGGAACTAATCGCTGAAACATCGCAGGCTGTAAAACAAGTTAGCCCAGACGTGTTGATTCTCGGCGGTGCGCTAGCCCCAACGCTTGAGCCAGAAGGGTCTCCGTGGGGATTAAACGACCTCATCTACTTAGAGCAGATGTATGCGGCCGGGGTGGCCGAGCACTTGGACGGCTTAGCCGTCCATACTTATGGATTCCAGTTCCCCCCTGAAACGCCGCCGGATCCAGAATTGCTCAACTTTAGACGCTACGAGCTTTATCGGGACATTATGCTGGCTTATGATCACGAAGTCCCTGTGTACATTACTGAAACCGGCTGGAACGATCATCCCCGCTGGACACGGGCTGTTCGGCCGGGACAGCGGATTGACTACACGACAAACGCCATCCAACATGTAGCGGAGCAGACCCCGTGGGTTGAAACGGCCGCCATCTGGATGTTTAGGACTCCAGCTCCGACTAAAAGTTATATGGATGCCTATTCACTCGTGACCCCTGAGTTTATTCAAAAACCGATTTACTCAGCTTTGCAGGAGGTTGCCAGTGGCGAGTGACAAAGTGATAAGTAGAAAGTATGAAGTAAGAAGTCCAAAATGGCGCGCCTGCTACTTCATACTTATTACTTCTTTCTTCCTACTCTTTTCCGGCTGTGGCAACCGCTCACAAACACTGGAGCGCATTCGGGCAGATGGGGTTATTCGTGTGGGGCTTGATCCCACGTTTCCACCGTTTGAAAACGGCGATGGTGGGTTACACGGCATCGACATCGATCTGGCAAACGCCATCGGCCGGGAACTAGGAGTCTCCGTTGAGTTTGTACTGTTTGGGTACGATGGGTTGTACGACGCCCTGTTAATCGACCAGTGTGACATCCTCATCTCGGCCCTGATCATCGACGAAACTAAAACCAAAGACTTTGCTTATTCAGAGCCGTATTTCAATGCGGGCCAATTTTTAGTTGTGCATGAAGAGACGACCGGTGTTAATTCGTTGACCGACTTTGAGGGAAAAACGGTTAGTGTAGAGACCGGATCGGCAGGGCATGTGGCGGCGATCAGCGCCCAAAATCGTGTGCGAGATCTCTCCATCAAAACCTTGCCCACTCCGGACGATGCGATGTGGACGGTTCTGCAACAAGAGACGGCCGGAGCTTTGATCGATCAAGTCAACGCCCGACTCTACATGCAAAGCCATTCGAGGCTATCTCTGGTGGCTGAACCGATTACGGTAGAACCGTACGCAATTGTTGTGCGTAAAGATGACGATGAATTGCTAAGTGAGATTAATCAAATCATTGAAACACTCAGCTTCTCGGGTGAATTGCAAGACATCATCGACGCATGGATCGGGTCATAACAACGTTCAAGGACTGAAGGTTAAATAAATTCCACATTTTGTGAATTGACTTTCTGTGCTTTAACCTTCAGTTGGGTAGGAGCGGTGATTTAGTGGAGTATAAAAATCACGCTCCTAAGTTGATCTGGTACACAATCGGAACATCAAATATAATCAATTTCAAAAGAGAAGCCTTATCCCCAAATAGACATGGGGAAGCGAGTAAAAAATGGACGAAACACTTGGGACTGAGCCCGCAGGAAAAGAGACAAACGAGGGGGTTTTGGGTCGATTAGAGCGGCTCATGCGCAAGATTCCCGGATTTTCTGGATATTTAGACAAAAAAGAACGGCGTGAGTCGGATCGTGAGCTACGCGAGGCGCTCGCAAACAAACTCGATGAGGTTCGATTGGCCCTTGGCGGCATATCTGAAACGCTTTCGGCCGATATTGTCTTGGCCATTGACCACGCTGAACCAATCGGCCGGGTTGATAACAGACTCATGGGCTTGATCGGCAAAATCAAAGATGCACCCAGCGGCTATTCAAGCTTTTTTGATGCCAATCAAATCAACGAGAGCGATCTAGATCGAGTCTATATTTTTGACGGGGCGATGCTAGCGTACGTCGATGAAGCAAACGATCAAGTTAAAGCGCTTCAACAGGCCGTTGACGAACGGACCCATATCGCGGCCACAATTCGCGAATTAGATTCTGTACTAAAAGATGCAAACAGTGAATTTGCATCTCGCAACGAAATAATTAAAGGGATGGCGTAAGTTTGCTCTTAGCCGTTGGCTATTAGCTATTAGCGCGGGTCTGATGGCATGTAGATTTTTTGCCGGTCAAAAGAGACTCAGGATTTAAGAAATTAGCTAAAAGCCAAAAGCTGACAGCAAAAAGCTTTTAAAAAGGAGACATTATGGCACGCATATTAGATCGCGTAATGGTTGAAAGATGGCTTCGTGACGAGGTTGTCCAAAAAGTTCCACAAGGTGGCCCTGGCGATATCCGGCTGGGCTCGCAATGTATTGTGAATCCGGGCGAAGTGGCCCTGTTTGTGCGGGGTGGTGAATCGCTTGGTACATTGAATCAAGGTCGCCACACGCTAACCACAGAAAATCTGCCCCTACTAGATCGCTTGGTTAAAGGGGTTTTCAGCGGCAAAAATGTATTTACGGCCGACGTTTTCTTTGTAAAAACGACCGACATCACGATGAAATGGGGAACCGCAAACCCGATTGTGATTGAACATGCTGGGCGTGGTCCCGGAGCAAGTGCAATGGTCGGGAACGGCACCTACGTCATGAAAGTGACCGATCCTTGGCGCTTTTTAACCGCAATGGATGCGTTCCGTGACAGCGTCCGCTCGCCTCAACTCAAAGATCGGCTCGACCCGATGTTGGGCGTGATGATGCAGGACAAACTGAGCGAATTGGCCGAAGCGAAAAGCCTCGGGCCAGCTCAGCTCCAATCCTTTTCAAAAGATTTAAACGACTTATTGGTTGGCATGTTGCAAGCGGAATTTGATGCGATCGGCCTGTCACTGGTTGACTTTAATATTCGCATCGCACTACACCCGAACTCACTTGAAGTTGTGACCAAAATGGGTTACGGCACCAGCTACACCCAAATGCAACAGGCAGATGCCTTGCGCGCGGCCGGTGAATCTGGCGGTGGTGACGGCCTTGCCGGGCTAGGCATTGGTGCGATGGGAATGGGCGCTCTGCAAAATCAGCAGATGATGCAACAGCAACAACAGCAGATGCTCAACCAGCAAGCGGCCCAAATGGCAGCCGCCAATGCGGGTGCTCAAACTGAGTCAGCCGCGGCAGACAGCGGCTCTGGCTCAGGCGAAATGCCGGCCGTTATGACCCCGGCACAAGCGGCCGAGATCGTGCAGGTTGCAGAGGCCGACATCATGGCCGTAATTGAATCTGGCGAGCTAAAAGCGCGCAAAATCGGATCGGCTTACCGCATCAGCAAAGCCAATTTAGAAGCATTTTTAAGCGGGTAGATCCCGCTTTATTGAGCCTAAAGACCAGGCTGGTTTGAAGTTTTAAAAATCAGCCTGGTCTTTTTTTGTACATTTTGAAGATCAAAGTCGCCATCATCTTGCTATTGAGTCTATTTTTTATGGGAGCCACGCCGCTCCAAACGGACGAGCCAACTCCGATCTTAATCACCGAAATCGCCTATGACACCATTCAAGACGATGAGTTTAACGAATGGGTTGAACTGCTTGTTGTAGCTGATGCCCCCGTCGATGCAGAGCAAATTAAAATTGGGGATGAAGAAACAATTGGAGGTGGTGAGGGGATGATGCGTTTCCCCAGAAATACTACTTTTCAGCCGAGCGAGGTGATCGTGATTGCTCAGTCGGCCGAAGCATTTAAGGCCGAAATCGGCATTTACCCCCATTTTGAATTTAAGGATTCTACTCCCGATGTGCCTAATATGCGGCCGGTCTCTATTTTAGCGACTGGTGACGTCTTTTTCTCAAATTCTGGGGATGAAGTGATTGTGCTGAGCGAGAGAAATAAACCGCTCGACGAAATCAGCTACGGGGATGCCAACACACGGCTTAACCCGGCTATTTTGCCCGTTGGCGCAGGATTTTCTCTTGAGCGGGTTCCGCCAAACTGTGATACAGACACGGCCGCTGATTTTCGGCCGCAACGGAACCCCACTCCGTTTTTAGTGCCAGATTTTGAACCATGCCCAGAACCAATACTTACCCAAGAAACGAACAATCAACCAGAAATTGGCAGCCAAATTAGCAAGATTCAAGGAACGGGTGATTCAGGATCAAAAGTCAATCAGACGGTTGAGTTTGAGGGGATTGTGACGGCGGTTACGGCTGATAAAAATGCCAGCGGCATCACGTTTTATACTCTTTTTGTGCAAGACTCTGGAGATTTTAACGACTTAACGTCTGATGCGATTCCGGTTTTTACCGGCCGAGATCGGCCCAGCGTACGGCCGGGTGATCGAGTTCAAATCAGCGGCCGGGTCACTGAGTTTTTTGGTTTAACGGAGATTGACGATGATAGCTTAACCATCATAAAAATCGGTGACAATCAGCCACTGCCTGATCCCATCCTGTTAACCGCAACGGAGTTGCCCAACGAAAGCCTTGAGGGGATGCGGGTGGCTTTGCCAGAAGCGATTGTTGCTGGTCCGACGTTTGAGACTGATGCTGGTTGTGGCTTTTCGGTGATTCCAGCAAATGCTCAGGAGTTGCCCATCATTCGGACATCAAGCCAAGATCCGGTTGATGTGATCATCCCGATTTTGCCGAGCGATGATCGTGATTGTGACGAGTTGCCCGTTGTGAAACGTGGAGATCGCGTCAGTGACTTGGTCGGTGTGCTCACGTGGAACTTTGAGCAGTGGAAATTAGTGCAAGACGCTGATCGGCCGATTCAGGTTTCGGCCGGACCTGCGCTCCCCTTGCCCGACCCTATTCGCTTAGCTGAAAACCAGATTTCAGTTGCGACCTTGAATGTGGAAAATCTTTTTGACTCGATTGACGATACAGGTCAGGATGCGGAGCCAAAGCTTTCGGCCGAAGAGATCAAGACGCGCAACACGAAGTTTGAGCGTTTAATCACCCACTGGCTGGGGTGCCCAACGTTGATCGGAATTCAAGAGGTAGAAAATGAACCACTACTGGACCTTTTGGCTGACAGCTTGGAGCCAAGCTGTGGCTTCCGGTATGGGATTGCCCATCTGGAAAGTTATGACGGCCGAGGCATAGACAACGCGCTTCTGTTCGATCCCCGATCAACCCAATTGACTGGCTTACAGCTTCAACAAACCTGCTCCCGCATCACGACCGGTATCGATCCACAGGGATTTGAGTGTGATCGCGGCCAAGAACCACTTTTTTCCCGGCCGCCACTCGAAGTAACCTTGACCGTGCACGGCCAGCCGCTGATCGTGTATGTGAACCACTTTAAATCAAAGCGTGGTGGTGAACGGGAAACGGCCGCTCGCCGACTGGCACAAGCTGAATTCCAGGCGGAGCTGGTGACAAACGTGCTCTCAAAAAGCCAGACTCCCATCGTCGTGCTAGGTGACTTTAACGATTTTGCTCAGTCCCCCACCCAAAATGCTCTGACTGCAAATGACAATTTGCAAAACGCATTAGCCAGCTTGCCTTTAGAAGAGCAGTATTCCTTTAATTTTGGTGGCGCCAGCCAATTGATTGATGGCATCTACTTAACGACTGATCTTGTACCCAGATTGGAGCACGTTGATATTTTGCACCTGAATGCGGATTATCCTGATGCATATCAACTGGATATTTCGACCGAAAATCTAGACTTTAAATCTACCGATCATGATCCGGCCGTGGTTATTCTAAATTGGCCTAAATCTGAAAACGGGACCGCACCGAATCCTCCAATCCAGCAAGAAGATGCGGCCGAAAATGACAATGTGATAACAGATGATGCACCGTTAACGGAAGGTGTCTTAAACTCTGGGTGGCGATTCTTGATCATTCCTCTATCGATTTTGATCGCCGTTGCCCTAATCACTTGGCGCTTCAGAAGAGAATAAAACGGCTTAAATTGATGAAACAATACTTTTGCAAAACAAAAATTTTATGGGGCATTCTGATAGGATTGTGCTATTATTTTGGGCAATCTTATGTCATTTTGGCCCACGCTGAATTAGCATCATCTAATCCGGCCCCCGGTCAAGTTTTAACAGATTTCCCAGATGAGATTCGACTAGAATTTAACGAATCAGTTGGCCTGTCGAGCACATTTACTGTGTTTGATAGCGACTTCAACACGATTCCGGTTTTGGTTGAAATCAACGCTTCAACAGACAATATCATGACCGGCCGGAACGTAGAAATTTCGGAACCGGGCGTGTATACCGTCCAGTGGCTCGTCATCAGTACAGATGGTCACCGCATCGACGGATCATATTCATTTGCGATCGATCCAGAAAATCGCAACGGAGGAACACACGATATGGAACTTATGGCAGCAGCAGAAAGCACAGCAGTTAACCTACCTGGTTGGTTCGCTTGGATTATGGTTGCACTCGCAATTGGCGTCCCATTTTTGGTCCGCAACATGACCCGTAACTAACATAACCAATTGGAAAATGGCTTTGCACAATTAGGTGCAAAGCCATTTTCTTTTTCGATTGATTTAAATGCGTCGTAATACGCCTGCAAACTCCCCAAGGCTATCCCCAAAGCATAATTTTCTATTTGTAAGCGACCTTCACTTGGCTGAAGGTATCGATCCACAAACGGGAAAAATCGCCCCGCTCGAAGACTTTTTCTTCGACGGTGCGTTTGCAAATATGCTGGTTTATCACGTCGAGCTGACTGAAAGCGCGACCGTCTCTTCTGCATTTAAAAAGCCTTGGAAGCTGTACATCAACGGGGATTTTCTCGAATTTTTGCAGGTGATATCTGTGCCGGATCAGCAAAGCGCAGATGTGATGAACGGGAAAATTAAAGTCACTGATCATTTCCGCCAGTATGGTTTGGGGACAAGCTCGGCCGAAACTGTTTGGAAGCTGAATCGGATTGCTGGCGGGCATCAAACGCTGTTTCAAGCCTTGGGCTGGTTTCTGGCCCATCCAGAAAACGAACTGGTGCTGATGCGGGGGAACCACGATGTAGAAACGGTGTGGCCAGAGGTACAGGAAGCGATCTACACAACCATTTCGGCCAGCTACTATGCGTGGTATCACGACACGATCGACGGCCGGAACCCTGAATCTCCGCTCCCGCTCAAAGAATCTTTGCCAGCCTCGTTAGATGAAAACTTTAGAGATCGAATCCATTTCCCCGAATGGTTTGATTATGAAGAAGGGCTGTTTTATGTAGAGCACGGGAATCAGTATGATCCGGTTAACTCGTTCTCAGCCATCGATAAACCATTTTTAAAAGATCGGCCGAATCTAATCGAACTACCCTCTGGCTCCTTTTTTGTGCGCTATTTGTTCAACACAATCGAACAAATTCACCCCTTTGCAGACAACATCCGGCCGCTCTCGAGTTACATCCACTATGCACTTAGCAATCAAGCAACAGAAACCATATCGATGTTATTGCGTCAACCGCATCTAACATTTAAAGCGCTCGCAAACTTACTGGGCAAAAGCGGCAAATTCAGCCCAGAAGCTCACACAGATGAAGGGGTTGTCGATACATTGCCACTTTCAAATGATTGTGTTCGACTCATCGAAGATATTCGTTTTAGAGCCTGTCGCATCTCGCGCAAGCGAAATCGCCGCTACATACGTGGAGTCACGGCCGGAGTTATATTGCGCATCTTGTTCTGGCTTCTTGTTGTTATCGGATTGGGCAACTTCATCACCGGAAATCTGCTAATCGCCATTCTGTCGTTGGTATTTGCAGGGGTCGATTACATTGTCCGTCTGCGTTTGATGCGCTTTTTAAACTCAACCAATGCGGTTGTAGGGTTAGATGAGGTAGCGGATGCCATCAACCATACGCTTAATAATCACACGCACGAAGATGGGGAAAATCAT
This sequence comes from Chloroflexota bacterium, assembly GCA_020631655.1. Taxonomy (GTDB): domain Bacteria; phylum Chloroflexota; class Anaerolineae; order Promineifilales; family Promineifilaceae; genus WTJY01. The sequence continues at coordinate 20,199 of JAHDGV010000003.1, read as the reverse complement.
AGCGCGGCCGTTCAGTTCCTGATTTTTGGTCACGATCATTCCCCAAAATTTGAGGAGCTATCGCAACATCAAAACGGCCGGAGCTATCGCCAGTGGTATGTCAACACCGGCTCTTGGTTACCGTCATACGACGAATCTGAGCGGGTGATCCGCAACGCGGTTCAACTTCCATTCTTGCGCATTGTGCCAGACCTACAGGAATTTGATAACGCACTTCCAGAGCTACTTGACTGGCGGGATGCGGAGCGCAGGCCGTATCGGCTTCGCCTCATTGACAAAAGCTTACAATAACAATCACTCCGATAAAACGACATGATTTCTTGAATAACCCTCTCTTCTCTGGGAAACCAGCTAGGGAGTTTTTAACATTTCATGTTTTGAAAAGCAGGTCGATTTATTTAGCAAATTTAATGCTGAAAGGGGTTGATTGGGGTACAATTCTCGAAGCAAGACGGGCTAATGACTCACCTATGCGTGTCACTTGCGAGTCACTTTAAAATCGGCCTCCATCACAACAAGCTTTGCAACAGCCTGTCAACCCGAGAACTTACTGAGCAATACCAGTTCCCTACTCAGGCCTGCTTAAAGCAACACACGTAAAACGAATTTAGGATAGTGAGATATGACTTATCGTAGTTACGGAGATATTCAAATTTATGCTGGCTCAGGATGCCCTGAATTGGCTCAGGGGATTGCAGATTATATCGACGTTCCATTAACCAGTTGGAATATTATTGATTTCCCAAATGAAAATATTTGGGTTCAATTACATGGGAGCGCCCGTGGCAAGGACGTTTATTTGATTTCGAGCCACAACAAGCCGGTGCACCGCAATATCATGGAGATGTTGATCGCCATCGATTGTTTAAAAAGGGATTCGGCCGCACGCATCACGGCCGTCATGCCTTATTTGGCATACTCTCAGAGCGATCAAAAAACACAGCCGCGTGTCCCAATTACCGCCCGCTTAATGGCAGATTTGATCGAAGCGGCCGGAGCAGATCGCTGGATGACGGTTGACCTGCATGCAGGACAGATTCAAGGATTCTACAAAATACCCGGTGACAGCTTAACCGCTAGATATATTTTCTGTGACTATCTGCGGACAAAGGATTTGAGCAACGCTGTTTTGGTGACCCCAGACTTGGGCTTTGCCAAAACCGGCCGGAAATATGCAGATCTACTCAACCTCCCTTTGGCCTTTGTAGAAAAACGGCGTTTGGGCAACGACTTACGCCGGGAAGCACTGACTCTGATCGGTGATGTTGAAGGCAAAGACTGCATCATTGTGGATGACTTGGTTGATACGGCCGGATCGATTACCCAAGCGGTGCAGGTGGTCAAAGACAACGGAGCCAACGAGGTTGATATCGTCTTCACCCATCCCGTTTTATCTGACCCAGCGATGGAGCGTTTTGCGGCCGCACCGATCCGCGAAATCATCACCACCGATACGATTCCCATCCGGCCGGATCACGGACTGAAAAATCTAAAAATCTTATCGACATCATCCCTTTTGGGTGAGGTCATCGTTCGTTCACACGAAGGGCGCAGTGTGGGCGAGCTCTTTGACGAATAGGGATCACAAAAGACTTCGGAAGTTTTCCTCATCACCGATCCACGGTTGAACCGAAAAAATTAAACTTTCGAAGTCTTTTTAGTTTTTAGAGCGAGTGCAGAGCCTGCCAATTGAACCTACAACCGTGACTCATCCATTATGCTAATTTTGCATAAGTCGCTAACAGTTTCTTAACACCATTTTCTCACAATGGTTGAAACATAAGTTTTATCGTTAGAATCTACTCTGACAGGTAAAATAAACAGAACTTAGAACCCCTAAACAAAGTAATGTGTCCCATGTTGCGCGATAATACAAAATTGCGCACCATAAATTTCAAACTATCAAGGCACTTAAGCCTTGTTCCAGATCCAAAAATATTATGTGGAATCGAATTGTGAGCGCCTTTTCAGGCGACCCAAATAAAAAAGTAATTGACAATTTACGGCCGCTGGTTGAAGCGATTGAGAGCGAAGAACCACGTATGCAGGCCATGAGCGATGAAGAGCTTCGGGAATTAACCCTGAGCCTGAAGGATCGTATTTCCGCCATCGAAGATGATGATGAGCGCAACGAAGCCCTACAGGAAGCGATACCAGAAGTGTTTGCCCTTGTGCGCGAAGGATCCCGTCGCACCACCACTTTGCGCCACTACGATGTACAAATGATGGGTGGTATTTTGCTCAGTCGGGGCGAAATCATTGAAATGCGTACGGGTGAAGGAAAAACGCTGGTTGGAACGCTCCCGCTGTTTCTAAACGCGCTTTCCGGCCGAGGCGTTCACCTTGTAACGGTGAACGAATATCTAGCACGCCGTGACGGTGGCTGGATGGGTCAAATCTTCACCTTTTTGGGGCTGAGCGTCGGCATTATTGGGCCGCAACAATATTCAGCCCTGTACGATGGGGATTACGTTAATCCTGGTGCAGAGCTAGAAGACGACCGCCTTGTTCACTGGCGGCCGTGTACCCGCCGCGAAGCGTACCAAGCTGACATCACCTACGGGATTAGTAGCGAGTTTGGCTTTGACTATCTACGTGACAACATGATCAGCGATCCAGATCGCTTGGTTCAACGGCCGCACAACTTTGCCGTTATCGACGAGGTAGACAACGTTCTAATTGATGAGGCTCGTACACCATTAATCATTTCAGGACCCGCAAACCAAGCGTCTGACGAGTACATTCGTTTTTCCGGCTACGTGCGTGGGTTAAAACGAAACACGCGTGACGAGGACGAAGAGCCAAACGGCCACTATGACTTCGATGAAAAGAGCAAATCGATCACGCTGACCGACATGGGAATTGCGGCCATTGAAGCCAAGATTCCGGAGTTGGACCCAGAAGAAGGGGACAGCATTTATGACCCTCGCTTCTACCATATGACTTACTATTTGGACAACGCCTTAAAAGCGCAGTACATGTTCAAACGGGATAAAGATTATACGGTTCAGCAAAATGAAGTGGTGATCATCGATGACTTTACCGGCCGTTTAATGCCCGGCCGTCGCTACTCAGATGGTCTGCATGAGGCCATCGAGGCGAAGGAAGGGGTAACCGTTAAGCGGGAAAGCGTGACGGTTGCAACCATCACCATCCAAAATTATTTCAGGCTGTACAACAAAATCGCTGGGATGACCGGTACAGCCATGACCGATGCTGAGGAATTCCAAGAAATCTACAGCGTAGATGTAACGCCGCTCCCCACCAACGTAACCTATTTGGTTGAATATTCTGATCTAGGGATGGAAACCAAAAAAGAGACAATCGAGGGGACCGAGGCCTTTAGCTACTACAACAAGGGTGAAAGCAAACCCGCTTTCTTTAAGCGCATCGACTTCCCTGACCAAGTTTTTGCTACAGAAGATTATAAAGACCAAGCGATTGTTCAAGAGGTTAAACGTGTGGCGCAAACCGGCCGACCCGTTCTGGTCGGTACCACTTCGGTTGAGCACTCTGAAAAAATCCATCAGATGCTCAATAGCGAGAATGTTAACCACAACGTCTTGAATGCAAAAATGCATCAATCCGAAGCGCTGACGGTTGCCCAAGCGGGCAAGAAAGGGGCTGTTACGATTTCGACCAACATGGCCGGTCGTGGTACAGACATCATGCTGGGCGGTAATCCTGAAGGATTGGCGGCCGCTATGGTTGAAGATAGCCTGTTCACCCGTGAGCAACTCATCGCTTTGGCCCTGAAATATGTGACCGAAGGGGTTGATAAAGCCAAAGAGCTGGCAACAAAATCTGGCAAATTGGATGCAGAGCTGGTTGATACGCTGGCCGCGAAAAAGGCAGAATTCGATGCATCGGCCAAACAAATCGAGGAAGTTCAAATGGTTGGCTATCTTGCCAAGATGTTCCAAGAAGAACATGATCTCGATTTTGAAACCGCCCGTCACATCTTGTCTCAGATCCAAATCGGCCGACGGGATGATGCTCGTGAATATTTAAAAGAGCGAGATTTAGACACGATCATCGTGGACGAGGCGGTACGTGAGACTGAATTACACACTCGCTTCCAAGTGGCGTTAAAAGATGATCGGAAAATGGCAGAATTTTTATCCGATCAGGTCTTCGATTATCACTATAACGCCCGTGCGGCCGTCGTTCGTGCTGTGCTGGAAGGTGAAACGGCCGAAGCAGAGCAAATTGTTGGCGATGTTCCAGCCCTGCCAGCTAGCCTCATAACAGACATCCAAAAAATTATGAGTGACGCGGAATCATCGCGTGACGAGGTATGGGAACTGGGCGGTCTGCACGTTGTTGGCTCTGAACGGCATGAATCCCGCCGGATTGACAACCAGCTTCGCGGTCGTGCGGCCCGTCAGGGTGACCCCGGCTCCAGCCGCTTTTTCTTGTCGCTAGAAGATGAGCTCATGCGCCGCTTTGGTGGTGAACGACTCAAGTCATTCATGAGCAGTTACACCGACAGCGACATTCCGATTGAAAGTCGTTTGTTAGATCGCATCATCGCCAGTTCGCAGGAGCGGATCGAAGGGTACAACTTTGACATCCGTAAAAACGTTCTTGAGTATGACGATGTCATGTCGAAACAGCGTGAAACAATTTACGACGGCCGTCGCTCGATCTTAACTGGGAATGATGACATGGATGAGCGGCTTGATGAAGCGTTTGAGCTAATCATCGATGAGCTTGTCACCAATTATCTCGATAATTATCTGGGCTTCATCGGCGGTGAAGTTGATCGCGCCGTGGACGATTTCTCAGCCGAAGCAACTGACTCGGTCAACCTAAAAGGGGTCTTCGGCCGGTTACAAACCTATCTGCCCATCCGCAAGCTGGATATGGCAGAAATGGCCGATTGGACACCAGACGAAGTTCGTGGCGAAATGATGGCGCTTGCCCAAGAAAACTTGGACGAAGGGCGCAATCTGTATCAAATGCTTCAAGAGATGAGTCGGTTTATTCCGCTTTTGCCCGCGATTCCACGCATGGACGCGATTATGGCAAACACCAAATCGAACCATATTCAGGCGAAACAAAATACACAGGCCCGTTTCATGACCAACGTGCGGGCGGTGTTCGACAACTTCTTGGCTGACTTTGCGGCCGAAGACGACAAAACCGCTTTATGGGCCAAAGCAGAGGAAGAGATTGGTGGTGCATTTAATGCTTTCCCATCTCAGCGTTTGGCCGTTGATGTCTTAAAAGGACAGCAAACGAAGTTCCGTGTCGCTGTTCGTGAAGGGCTCCAAAATCTGTTGATCAGCTGTTTATCTGCCCTTTCAGGGGATGAATTGGTTGAGGCGCTCGGGTTATACGTTGATAAAGAACGTAAAAACTGGAAAAAACGGATCGGCGAAGAATCCTTCACCAAGTTCCAACGGACGATGATGCTCTCAGCCATTGACCGGGAATGGCGCGACTACTTATCGGCCGCAGATGACCTGCGCCGCGAAATCGGCCTAGAGTCGGCCGGCCGTCAGAAAGACCCTAAGATCGCATACAAAATGCGCTCTTACGAGATGTTTGACGACATGTTGACCAACATCCAGCGAGAAATTGCCAGCAAGTTCTTTATCCAAATTCAGCGGCATGAAGAGTACATGCGGCGCGAAAAAGCGGAGCAAGAACGGCAAGACTCGCTCACAAAGGCTGGGCTACAGGTTGTTCAGGGCAAAGGGAAGAAAACCCAAGTTCGCAAAGATGCCTTGCGCGTCGGCCGGAATGATCCCTGTCCGTGTGGAAGTGGCAAAAAGTATAAAAACTGCCACATGAAAGCGGATTCTTCCAACGGCGCAATTGCTACTCAACAGGCTCCAACTAACGGTAATCAGGCAGCTGCTCCCGAGCAAAAACCTCTTTCAGCGGCAGAAAAAGCGACCCGTAAAAAGAAAAAGAAGCGGAAACGCTAGATTATTTTTGAATCCAGATTTTAGATTTATGAAAAGGTCACACTCCGGTGTGGCCTTTTTTTGTTCTGATATTACAAAAGTATTTCACCGGTAAGGTTTCCCCTACTTCAAGGCTCTAATTGTGTGTAACCGAAACAAAAGCCATAATTCGGTTAGACCAATAATAGTGATTGTAATTTTCAAAGGAAGGAAATCTTATGAATGCAGAAAACGAAGCAAAATATTTACGCAGTATCATCGCAATTTTGCGGGTCACTTTAGGAATTATTCTTTTGGTGACATGGTACGACAACTTTACCAAAGGGCTGTACACGGCCGACGGGATTACCGGCTTGTTCGGCTGGATTTTCGGTGAAGTTGGTGGTGGGAGCGATGCCTATCGCGCCGTCATCAACAGCACGATTTTGCAGGCTCCGGGTCTGTTTGCAGGTTTCCAGCTCGTAGCTGAGCTCTTGCTGGGCTTGGGCTTGACCTTTGGTGGGCTCACAACCTTAGCCGGTTGGGGAGCAACCTTCTTCTTTCTCAATCTGTTCTTTGCCTACCAAGGTGGTAGCGAGTGGATTTGGACGTACGTTTTGCTAACAGCCGGTGCACTGGTTGTTGCACTCACAAAATCTGGCCGGGCGTTTGGCCTTGATCAAATCTTACTCAATACGATGGGTGAACCTAAAAACAGGTGGCTCTGGTAATTAGCCTGTCAGTTTATCAGCACGCTTCGCTTGTCAGTCAATCAGCTTTACTGACCAACTGTGCAGAACGAAGTTCTGTGCGTAAGCGAAGCGACACCAACCTATCGCTTTGTCAACCAAACAGATTCCAGCATTTCTCTTGGCAGTAACATTCATCCTCCCATTTGGGGGGATGTTTGTGCTTGACCAAGCCAACGGCACACTACGGGCCGAGCATACCCCAACCACAATCGGGTTTTATGCTGTCGCATTTTTAGCTTTTCTGCTCGCTTTGGTTTGGGCAGAAACTCGGCCGGGCCAGCTCTCTACCAGACTTATTTGGGGAACAGCCATACTTGCCCGAGTTATCCTGCTATTTACCACACCAACGCTATCGGATGATGTCTATCGGTATTTATGGGACGGCCACGTGGCGACCAATGGCGTTTCTCCATATGCCTTACCGATTGAATCGGCCGAGCTCGATTATCTAGCCGTTCCGGTCCGTGAGCTGGCCAACAATACGTGGATGGCAAGCCCATACATGCCGGCCGCACAGTGGCTGTTCGCAGGCCTTAATCGATTGGTTGGTATCAGCCCTCTCAGCATGCAAATCAGCATGGTTGTATTCGAGCTAGGGGCCGCTTTCATCGTAACAAAACTATTAGCGGCCGCGGCATTTCCTTCCCAACGTATCCTGCTATGGCTGTGGAATCCGTTGATTATTGTAGAGGTGGCTCATTCAGCCCACATCGATGCATGGATGATCCTTTTGATGATGGCAGGGGTATGGGTCACGCTCTTTCAATCAACCATTTTTGGCGAAGATAACGACAAAGCATGGCGCAGTTTTGTGTCCCCTATTTTGCTAGCTCTTGCTACGCTTACTAAAATTTTGCCCGTCCTCATTTTGCCGGTTATTTATTGGCGTTGGTCATGGCGTCAGCGATTTACCTATGGCATCCTAACCATAGGGTTGCTCGTTCCGGCCGGTTTACGGGCCGGTTGGGGATTGGTTGGCCCACTCGATGGGACAGGGCTATTTGGTGCGTTACGCATTTACAACGATCGCTGGAAGTTTAACAGCGGGCTCTTCTTTTGGGTGACGCGGCGACTAAATGACGGGGACGGATACACTCCAAGTCCGGCCGACACACAGGTCAAACTGGCCGTTGCCATCATCATGATGGTGGTGCTCCTCATCGTATGGGGCTTAGCTTATCGAAACAGATCACCCAAAACCTCGCTGCGTCTCATGGCAATCCCTTTGATGGCTTACCTGATTTTGACCCATACGGTCCATCCTTGGTACGCCTTAATCCTGCTCATCTTCCTTCCGTTTTTAGCCCCTGCCATAGACGAAGATAAAAATTACTGGTTGATTACGGTCCCGTGGATATATTTAAGCGGTGGGCTAATATTCTCTTATCTAACCTATCTGAACCCTGCTGATTTTCGTGAATTAGCTTGGGTTAGAAACACAGAATGGATCCCAACGCTTACCCTCTTGTTGATTGCCGGTCTGACCCTCGGCACTTCTTTAATCAGACGCACCACCCCCTCTGAAAATAGACTATGACAAAACTTTTATTGGTTCATCCACTGTTTTTAAGTAAGAGTCCAGACGAAAAAGCGGCCGGGTCTCCCTATTTTCCGCTCGGCTTGCTCTATTTGGCCAGCTATGTGCGCGAAAATGGGCATGAGGTGGCTGTTTTTGACGGGACTTTTGAAGAAGATGAAAGTGCCTTTGCCCAATGCTTAGAACGAGAAAATCCAGACGTTGTGGGAATCTCGGCCGTGTTGCCCACCCGCGACATGGCTCTAGCGCTGGCAGATATTGCTTGGGAAGCCAACAAAATTGTGGTGATGGGTGGCCCAGATGCGACCCGTGACCCGATCTGGTATTTGGCTCATCCTCAGGTAGATGTGGTAGGACATCACGAAGGGGAGCAAACAATGGTTGCGTTGCTCAACTTGGTGGCCGAAGGAAATTTCAATCCGATCTACTTAAAGCATGAGTTAGGCATTGCTTATCGGGATTCATTTGGTGGCCCGATGATCAACGATCCGCGTCCTCCTATCGAAAACTTAGACACGTTGCCGGTTCCGGCCCGCGATTTGATCGATATGGATCGATATTTAAACACGTGGAAAGAAGAGCGCGGTTACACCTCGATGACCATCTCAACCACGCGCGGTTGCCCTTACGGTTGCGATTGGTGCGCCGATGCGGTTCATGGCAACGGCTATCGACAACGATCACCCGAAAGCGTGGCGGAAGAAATGAAGATGTTGCGTGAAACCTTCAAAATTGATCGATTGCGCGTGGTAGATGATGTGGATGGCATCGAGCGGGAATGGCTAGAGGATTGGGCCCAAGCGGCCGAACAGCTTGATGCGGTGATCCCGTTTGAAGGACTCAACAAACTAAAACGATCAGATATCCCGATGCTTGATGTTCGGGATGATTTGTGACAAAAGCGGAATGCTTTCCGCCCCACCGTGAGTGGGGATTTGCACGCACCACCCGTTGTTGATGAAGATGAAGAATGATTAGGAGTTTCGTCTGAAAAGAGCCCTGAGCTTGTCGAAGGGTGATCTCGCAGAAAACGAGAATATGTGAGACGAAAATCCTAATAATGAGTTAACCGTTGACGCCTAACTTTTTTACTGACCAGTCCCCATTTTTAAACCACCCCCTGCTAACCCCAGAACGGACCTCGGCCGAGGTAGATTTTGTGCTGTCACACGCCAAAGATGGCCCATTTTTAGACGTAGGATGTGGCTTTGGACGCCATTCGCTTGAGCTAGCCAAGCGGGGCCACGATGTGGTCGGCATCGATCCGGCCGAAGCGATGATTGCGGCCGCAAATGAGCGCAAGCGTGAGCTGCCTAAAAACAAGCAAGATCGAGCCACCTTTGTCGTATCGTCTGGGGAAAATTTTCAAACCGATCACAAATTTGGCACAGCCATCTGCCTGATGACAACGTTTGGACAAGTATCAGCCAGCGGCCCGAACAACGGCTTGCTAACCGCCATCCAGCAAAATTTAAAGCCGGGTGGAAAATTGATTTTAGAACTGCCGCAAAAACAAACCATGATCGACACCCTAAAGTCGTCGGATCGGTTTGGTACAGACACACACTATACCGACATTACTCGCAAATTTGATCCAGATACAGAATGCATTGTTGAAACCTTCAAGCTTGTCTCGCCTGAATCAACACGTCATTTTTTGCTGAGCTATAAGCTGTACAACCAAGCTGAGCTTGAAACAGAACTAACCTCAGCCGGATTTAGTTTGGTCGCCATGTTTGGCAACTATTCAAGCGCCCCACTCACCGAATCAAGCATGAACATGCTTGCTGTTGCGGAGGCAAATGGATAGTTGGCTGACCGCAGATATGATCGAGCTTTTGCGCAGTGGCCTAATTTTAACGCTACTCGTAACGGTCATAACTACGATTGGAGCCATGGTCATGGGCATCGCGGCCGGAACCGCTTCTATGCTTGGCGGCCGGTTTGTCCAGCGAATTGCAAGGATTTTCATTGAAATCCACCGTAATATTCCGGCCCTTGTGCTCGTCATATTTTGGGCGTTCGCGGTTCCGAATGTTTTTCCACAGCAGGTTCGCCAACAGCTTTTCTTTAACAACACCTTTTGGGATGCGCTTTCAAACGGCACAGGGCTCGCGTTACCTTACTATTTTTTAGCAGGCACTTTTGGGCTCATGCTAAACACCAGCGGGTATTTGGCAGAGATTTTTCGATCGGGCGTGAACACGGTCCCGGCCGAGCAGTTTGAATCCGCTCGAACCTTAGGCGCCAACCGGCGCGTTGTTTTTTGGCAATTGATGCTCCCAAGTGGCTTAACGGCCGCTTTCCCCGCTATCTCAACCCGCTTAATCCACAATTTTAAAAACTGCGCATTGCTTTCGCTGGTCGCCGTCCCCGTCTTTTTTCATGGGATTCAAACTGCAATTAGCAAAACATTTCGTGCGACAGAGTTCTTGCTCTTGGCAACGTTGGTGTACCTCATCCTAACTGCCCTGATCGCCGCACTTTTGCGCTATGTCGAAACCCGTTTGCCGATGGGAGGGCATCATGCTTGATCAGCTCCAATTTCTGATCGAGAACTTGCCGCACTTAATCATCGGCTTTCCGGGGCAACGGCCGGGCGGACTGGTTATGAGCATTATCCTAACGATAGTTGGGTTGGGCTTGGGCTTTTTTCTAGCGGTTCCATTGGCTTTGGGGCAACTAGCATCTATTGCCCCCGTTCGCTGGATATCTCGTTTACTGGTTGATCTTTTTCGCGGAATCCCACTAATTCTGCTGTTGGTTCTCGTTTTTCAGGTCATCGGTAGCGGCCGGTTCGGCTTTGTTCTAGAGCCTCGGGGTGCAGCAATCATCTCGTTAACCCTTTACTCGGCCGCTTATCAAGCAGAGATTTTACGGGCCGGATTCACCGCTTTACCACAACAGCTCGACGAAATCGGCCGGATGTTTGGTACCAGCCGCTGGCAACGCCTTTGGCACATCCACATCCCAACCGTATTCCGCACGATGCGCCCCGCGTTAACGGGTCAAACAATCAGCTTGTTTAAAGATACTTCGGTTGTGATCGTTGTGGGTATGTCTGAACTGATGATGTCGGCTCGCATTTTGCTGGGCAACGATGTTAACAATGCCCCCTATTGGGTTGGGGTTTACCTGACTGTTGGGGTTTTATATTTTTTGGCCGCATATGCCTTATCAAAATATGCACAATCAATTGAACAAACAAACCAAATTTTGGGCAGGCAAACAATCAACACCTTGCCCTGAAGGAAGTGAATATGAAAAAAACAACTTTTTCTGTACTGATTACACTATTGGCCATTTTTATGGCTGCCTGCGGCGGGACGGCCGCAGTAGAGGAACAACAATCTACGCTTGATAAAGTTCAAGAAGCTGGCACGGTACGTATTGGTGTCCGCAATGATAATCCCCCTCTTAGCTTTGTTAACGATGCTGGAGATTGGGTTGGATTTGATGTTGACCTTGCCAACGCAATGGCGGCCGAAATGGGTGTTACACCTGAACTTGTCGTGGTTGATGGCACCACCCGCATCACCTTTGTTCAAGAAGACCGTGTTGACATGTCTGTTGCTAGCATGAACCACACCCGTTCACGTGATGAAGCGATTGACTTCTCGATCACCTATTTCTGGGACAACCAATCTTTCTTGGTGCGTGATGGTGAATACACCAACATCGAAGAACTTTTTGGTAAAAAGGTTGCGGCCAGCGCAGGCAGTAGTGCAATCGACTCTTGGAACGCTTACGTAGAAGCGGCCGGTGGCACCCCATCTGAAATTGTTGAATTTGAAGACAAACAGGCGGCCGTACAAGCGGTTCGTGACGGGGCTGTAGAAGGCTACACCGAAGACAACATCACCATGCTCTCGCTATCAGCCGGAGACGAAAACTTGGTTCTGTTGCCCGGTGGCCATAATCCGGTACAGTTCGGCATTGGTGTCCCCATCAATGACTCAGAAATGCGCGATGCGGTAAACCTTGCGCTTCAAGAGCTTTGGAAAGATGGCACCTATCAACAAATCTATGACAAGTGGTTTGTTGGACCAGATCGCGTTTTAGACTTGCCTTTGGGCGGCGAAATGGAAATCTGGCCATAGTTACTTAACTCACACACTGCAGGTGGGAAAGAGGCGGAACTTCTACCCCTTTTCCACCTGTGATCTCAAAAAGCTAGCTTATGAATTTGGAGAAAGAACGGTTTTTTACAACCCCCGCCCCGTTATGGCCTATTTCTGGGGCAAGAATCATCATCGGTATTTTGTGGCTTTACTCCCTACGCTGGAAACTCCCGTTTGATTTTATCCCTCTAGACAGCGAGACACTGGGGTTACGCAACTGGATGCAGTTGATGGTTGATAACCCATCGTTCCAATTTTATGCTGAGTTTGTTGAGTTTGTTGTTCTCCCTAATTTCCTACTGTTTGCTTGGCTCATTTTCTTAGGGGAGCTGTTTGTGGGGCTTTCACTCCTAACTGGCACACTAACCCGCCTCGGATCGTTTTTCGGCCTAGTCATGTCACTCAATCTTGGCATTGGCTTGTTAGAGGTTCCAGGTGAATGGCCTTGGTCTTATGCGATGTTGGCGATGTGGCACGGAGTATTTTTAATCACTGCGGCCGGCCGTGTGCTCGGTTTTGACGCCCGCCTCCGACAAAGGGTTTTTCCACCGTGGTGGGTCCGCCTCTTCACATAACTTCTAATTGATGAAAAATCGCATCCTACCCGATTTTTGGCGGGTAGGGCCAGCGAGCGTTCGTCTGCACAATCTCATCCCCGTATTGAGTCTTCAGCTCTTTAAATTTAAAAAAGGTTTTTTCGTCGTAAGGGGTAAACGTTGTTACGAATAATTCCCCCCAAGAGGTGACGACCTTAGAGCCTAGAGAAAAATAAGCCAGCTCCATGTCAAAGGTAGGGTGATTTTGCTTAAATACCCGACTCTCCTCAAAATCCATCCCTGAATCGCTTGAAACCCACTGCCATGCGGCTTTAAATTGCGGATACTTCTCTAAATCTGCAAACAATGTCTTGCTGACGTGCAATGCACGATAACGCAGACTCGTACCACGAATGAGACGCAAATTGGCAATCATGACTCGAATTAGCTCTTCTTGGACAAATGCGTGGGATAAATCTATTTGCATCGGAGCCCAAAGAACATTGGGATACTTCAATTCAAGAAATTCATCTTTATCAAAGCCTACAATCGGCATAGCCCCTTTTGCTCCGAGCAATATATTCCCTAAAACGTCAGATACAAAAACAGGAAAAATTGATTCTTTGACAATACGAGTCAGTTTGTTCATCAAATTTTCTAACTCGTCTTGAGACTGTTTAAAGGCGAACTGGCTTACCCCACCGGCCGCATAGAAGAACTCATGCCGCTCTCGCGATGTAAGGCTAAATGCATCGGCAAGCTTGGTCAAAAGCTCTCCCTCGATGTTAACAACCTCACCCCGCTCTAGGCGGCCGTAATGCCTCAATGTAATCCCTAAATTTTCAGCCATCTCCTTTTGGGTAAATGACTTATTATTTGGTCGAAGATACGCCGTTTCATGTCGTAAAACTTCGATCAGTTGCCCGAAATTTTTTCTATTCATGTAAGTTTCTGTACATTTGCACTTGCAAATAGAGAATTTTATGCAAAATCTTGCTCAATCTCTTGCAAAATATACAAATTTTTGTACTATTGACGAAGCTGGCAGTTCACTGTAGAAACATTACTGCTCAACCGAGTTCACATCATGGCAACATCAAAACCATGACTGCCAGCTAAATTTTTTCTTAACCCTAAGAAAAACTGTCTACAAATTCTCCACAACAACCACTTCAGAGAAACAGGCCTTTGGTAGCTTGCATACGCCTGAAATTATTGTGCCTCATCACACTAAAGCACGTCAGCAATAACAGAATAGTCAGGTTTAACCCCTGTCCAAATTCTAAAGGCCTCTGCGCCTTGTCCGATGAGCATCCCCAGCCCATTAAAAGCTTCACACCCCACAGATCTTGCTTCTTGCATTAATTTAGTCTCGGCCGGAGTATATATTAAATCGTAAATAATGGAACCATTTTTTAAGGGAATATTTTCTGGCCACGGTGATTGATCAATTTTCGGAGTCATCCCTACAGGCGTTGTATTGATGATTAATGGGGTTTCAGCCTGATCATTTACATCTGCTAACAGACCTATATCGTACGAGGCCAAAGCATGATCGGGAAAATGGGTGTGCATTTCAACTCTCAACGCATCTGCCTGTTCCGGCCGTCGAGCCAAAATATGCACCTTTGCATTTGCCTGTAATAGTGAATAAACAACTGCACGAGCAGAACCACCCGCCCCTAAAACAATGGCGTCCCGGCCGTTTAATTCAACACCATATTGCTCAAGATCGTCACTAAATCCGATCCAGTCTGTGTTGTAACCAAACGTTTTTGGCTTTTGATCAGGATTGGTCTGATCGTATTGAAACAGGATTGTGTTTACCGCCCCAATCGCCTCGGCCGCAGGATCAACATGATCAACACAAGCCATAACCGCCTGCTTGTGTGGCACAGTCACATTTACTCCTAAATAACCTAACGCACCTAAACCATCAATCGCCTCCTTTATGTGATTTGGATGTACGGGTAGCGGAACATAGACCACATTTTGATCATATGCTTCGGCCAACGTATTATGGATTTTTGGACTTTGAGTATGAGAGACAGGCCACCCTAACAATCCAAGCACCTTTGTTTTCCCGTTTACTTCCATGGCTTTTTATTGCGTAACTTTTTCTAGTTATACGAAGATAGACGGCCAAAGGCAACAAACAGCATCAAATTCTGATTTTTTTTATAATCGAACTATCTCCGGCTCTGCCACAATCTAAATATCCTTTACGATATAGGCTAATATTTGGTCCCTAATCTCAACGGGTGACAAGCCTTCTGTGTCTATCTGAACATATTGGCCGTACAGCTCACGCCGATCTGTCAGCAGGGATTCTATTTTCCCTTTAGGATCATCCCCTTTCAACAGCGGCCGCTCAATTCCGTCTACGTCTGCTGAAACCCGCCGGAAAATCTCTTCAGCTGAAGCGACTAGGCAAAAAATCGGGCCAGTTGGTTCCAAGGTAGATTTATTCTCTAGATCAAGCATCATCCCCCCACCGGTCGAGATAATTTGCCCACGCTTTTTCGCCAATGTTTCGGCCGCTTCTCGCTCAAGCTGACGAAAAGCCTTCTCCCCTTGGGTCGCAAAAATTTCAGGGATCCCCTTGCCACTCGTTTGTTCAATAAGCAGATCAGTATCAACAAACGTGTACCCCAACTCCTCAGCCAGCAGACGGCCGACCGTTGTTTTTCCGGTTCCCATAAATCCGGTTAAGATAATATTTGTCTCATTTTTCGTCATGTTTTCTTGATGATCTAATTGCCAGATTTCGGCCGACAGATAATAATTGAACCGTGGCAGTTAGCAAAAAAGGCAATCGTAAAGTTAAATTTAAAGGCAGAGAGTTTATCTGGTACGTGAACGATGTGAAAGAGGTTGTGCCAGATCAGGGTTTTGTGGAGCCGGTTGCTGAGCGTTTTCTACACATCATTGCCAGCAACAAAAAGTTTATTGTGCATTACCGCATCCCTAAACCGGGTGATGAATTCACCATTTTAAACATTGAAGGGGGCCAGTTTCCTCGGGAGCCAGGGGCTCGGCAGGTTGAAGTACCTCGTTGGAAACATGACTCAAAACGCTTTCCCACGGCCGATTTTGTGCGTCGCTTAATCGGATGGTGTTTTGAAGACCCATCTACCTAAGCGGCCATTAGCTGTTGGATTTCCTCTTTGTATCCGTTAATCTGAGCCTTTAGCGACCCCTCAACCTCATCCCACCAGTTTTCTCCATCCTGCGGATCGATTGTTTGAGCTTTACGCCATAGCTTTGCTGTTGTTTCTTCGCGCAATGCTTTTAGCTGTAGCGTCACTTTGCGTCTGCGCTGGCGACAGCGGCGAACCTGGCGCTGTAGTTTTCGAGCGGCGACAGATAGTTCATCGGCCGAGCTGGCCAATTCTGCGGCCGTTTTGGGGTCAAATTCACCCGCCAAGTCACGAAGTGCCTGGGTATCCCGCCGAGAATAAGCCTCATTTACGGCCGCCATCATTGACGTAGCATAGCTTTTTTGGATTTGCCCCTCAGCGAGGTCAGGATGATGTTTTCGGGCCAGCTCTCGATACAAACGACGAGCATGTTTCTCATCGCTTGTGTTCACATCATAAGGCAGGTCCGCCTCCTCCATCAGCCCTTCTAGTGGAACTTCCTCATCAAGGTCGATGCCTTCATCCTCGAGCCACTTCTCTTCATCAAACATCGCCCCCATCGCTTCAGCTTGTTTTCGCATCCGGCGCCGAATCAGAATCAGCTGTTTTTCGGTGTATAGCTCGATGATTTGATCTACCCACGGCCCAAGCTTCAGCCGACAGTGCATTCTAAATGCATTAACGGCTGCCTGCTCCTCCCCCAAAATCGCTTCGACTTGGCGCAGTTCTTCTTGAGCCACCTGCATTTCTTCCTGCAACTGGCTCAGCTTCTCATCGGCCGTTTTGACCTTAACAAGGGCTCGCTTTGCCATCCAGTTTAATCCTGCTCTCCAAACTCAAAAATCGCAATTAGCGGATTATGATCTGACACACGATACGGAGATTCGTCTCCTTCCAGAGCCAGCGGATAATCTGCATTGATGGGCAACGCAATCACGTTAACCAGCTTTTCAATAAGAGAATCAGACACCAAGATATGATCTAGCGATTGAGCAACCCCTTGGAAGATGTACGTGTAGGTTGGATAGGCTGTTGAACTACCAGATAGCCCATCGTATACATGGGTTAAATCTTCTTCCAAATTATCGAGCGGCGGTGTGTCGCGGAACGAGTTTAAGTCCCCCAGCACAACTACGTTTGCATCTGGATTATCTGCCAAAATCTCATCAGCCAGCCCAACATTCCAATCTGCCTGAGTTGTACGCCGTGATAGTGTTGCTTCTTCCCCACCGGCCAGCGATGTAAAGTGATTATTGATCAGCGCAATTTCCTGATCTCCATTTGGCAAGCTGATGACTGCCCGAAGCACCAACGGCTCTCGGCTTAAACTTCCATCTGGGTCCGGCCGTTGCTCAAGCGAGATTAGGCTAATGCGGTCAGTTCGAGTCATGTATGCCACATCTATCCCACGGCTGTCTGATCCTTCTAACAGATGGCTTTCGTAACTTGGCCCATCGTTTTCAACGATTTTTTCTGCCAGATCATTCAGCACCTTCAAATTTTCAACTTCTTGCAAAGCAACGATTTCTGGGTAACCCATCGTTGCAAAGCTGGCGGCTAATTTGGCCAGCTTTTGCTCGTACTCTTCTGGCGATGGAGCCGGTGGCGATGATGGATGTGGTTCTAAAATATCGTAGAAGTTTTCAACATTGAACGTAGCGATGGCGACCTGACTCTCGCTGAGTGGTTCGGGAATAGTTAGCCCTTTCTCGGCATACGTAGATGGTTCAACAATGATGCTAGCCGGGCTAATCGGCTCGATTTTGTAATTGCCATAGGTAAACGCAAGTGGGCCAACAACGTTGGATACGATGTCACCCGTGGCAATTGGAATTGGAAGCTCGTTCCCTGAAGCATATTCAGCTTCTGAACCATCATCTACAAAAATGATCCCATCAGCCCGATTTTCGGCCGGATTACGGAAAATAAGTGGGGCATTCGGGTATAGGTTCTCTGACAAACTGAGCGGATAAAGGGGAAATTCACCAAATCGATTGGTTGGCCCCACAGCCACAGCATAGCCATCCAACGAAACCAACATTCCCTCACGGGCTTCAAAATAGTCGAGAATGTCTCCCTCGGAAGGGGGAGTTAGCGATAGCGGTTCAAACGAGCTCACCAAGTCTGTGCTACTGATAATCTCCATGTCATCCAATTCAGAGATTTCGATAGAGGTTTGCCCGCTAAGTTCAGTGATCTCGCCGGTGACATTCACCTGCATTCCTGTCGTTAAGGTGCTGGGAACAGTCCGATCCCCAAAACTCACAAACAACCCATCAGACGTTGAAATGTTATCGTCGCCGTTTTGGGTTTGGATAAACAGCCCGCCAAGGTCTGGGAAGATGCCGGTAACAATTCCGGCCGTTGTTTGAACTTGTCCAACGTACGGCGATTTATCACCGGTCCCTTGAATAGCCCAGATGGGCAAAATGCCGGTAGTAAACACGGTATTACCCGCCGATTTATACGGGTCGGCCGACTGATCAGAGATCACACGGACCGGGAAAAACAAAACTTGGTCTTCAGACGCAGTTTCAGAGTTCGGATCGCTCAGAGCCACAGATAGTTTCAAAGTTACAGCTTGGCCTGGATCTAGCTGAGGAATGAGCCAATTGATAATTTCTTTTGTGGCGGTAATCCCATTGTCAAGAATAACCGTTTCAACATCCCCTTCCGGCCGGGCCGCCGTCACCAAAATATTAGTGTGTGATTCGCTGGTATTGTTGGTAATCTTGATCTGATAATCGATTGGACTCACCGAAATGGCGGCCGGTACGATTGTCTCGATCCTGATTTCTTCCGGCCAAACTTTTGCGAAGTCCCCCTGCACGCGAGGATACAGCTGAATATTTCCATCCCACGACTCTAAAATGCCAGAAACCGTAAACTCATCCCCCTCGTTTAGTTCCAGTACAGACACCTCAGTTAATTTATCTAGATAGATGGGGAGTTTTTTGCCATCTTCGTCAACCAAATCAACTTCAAAGCTATAGGTAAATTCTTCAACCCGCTCAACGATACCGCTTACCTGCACTAGGTTGCCGAGCTGTGACGCATCCCCCAAAGCTTCGTCGATTCCAATCACGGTTGGGGCTGTCCCTTCGGCCGCTGATTCAACAATCTCGATCTGGGTTTCAAAATCGGCTGGGATGACTTCGAGTGCAGTCCGATAGAACTCAGTTTTACCCGTAACACGGACCCGATCGCCGATTGCGACGTTGACATCCCCTTTGCCGCCGGGAACAAAAATTTGCACCCCACCGGTCTCATCTTCGATATAAAACTTCGTGCCCGATGATCCGGCAAAAAAGCCGTCGGTGTACATCGTAGCGATCCCTTCAATCGTCACCGATTTATTGATGAGCCCGCGCGCAATCTTAATCGGAAGAACCCCATCCACCGTCACTTGGACTGAAGGCAAGCAAGCGGTTACCCCATCTACAATCGCCTTACTTCCTCTAAAAACAGACTCTTGCAAAGTTACCGGCGCTTGTAGCGTTAAAATTTGTGTTTCGGTTAGCGGCCCCGCAAACGTTTGATAGATCGCATCCCCAAATGGTTCAGCGCCACCGGCCGCATATCCGGCCGGGATCAATATCGAAAGCGACTCAACTGATTCGGGGTTATCGATGTGTATTGTGATCGAAAAATCTTTGCCGGGGGCAATTTCGGTTGGAATCTCTACACGAATGCCGGCCGTGGTACATCCATTAGCGACTGGATCAGCTAGTAATACAAACTGATCAGCATTGCTATCGCTGGGGGCTGAACCGTCTAAAATACGGGCCAACATTTGCCCCCGTGGGATTTTTGGTGCAGGTGTGCCTACATAGCTATTTTCAGGCATATCACCCCATCCCACAAGATCAACAACAGCTCCGTCTGGACCGAGTAGAGTCAAACTACCACGGTTAAACACCTGCAAATCAAACGTGCCATCGACCGGTGTCTCAAACACCTCACCTTCACGCGCCAGCACAAAATGCCCTTCGATAAACGGGGTAAATTCTCGCCAACGATAAAGTAGCTCTGGCTCATCGGTCGGCCGAGGCTGGTACATCAACCGATATCCTTTTAGGTCAACCTCACCACCTGTGTTGTTGTATAGCGTGATGAAATCACGATTGTTATTGCCATCAACACCAGACAGGATTTGTGAAATCAACACTGTCTCCGGTAATTGTGATTCAACAATGGGCTCAGGCTCCGGTTCTGGCTC
>JAHDGV010000862.1 GCA_020631655.1 Chloroflexota bacterium | reverse complement strand
ATAAACGTAGTAGATGATTTGGGGAATCAACCGGCCGATGCTGATTGAGTTGGCCGAAGTCAGGTTCAAATGCTCAAGCTGGGAATCGTTAAAAGCTTTTTTGACCATCGCCTGGCAATCATCAAACACCCCATCAATTTCAACCGGGATGATATTGTCAGCCACCCGGGTTAACTGCTCTTCCTGCAAGCGGCTGACACGCCCTTTGGGGAACAGCACGTACACGGTTGTATTCGGGATGTCGGCGAACCCGTGCGCAATCGCACCACCCGTATCTCCGCTGGTTGCTACGAGCAGGGTGATCGTTCGATTTTCTTTTTGCAAAAAGTAGCTCATCAGGCGGCTCAAGTTTTGCGCAGCCACATCTTTAAATGCTAGCGTTGGGCCGTGAATCAGCTCCAGCACGTGGTATGGGCCGACTTTGTTGAGCGTGATTGGGAAATTTTGCGCATCGTGGGCGATCGCTTCTAACGCCTCGGCCGGGATATCGTCGCCAAACCATTTGCTCAGCACCGCATGCCCTACTTTCTGGAGTGATTGTCCTTTCAAGTTTTCTAATTCATCGGCCGAGAATTTTGGAAATTCGGTTGGAAAGTAGAGGCCGCCGTCTGGAGCCAATCCTCTAAAAAGGGCCGTTTTAAAATCAACTTCAGGTGCTTGTTTGCTTGTGCTGATATACGTAGTCATGAGTTTGTTTAGATATGGATAGATGATAGAGAGTGGGACGCGAACGCGAGGTTTAATCTCTTTTATTAATTATCTAGACTCAACTTAAAACGTTCAATGTTCATTGTAAACATATCGACTGGGAAATTTAGAGAAAATGGTATGAGCCTTTGCTAATCAGTTATTGGTTTTGATTGAGCCAAGTCTCCACATCAGTTACCCAATCAGGTTTACTATCGCGGTTTTCTAAGCTATTTGCACAGGTCAACAATTCGGCCGGCAGGTTTCTGATCGCCTCCTCTTTGTTTGCGACCCAGACAGATTCTGCCCCTTTCCAATCTGACAAACGGATTCTGCGTTCTGAGTCTAACCAATAGCGGTTCCCCAATTGCCCGTTGGCATTCTCACTGACCCGCCACAAGTTTAAATTTTGCCCACTAACTTTTACACTCTCCCAACCGTGCGAGATTAGATCCGTGGTGCCCAAAATCGTACATGAAGAATCTTCAATTTGGGTGCATGATAGCTTGAATCCTTCTTCAAAAGGGATGGTAACGACCAAGGGATAGTTCCCATAACTCGGCCGACTTCCTGCCGGGACACCTTCAGAAAATGTGTGATCGTCGACTTGGCAAATAAGCTTGTCGTCGACAAACCGGCCGTGTACGGGTGCCCCATCATTCGAATCGTACAAGTATGAATGAGAGGGATAACCGGGCTCGTCGTAGAAATAATAGTCATGGCTAAACTTTGCTTCGCCAAAGATGACATCGGTTTTGCAAAGCAATATTTTTGGCGTTGTTGTTTTAGCAATGAGGCGGCGAATAAACCCAACCTGATAGCCTTCTATAAAAAATGACTCCCAAGTTTCACCCAACAATCTATCTAACATCGGTTTTTCACCCGCCTAGGCTGTCTCAGCTATTTCCAAAAAGATGTCTACAAGTTTTTCAGG
>JAHDGV010000861.1 GCA_020631655.1 Chloroflexota bacterium | reverse complement strand
GAAGGGCAATCGGTTGTGATGCACGTTGATGGCTTTGACGGGTTAAGCGAGCAAGAGATCATCGAGTTGTTTAGATCGGCCCGACAGGCGGATTACAACGAAATCCTCGAGAAGATTACGGCGATTGAAGACCGGTGGAGCGAGCAGGGGATTTTTGCGGAAGCAGAGCTGAGCGGCGCTCAAGATGAGTTAACGAAACTCAAGCGGCGTTACTCCGAGCTGATCGCAATCGATTATTTCCAGAGTTACGAAGGGGCAACCACGGCCGCCCGTCTGGATAAATTAGCGAAACTACTCTTCCCAGAAATCGCGGCGGTGCCGGAGATCCCCATCGAACAAAAAGCCGATTACCAAGGGCGCACGTGGGTGACCCGGCCGCAACCCCATGTGGATCGGTTGTCGAGCATTTGGCTCATCCGCCGCTTCATTGACAACGAACCAATCATTAAATATGCACACAAAGTGGGGGATGGAGAAGTCGGGTTTGATATGAAAGAGCCTAGTGTGGGGTTTGGGCACAACGGGTCGCTATGCACGTTTGAAACGTTGATAAAAGCTTTTCAAATAGAAGAAAAAGGGATCGATGCGATGGCTGAAATCGTCCATCAAATTGATCTGAACGATGAGCGCTTTGTGCATCCCGAAGCGATCGGGATCGATGCGATTTTGCGCGGCTGGCTTTTAGAAGATTTAGCAGATGAGGAACTTGAACGAAGAGGTTTGGCCCTTTTTGATGGCATTTACCAAACCTTAGCCAATCGCCAATAGAGAGAGTTTTTAAACAAACAGGAAAAATTATGAACGAGATAGAGATGGCATCAGACGATGCTTCGCTTCAGGCTGGGAGCAAGCCGAAGCACAATGTGACCATGCGCGAAGCGTTTTGGGTGTGGGTAAAGGTTGCCGCCTATAGTTTTGGCGGCCCGGCCGGGCAAATTGCGGTGATGTATAAGCTGTTGGTCGAGGAAAAAAGATGGGTGAGCGAGAACCGGTTTTTACACGCGCTCAACTACACCATGCTTCTGCCAGGGCCAGAGGCGCAACAGCTGGCTACCTATTTGGGATGGCTGTTGCACGGCACGCGTGGCGGTCTTGTGGCTGGCAGTTTGTTTATCCTGCCCGGCTTTGTTTCGATCCTGATTTTGAGCATTTTGTATGCAGGGTATCAAGAGGTGACGCTGGTTCAGGCGCTGTTTTACGGGCTAAAACCGGCCGTGCTCGCCATCGTGCTAGAGGCGGTGATTCGGATCGGCCGACGTGCGCTCAAAAACTGGGTCATGGTTACGATCTCTGCGCTGGCATTCATCGGCATTTTCTTTTTCAACATCCCGTTCCCAATTATCGTGCTGTCGGCAGGATTGATTGGATTTATCGGTGGGAAAGTTTGGCTCGAAATGTTTGATGTGATCAAACAGCGAGAAGTTAGTGAGGAGGATGAAGACGACTACGTCATCACCGACTCTGTGGCGCAGGCGCAAAAACCATCCTTAACCTACGCGATGCGGGTTTTGGTGATCAGCCTGATTCTGTGGGCGGTGCCGCTTTTGATTACTTGGCCAACTTTGGGTCGTGAGCATGTGTTTGTGCAAGAGGGGATTTTCTTCAGCCAAACGGCCGTGGTTAC
>JAHDGV010000860.1 GCA_020631655.1 Chloroflexota bacterium | reverse complement strand
GCTAAAAATTAAAATTATCGGGATCAGCTCCAATCCGTTCCCCAGCATCTAACGCATCGATTGCGGCCATATCTTCGGCCGACAGTTCAAAATCAAAAAATGAGCCATTCTCTCTAATTCTTTCAGGATTAGACGATTTCGGAATGATGATGATCTTGTGTTGCCAGTGCCAGCGGAGCACAATTTGGGCCGGGGTTTTCCCATGTGTTTCCGCCAGCCGGACAATCGTTTCGTTGTCCAAAACTTGGGCTTTCATAAGCGGGCTCCACGCTTCGATGCGGCAATTTTTACTGGTGAGATAGCTGTGCAAATCTGCCAAACGCATCCGGGGGTGCAACTCCATCTGATTGACGGCCGGAACCACACTTCCAACCGATAGCACCTTTTCAAAATGGTGCTCTTTGTGATTGCTGACCCCAATCGCTCGGATTTTTCCTTCAGCATACAGTTTTTCGAGCATGAGCCACGTTGCGACAAAATTTTCAGGGACCGGCCAGTGAACCAAATAAAGATCAATGTAGCCCAGATCAAGCTCGCGCAAGCTGTCCTCAAGCCCTTCCCGCACCCGGTGCGCTCGCTGGTTCCGATTCCAAACTTTGGTAGTTACAAAAATATCTTCCCGATTGATCCCGCTATCACGGACCGCACGGCCGACCCCTTTCTCATTCTGATAGGCGGCCGCTGTGTCAATATGCCGATAGCCAAAATCAAGCGCGGTGCGCACACAGGTTTCAACCTGCTCCCCTTCCTCCATTTTGAACACACCTAGCCCAAACTGGGGCATTTCCACACCATTATTTAGGGTTACCGTTTTTTGAATTGTCATTTTTTCCTCGCTGTGTCTGTCAGATTATTCTAAAGGAGAGTTACCCTTTCCGCGAGAAAAAGCGGGAATAGCGAAACGGCTCCAAGCGTTCCGGCCGCACATTTGTGTATAGCCAATTGGCGATATGGCGCGCCGTTGAGGGAGCGATCGCCCAACCATGGCCGCACCATCCGGTCGCCACAACCATATTTTCAGCCGCGTCAAATGTGTCGATGATCGGCACCCCATCTTGGCTAATCAGCTCCGGCCGTTCAACAGACACTTCGGCAACTTTTACCCCATCCAAACAGGGATACGTTGCGACAGCCTGCGCCAAGTTCCCATCGACCTGATCTTGGGCCGGTTCAACTTTGCCGGTTGATGGGTTGACAACCCCGTGCCATCCGCCGGAAATCATCACCCGATTGCCGGGGGATGGCTTCATCGCCAGCACCCTGCTGAAATGGCCAATAAGATGCTGGATTGGCTGAGGGTCTACTGGATCGGTGTGCATTACTTGAGGCTGCATTTTCCAGACCGGCAGGGTCACACCAATCTGCTCTGGTAAAAAGGTTTGGATATGGGCGTTTGAGGCGAGCAAAACTTTTTTGCCCACAGGGATGCGCTCCCCTCCGGCCGTGATGACGGCTGCCACTCGGCCGTTGGCCATTTCCAAACTGGATACGGCCGTCTCCTCTCGAATGTCAGCTCCCAGTTTGGCGGCCGCTTTTGCATAACTTTGCGTCGTCAAAGTGTGATTGGAAATTCCATCGTTGGGGGTGTAAATTGCGGCTCGAATATTTTCACTCAGATAAGGCTCAAACT
>JAHDGV010000184.1 GCA_020631655.1 Chloroflexota bacterium | reverse complement strand
CGCTGACGGACTGTAGACGGCAATTTGTAGCTGGCCAAAATCGCCTGAAAATCTTTCACCCGCTGTGGATCACTCGGCCGACCCTCATACCCATCAGTTGGGTTTAGCGGAATCACATTGATATGGGCATCCATCCCCTCTAGCAGTTGCCCCAGCGCATGAGCCTGCTCGGCCGTGTCATTTTCATATGCGATTAGGGTCCACTCAAAAAAGATTCTCCGGTTTCGTTTTTCAGAATAATATCGGCAGGCGTCGAGCAAAACGGCCAATGGCCAGCGTTTGGCCGGTGGCACAAGTCGCTGACGTTCTTCATCGGTTGCTCCGTGGAGCGACACGGCCAAATTCACCGGCCGATTTTCATCCGCCAAGCGGCGAATCCCATCTGGCAAGCCAACCGTGCTTAAGGTGATGTGGCGCGCGCCTAACCCCAATCCTCGCTGATCGGTGAGAATTTCAATTGCCTGCAAGGTGTTGTCGTAGTTGTGGAGCGGCTCACCCATCCCCATGAGGACTATGTTTCTTAACGAAGCCCCTTGCTCGTGCAAAATCCGCTCGACAAACAAGATTTGCCCCACAATTTCCCCCGGCGTTAGGTGGCGCATAAATCCCATCTGCCCTGTGGCGCAGAAAATGCACCCCATGGCGCACCCTGCTTGGCTACTGATGCAAGCTGTGTATCGGCGGGTATCTTCCGGCCGATCACGTCGGCCGGTGTAGCGCATAATTACCGTTTCGATCGATTGTCCATCTTCACAGCCGAGCAAAAATTTGCGAGTGTCCCCATCCTGACTCTCCAAATCCGACAGGGTTTTAAACTGGCTCAAGGTAGTTTCAGCAATCAGCCTTTCTTTTAAGGATGGTTTGATCTCGGTCAACTCGTCGGCCGTTTGGGCCAAATCCCTGTAAAGGCCGTGCCAAACTTGGGTGGCATGGAACTGACTAAAGCCCCATTCCGCTACAAGCGCAGTTAACTGCTCAAAGGTCAGATCGTGCAGGTTGATCACAACAGTGACAGCAGGGCCGATGCATAGGCTTCTTCGGCCGTGACCCCTTCAAAAATTGATTTGCTACCGTTGTTCTGCACCGTTACAACGTAGCCACCGATGCTCGATTGCAACATCAGGGCTGAATCCTTGCCGAGTTTGCTGATAATCAGCTCTCGTAGCTGGGTTTCTGTGGGAAGCCAAATCGCATCTGTTTGGAAAACAAAGTCAAGGGCCCACTCAACCGATCCATTAAACGTGATTGCGTGGTAGCCGTGCAAAACTTCCATTGTGACTGTCATGTCGCTCAATGCAAAAAATTTGTCGTCCATGTCGACATCTGGGACGGCGAAAAAATCATGGGTGGCCGGTTTCCATTCTAGGCCGGCCTGCTTAAGTTTTTGTGATGTGTTTAGTGATAGTGGCATTAAAATATTTTACGAAATTTAGTCGATTTTATACTGTTTTTACCTGCAAGCAGGGTCACAAGCAAGTCATCAAAACAGCCTCTCAGATGGCCCAAATAGGTTATAAAGTCTCTCTTACATTTTCGACGCTCCTCTGGGGCTGTGCTAAAATGCAATGTGCAAAACAGGGTATCAATTTGCCCTTACTTTTCCTAATTTTACCAGAGATTTTTTAGCAAAAAATAGTCTGAAAAAGAGGTCTGAATGACTGACAACAAATGGGGTTTCCCACTTCTAATTATCGGTGTTCTGCTAGTAACCAGCTTACTAACTGTCGTTTTCCCATCTATTACGCGGGGAATCAGCCAAACACTATCTGGCGGCGGTGGCGTAGCAGGAGCTGCACCAGTCGAAATTCCAGACGCACCTGTATACCAAGAAAACGTTGAAATCAAAGTTGAAGGGTATCTGCTTGGCGAAGAACTTGTGAAAATTCCTGCTCTTGGCGAATTTAACAGCCAAACAGACGCTGAAAGAACCTATACGTCACTTTCTCTGCTAGCCGTCATCACTGCGATTGTGATTGGTGGAATGGTTGCATTCACAATTCCTATCGCGCTACTAGGGTGGCTTGGTTCTCGCGGTGTGAATCGTACACTGAATGATGAGAGTTATGAAGCAGCCAACAGCGGATTGAAAAATAAGCTCTCAGCTAAGTTTAAAGAAGAAAATAAAGAGAAGCCGGTTACTGGTAAACCAGAAACCCATTACCGTCCAATGCGGGATGGCTGGGCGGCCGGATTCATGATTGTGTTCCTGGCTTATTTCTTGGGCTATGTTTTGGGTGAAGGGGTTTCAAGTGGAAGCGGCCGTTTTGTTGCCAACATCTTCTTCGTTCTTGCCGCTATCGGCAGTTACTTTTACTTCCGTCCAGCACGCATGGAAGCGATCGATAATGAAGAATACGGTACATATAACCGTGGTTTGATTTGGGTTTTCCTATCAGGTGCTATCGTAATGGGCTTGGGCGTTGGTTTGATGTATGTCGTTATTTCTGGAGGCGACCCGTTCCCATGGCTCGAGTGGACCCCTGGACCACGCATCGACTGGGAAATGCTTCGTCAATGGCTCGACGATTCGGGACTACGCTTCTCAGATTGGAACTAAAATCTGGTTTAGCACACTCGCTTTAACGTAAATCTTTGACGGATGCTGTAGAAATATGGCATCCGTTTTTTTATTTTGGATTTCCGATTTTGGATTGACGAACAACTTGCATGGAGCACACTATTTCGTAAATCGACAATCGGTAATCAACAATTGACAATGAAGTATATTTTCCGGCCGATGGGTCTCATCGAAGTGAGCGGTGAAAGCCGTTTAGATCTAATTAATCGCATGTCTACTAATGAGGTTGCTCTGTTAAAACCGGGTGGAGGGGCAGCAACCGTGCTTACAACCGATGTCGGCCGGATTATTGATCGTGTAATTTTGTATGCGGGTGAGTCAACGGCTTTGATGATGACGGGTGAAAACAATGGAGACAACATCGGCCGGTATTTGATGCGCTTTGTTTTCTTCAACGACGATTTTCGCCTTCAGCCGCTCGATGGTCAGTTTATGGCGCTGTTCGTCTATGGTGCAGATGCGGCCGCAAAAATCGGCGAAATTTGCGGTGTGGAGCTTGATTTGCCCCTACACGGCTGGGTATCAGCCCAAATTGCAGAGGTTGATGTTTCAGTTCATGCAACTGATCCGCTCAGCGGTGGTGGATTTATGCTAAAAATCCCGGCCGGTAGCCAAGATGCGGTTGTGCAAGTGCTTGAAGCGGCCGGTGCGGAAGCGATCAGTGAAGCCGAGTTTGATGCATTGCGGATTGAAGACAAACTGCCACGCTTGCGCCATGAGCTGACAGGGGATTTTATTCCGCTCGAAACGGGCTTGTGGGATGATGTGTCGTTCACCAAAGGGTGCTACACGGGTCAAGAAATTATCGCCCGCATGGACAGCCGAGGGAAAATCTCAAAACAGCTTGTTCAGCTAGAAACTGAAGGGCCTATCCCGGCCGGAACAGAGCTTTTAGCGGCTGGAAAATCGGCCGGAACAGTAACAACATCTGTAGGGAACAAAGCTTTGGGTTATGTAAAGTCATCGAT
Source organism: Chloroflexota bacterium (assembly GCA_020631655.1). GTDB lineage: Bacteria > Chloroflexota > Anaerolineae > Promineifilales > Promineifilaceae > WTJY01. The sequence goes on along the minus strand of JAHDGV010000184.1, from coordinate 6,690 downwards.
CCTTGAGCAACAAATCGACCTGTCAGCCAACGGGGGAGCCGTTCGTCCGATATTTGAGCCGCAGAGCAACTAAATTTTAGGGTTACTTTCCGCAGAAGCGAAAATTTAGCCCCAAATTAAAATTTACCCCCTTTTTCTGTGGGAGTACACAGGGACTAGGATTAAAGCCAAAAAAATGGTATAATTTGTTGTTGGTTAGAACCATTCGCTCGTGTGAGCCTTCAGCAGTTTAAATTTACATAAAAAAAGTAATTTAGCGGTTCAGCATATCGAACAAGTTCGCAGGACGATGGGTGCGGAAAACATCCGGCACCCGACATTTCTGCGCAACTGACCACGGGCTAACCGAATACTGATTTACTTATAAAGAGGTCCCATTGGAAACTCCAAACGCAGGCAACATTAATCCCATAGACATTAATCGCGAGATGCGCAGTTCTTATCTCGACTACGCCATGAGCGTGATCGTGGCGCGTGCGCTTCCTGATGCTCGTGATGGGCTGAAACCGGTACACAGGCGCATTTTATATGCCATGTACGACATGGGTATTCGGCCGAATAGCCCCCACCGCAAAAGCGCCCGTATTGTGGGTGAGGTGCTGGGTAAATATCACCCGCACGGTGACTCATCCGTTTACAACGCGATGGTGCGTATGGCACAGACATTTGCCTTGCGCTATCCGCTGGTGAACGGGCAGGGGAACTTTGGATCTATTGATGGGGACAGTGCGGCCGCAATGCGGTATACCGAAGCGAAGATGGCAACAATTGCCAACGACATGCTTTCGGACATTGAGCGGAGCACGGTTGACTTCACGGCGAACTTCGACGATTCGCTAACTGAGCCAGCCGTATTGCCTAATCGGGTGCCAAATCTGCTGTTAAACGGCACCAACGGGATCGCGGTTGGTATGTCCACAGACATACCCCCACACAACCTAAAAGAATTAAATGATGCGATTATTCACATCATCGATAATTATGAGCGGTTAAACGAAATCACCGTGGATGAACTGATGCAGTTTGTCAAAGGGCCGGATTTCCCAACCGGAGCATTGATTGTCGGCACTGAAGGGATTCGTCAGGCGTATGCTACCGGCAAGGGCAAAGCGATTATGCGAGCCGTGGCAGAGATTGAAGAGAATCCCAACAAGCCGGATCGCCAACGGATCAACATCACCGAGATTCCGTATCAGGTAAATAAATCAAACTTAATCGAGCGGATGGCCGAATTGGTCAACAAAGGGGTGATCGACACGATCTCTGACCTGCGTGACGAATCTGACCGGAACGGTATTTCGATCATTGTGGAGCTAAAACGGAACGCACAACCACGTAAAGTTCTCAATCAGCTGTACAAACACACCGCTCTGCAATCTAGCTTTAACATTCAAATGTTGGCTTTGGTAGATCGCTATCCACGGTTGTTATCGCTTCGGCGGTCGCTTCAGATCTTTATCGAGCATCGTGTTGATGTGATCACCCGAAGGACCGAGCATGAACTAGAGCGGGCCAAAAAGCGTCAACATATCCTTGAAGGGTTGTTGAAAGCGATCGATCAGCTAGATGCGGTTATCGACACGATTCGTAAATCACCCGATGTCGATCAAGCTCGTTCGAGCTTGATGGCTAAGTTTGAGCTAAGCGAGCCACAAGCAAATGCGATTTTAGATATGCAGTTGCGCCGCTTGGCCGCTTTAGAGCGTCAAAAACTTGAGGAAGAATACAAAGAAGTGACTGCCCACATCGAATATCTTGAAAGTCTGTTAAACGACCGGGAGATGATGTTGGGTGTAATTCGAGAAGAGACGCTTGAAGTCAGTGAAAAATATTCAGACGAGCGTCGTTCTAAAATTATTGCCGGTTCTGGTGAGCTAAACGACGAAGATTTGGTTCAAGATATCCCGGTGTTATTGGCGATTACGTCGCGCGGGTACATTAAACGGACCCCGGCCTCGACCTATCGGGTTCAAGCACGCGGTGGTAAAGGGTTGATCGGTATGAACACCCGGGGCGAGGATCAGTTGGATCAGCTGATTTCGGCCAAGAACTTAGACGTTCTGCTCTTCTTTACCAATCGAGGTAAGGCGTACTCGGTTAAGGCGTATGAAATCCCAGAAGCAGATCGAACTGCGAAAGGGACATCGCTTATGAATGTGTTGCTGATGGAGCAGGATGAACGGGTGACGGCTTGTTTACCCATCCGTAGCTTTGAAGATGCTGAGCATTTGATGATGGCAACGCGCAAAGGGCGTGTCAAACGTGTGGCGATTAGTTCGTTCGAAAATGTGCGTTCAAACGGTTTGCGCTCAATTGTTTTAGATGATGGGGATGAGTTGTCTTGGGTCAAAATGACAACGGGCGACAATGACATTATCTTGGTGAGCGAGGGTGGACGCGGAATCCGCTTCCATGAAACAGACGTGCGCCAAATGGGGCGTACCGCGGCCGGTGTAAACGGCATCCGCTTAAAAGGGGATGATGTGTTGGCTGGTTGTGCCGTTGTGTCGCACGATGAAGTGATTTCTGAGGACGAAGATGATACGGCCGAAGGTGAAGTGCAGGAAGGCGGCAGCGATCTGTTGATTATGACAGAATTTGGCTACGGTAAACGGACCCCTGTGGCTCACTTCCGTCAACAAAACCGATACGGTCAAGGTGTGCGTGCCATGAAGCTGGATCCAAAACGGACCGGTAAAATTGTGAGCGCTCGCTATGTTTATCCTGATGACGAGGTGACGATTATCACGGCGAAAGGGATCGTGTTACGCACGGCCGTCAATACGATTTCGCGCCAAGGCCGTTACAGCCAGGGTGTGCGCGTGATGGGTATGAAGGGTAAAGGTGATTATGTCGCCTCGCTCGCGATTATCCGTGAAGGGGATGAACCTGAAGAAGAGGCGTCACCGGTAGGTGACGTGGAAGGTCAAGAGGCCGAGGGCGCACCGGTAGCAGAAGGTGGAGCACCTGAAGCGGTTGAAACGCCAGAAACACTGACGGAAGACTCCGACGAGGATGCTCCGGCCGAATAAGAGCCTTCCCGTTTGAAAACAAAAGGTAACAAAAAGACCTGACTTATTTGTGAGTCAGGTCTTTTTTTATTTAACCTGAGTTTTGCTTAAGCATTTCGGCCGCGGATATGCGCTGATTTCCGCTGATATTTCATGAATAATCATGTAAATCAGCGTACATCCGTAAAAATCTGCGGCAAATTACTAACGTGTGGTCTTATCCAAAACTGAGGTTATTTAGGCGGTTGCAAAGATAAGAGAACCTTGGCTATCTAAAGTGAATGGGTAGGAAGATGCGCCAGCCACGTTCCAATTTGATGGTGACCGGTGGGTGAATCGTTTCTAGACCGGTTGTTTCAACATCAACCAGCCAGTAGGTGTATGTGCCGAAGGATAGATTCTCATCGGTGATGGTGTAACTGGCTCCGTTGGTGTTTGCCAAGCTAGACTCGATGAATCGAATCTCAGTTGCCTGTGTAAACGACCGGCTGTTGCTTCGGTAAACTTTGTACCCAAAATGGTCGATTTCGGAGCCGGTAACCCAGTTAAGGCGCACAGAGTATTGCCCAGAGCGGGTGGCCGTAAAACTGATCAACTCAACAGCGGTTGGATCGTTTGAGCCAAAGTAGTGGCCCACATCGACGGCCGAAACCGGTTCTGCACCCGGTACATCGGGCTGGCCTACAACCAAAGCAACATTGCGATATTCACCTTCAACGACGGCCGATGAGGCTGTGCAATTCATCGACTCGGACGGAGCTAAACTGGTTTGTGGACAGGTTATCTCACCTTCTTGATCATCGATCAGGCTAATGTCATTGATGATGCTGGTTCCGGTGTTGGTAACGATAAATTCCCACTCAACCGTCTCGTCTAAGGGAATAATTGGGCCGGGAGAAGCGGGCTCACGGGAGCCGTTGACTAACTTTTGCAAGGTTAATGTGCCATCGGCCGGAACTTGATCAATTTGAATGGGAACCTGTGTGGAATCATCCGTTTCAAGCTCGGAGCTAAACGGATCAAATCCGCTGGTTGTGGCGATATTTTCGATTAGCTCGTCTTCGGCATCCGCTTCGGTCAAGATATAGCTGGCTTGGCACTGCAAGGCTTCGCCTGGTGCCAGCGTCACTGGTTGGGCCAGCAGGCATGTGAGCGGGCTCAAACCGGGGAATGGGTCACTAATTGTCACATTTGAGAGAGTGACATTGCCGGTGTTGATCGATCTGAAGATAAATATCACCTCGCCTCCAACAGTGAAATTGCCCATATCAAGCGCCGTTTTGATTAGATCGATCTGACTAGACTGTGGCAATACGGCCGTGGCTGGATCCGATTCTGACACAGGATTTAGATCGGGATCTGTGCCGTTGACCGTTGCCAGATTTAAGCGTTGCCCCGCATCAAGATCAGCTTGGGTGATGGCGTAAGTGGCGGTACAGGTGATGGTTTGCCCAGGGAGAAGGGTAGTTGGCATCGCTTGATCACAGGCTAAATCATTCAACCCTTCCAGCGGGTCGGTGATTTCAACATTGTTTAAGGTGACATTGCCGGTGTTGGTTGCTACAAAGGTATAGGTGATGGTGTCGCCCGCTACGACGGAAGCTGGCACCTGCACTGATTTGTCTAAATTGATGTCGGCCGTTTGCGGAATGGCAACCGTTTCGTTGTCCGTGGCGGAGAGGGCTGAATTCGAAGGATCTTCGGCGGTGACTGTGGCGGTGTTGGTGATTGTTCCCCCGTCTACATGAAGCTGGGTGACAGTTAATGTTGCTGTACAACTGTAGCCAGTGGTAGGTGCCAGCGTTGCCGGTTGTGCCAGCGAACAATCAAGCATGCTTAAGCCTTCCAGTGGATCAGAAATTGACACATCGCTTAAGGTGACATTGCCGCTGTTGGTTGTGACAAAGGTGTAGGTGATCGTGTCACCTAAGGATATGGTGCCACTACTGTCCGCATCGGTTGAACCGGAGGCGGTTTTGGTGAGCACAATATCGGCCGTTTGTGGGAGCGGGGTTAGTGTTGAGTCGGTATCAGTAATGGTCAGCGGGACGGTGAACGGGACTGTAGTGGTTAGCACCGCTACATTGTTGATGCTCCCCACATCGACCATGGATTGGGTGACGGTTAAGGTGGCCGAGCAAGCCATCGATCCGGCCGGAACCAAGGTGGAACCGAGTGCAGGGGCGCAGTCTAGCGGACTTAACCCCGGCAGAGGATCAACCACTTGAACCGATTCGAGCGGGGTGTTACCGGTGTTGGATACGACAAACGAATAGGTGATGACATCCCCAACAGATAGACTACTAGAGCTATCTAGATCGCTAGAGCCTGCCACCGTTTTGGTTAGCTCAGCCCCCGGATCTTGAGTAGGCGGGTTCACATCGGTGTCGCTGTCGCTAATTTGTGTCGATGTGGGGTCATCGCCCAAAACGGTCGCCGTGTTCACAATCAATCCTGCCAAAACGTCAGAGATGGTGACGGTGTAGGTGGCGACACAGCCCATGTTTAGGCCGGGTGCCAACGTTGAACCGGCCGCTGGCGAGCAACTCAGCGGGCTCAACCCATCGAGCGGATCACTGACAGTTACGTTGTCGAGCGAGACATTGCCGCTGTTGGTGACAGCAAAGGTGTAGGTCAACACATCCCCAAGTGTCAGCGAATTAGGATCACCACTGGTGTCTGTCATCTCTTTTTCTAGAACAATGTCAGGGTTTTGGGAGAGGGTCACCGTGGCGGGATCGCTGTCACTGACGGTGACTGTCATCGGATCGGTAGCGGTGATGGTAGCGGTGTTGGTGATGGTGCCGCTGTCGAGATGGGGCTGGGTGACGGTCAGAAACGCGGTACAGTCGATCCGGCCGCCGGGGGGCAAAGTTGAGCCGGCCGGTGGGGTGCAGGATGGTGTTGAAAGCCCAACAAGTGGATCGGTCAGCGTCACATCTTGCAGAGTGGTGTTGCCGCTGTTGGTGATGGCAAAGGTGTAAGTGAAGGTGTCACCGACGGATAAAGACGAGCCATCGGCCGGAATGGTTTCTTTGATGAGCACAATGTCCGAATTCTGGACGAGTGGAACCGATGCGGTATCTGTTTCTGTGACTGGATTATTGTTCGGATCTCGGCCGTTGACGGTGGCGGAGTTAAAGATTGTTGCCGCGTCGATATCTGGCTGGGTCACCTCGTAGGTGGCGGTACAGCTCATCGTGTTGGCCGGATCAAGACTGCTACCAGCAATGGGGAGACAGGCCAGCACAGAAATCCCCGGCAATGTATCGGTTACCACAATCGAATCGATTGTCACATTGCCTACGTTGGTGACTGAAAAGGTATAGGTCAGTGTGTCACCTAAGGCCAATCCGGCGGTGGGGGTGACCGCTTTGGTCAAATCCAAATCGGGCGATTGCCCGGCCGTCACCGTCTCACTTGCCGTATCGGTTTGAGTTCCGCTGTTGGTGTCTGTACCGGTCACAGTGGCGGTGTTGGTGATCGCGCCGGTATTCATGTTTTCGAGGGTAACGGTGTAGGGGGCAGAGCAGGTCAGCGTGTTGCCCGGAATCACGCTGGAGCCTTGCACTGGGGTGCAGGAAAGCGGTCCTAAGCCGGTCAACGGGTCGCTGATGGTGACATCAGACAGGGTGACGTTGCCGGTATTGGTCGCCACCATCGTGTAGGTAATCACTTC
>JAHDGV010000183.1:4846-10239 GCA_020631655.1 Chloroflexota bacterium | reverse complement strand
CCTGTATAAATATCCGGCCGTCTGTGTTGCAGTGATGGGAGCTGAGCACGCACCTTATCCTGCGCTTCAAAATCAATATCAGCCACAATCACACATTCCCGTTCCGGGGCTCGGGCCAAAACCATCCCCCACGGATCAACGATCATCGTGCTACCAAAACATTTGTTGCCGTTGCCGTGCGTGCCAATTTGGGCCGGTGACACCATGTACACCTGATTCTCGATGGCACGAGCGCGAATCAGCGTTTCCCAATGATCTTTGCCCGTGTACAAAGTAAACGCGGCCGGTTGGAAAATCACCTTGGCTCCATTCAGCGTGAGCGCACGATACAGCTCTGGAAAACGGATGTCATAACAAATGGTGAGCCCCATATTGCAATATTCCGTTTCAAAATTGACCATCTGTTTGCCGTCTACAAACTTGTCGCTTTCTTTGAACGAAACTTGCCCTTTTACATCAATATCAAATAGATGGATTTTGCGATAGGTTGAGATCAGATTCCCGTTGGGGTCATACACCAAGGTTGTGTTCCCCACTTTCCCTTCTTCTTTGATCAGCTCAGGAATGCTGCCACCGTGCACGTACATGCCGTGTTCTTTGGCTTTGCGCGCCAAAAATTCAGACGTCCGGCCGGGGATTTCTTCAGCTCCATTCTCAAGATAATCGGGCACCCCAATGATGTTAAACATCTCGGGCAAACCGACCATGTTGGCCCCCATGCTGGCCGCTTCGTCTATCAAACGCTCGGCCGTGGCCAAGTTTTTGTCTTTGTCCCCTTGGGTATTCATCTGTACCGCTGCAATTTTAAAGTTGCTCATCGTGACCTCACGCTTATTAAAATGATGTTGATTATTATCCTTCGTTTAATACAATTGCCCACAATTTTTGGAGGATGGAAAATGCAATCAAACAAGGACTACTTTACGCTGGGGGCGACCATCACCATTCCAGATTTAGAAAATGATGTTCATGCTGTTTGTCATAAATTACGGCCGGTTGAGCCTGTATCTTGGATTCCGGCGACTGAGTGCTGGCTAATAACTGATCGAGCCATGTGTATCGAAGTGATGCGCGACGCTAAGACCTACACAGTAGACCACCCCGGCTTTTCAACGGGGCAAGTTGTTGGCCCCAGTATGCTTTCGTTAGATGGAAAGTCTCATCAGGCGCACCGCTCTCCGTTTGAGCGGCCGTTTCGCAAACGGGAAGTAGAGCAACGCTTTCGTGAGCCGGTCGGCCGGTTTATCGCTGAGCTGATTGATGGCATGCTCAAAAATGGGGAAGCTGAACTGCGCCGAGATTTTTGCGGCCCCATCGCTGTAAAAACGATGATCGAAGCGTTAGGGATGGATGAGAAGCCGGTACACGACGTGTTGAAAATGTACGACACAATTGTCGATGCGGTCACGCGGGTAACAGCGGGTGAGCCGGTTTCGGCCGAAGGGCGTGCGGCGTTTGAAGCCTTATCTGACAGTTTGTTGCCGGTGCTAAAACGGGGAGGGCATACCAGTTTGCTGGCGTCAGCGGCGGGTGCGGCCGATGGGCTGACCAATGACGAGATTGTCTCGAATGCGGCCGTGTTGCTGTTTGGCGGCATTGAAACAACCGAAGGGATGATTGCCAACGCACTTTACCATCTGTTTAGCCACCCAGAGATTCTTGAGCAAGTGAAAGTGGACCAAAGCCTAATCCCGGCCGTAGTTGAGGAGTCTTTGCGGATGGAGCCGGCCGCCAGCGTGGTCGATCGGTACACGACCGTAGATGTTCAGTTGGGGGATGCGATGATTCCGGCTGGGGAGCTTGTGCGTATTTCACTGGTGGGTGCCAATCGGGATCCTGAGACGTTTCCAAATCCTGATAAATTTGACCCTACACGGCCGAATTTACAAAGTCATGTGACTTGGGCCCAGGGGCCGCACGTTTGTTTGGGGCTACATTTGGCTCGTTTAGAAGCTCAACAATCGCTGAAACAGCTTCTAACTAGGCTCCCTGATTTGCGCCTAGTGGATGAGGAAAAGGCGCGGCCGACTGGATTGGTGTTCCGCAAACCTCAGGGGCTTTTTGTTGAATTTGCCCCTCAACAAAGTCGCTAACCTCAGTTTCGGATAAGCGAACAAGTTGCTGACTCCCTGTCATCTGGCCGAGCCAATGTACATATAGGCTCAATTATCAGCCGATGACTGGGAGTTGTTGGCAAACATCCCAGTCACAGAACTCAACATCCTTGTAGAAGCAACTTGTTTCTGTCTTGTGGCAGGGATGGACCTTGAACTCCGAATTCAGGTTAACTAGAAACAAAAAAGCGCTGCAAAAATTGCAACGCTTTCCTTCTTCTCCGATCAGTTACACGAATGTAACGAAGGGTTAGCCTCTATCCGTATACAGACTCTTTCCCGAAGTGTTTGGTCAACATGTAGTACACAACGGCACGATATTTACGTGGGTTAGATTTTCCGTATTTTTCGATAACAGCGTTGATTCCTGCCATTAGGTTATCCCCATCGGGTAACCCAAGTTTTTTCATTAAAAAGTTTTTCTTAATTCGCTCAAGCTCTTTAGGATCACTTCCAGCTACGGTGCTTGCATCTTTGTTGTAAATTGATGGGCCACAACCGATGGTTACTTTTTTCAAAAGATCCATATCGGGTGTCATGCCTGCTTTGTCTTTTAGGTCATTAGCGTATGCTTCAATTAAAACGTCTCTTTTACTCATGATAGTTCCTTATATCTCCTATGTTGAACTTGGTCAATCAATTTGCACTCCCATTCAGATTCTTAAAAATTACGAATCTGATTTGATTATAGGGTAAAAAAATATTAAGTCGAAAGGAGTGAACATACGTATTTTCGGGTAATCCTACCTCTGGAGACAATCGGCAAACTATTTTGGGCCGGTATTTGGGTAGAATTGATGGCAAACCTCAATTGATTTATAGTATGAATGGGTTAACACCATTTATAATTTTTCAAAGGACTTATTTTTCATGGAAGACATTATCAATCAATTACCCGACATGACCTTTATTTGGCAGCTGTTCCAAGATGGTTTTTTTCTGGGGGCGCTGGCCGGTGCAATCGTTGGTACTTTGACATGGACCCTGATGGAGCGTTCGAACTTTAGCATAGTCCCTTTGGCGATTACGGCCGTGCTTGGCCTTATCTTGGGGATCATTTTAGAGCGCGGCAACCTGCAAATATTGTTTGACGGAGACTGGCAAAGCTTTTTTACCGGATCAATCGCGGCCCGTACAGAAGTCGTTTCAACCATTTTAAGAATATTGAGCTGGATGCTGGGCTTAACCGTAATCGGGGCGATTATCTCGAGCTATCGCTTGGCGTTGGCCGGTTTTGTGATGGGTACCATCACCGGAACCCTGTCAGGGGTGCTCATCCTTATCCTTGGTCAAGAGCTTGGGTACCCGGTTGAATCACCAATTACGATTGTCTTGATCGTGATCATCTCAATTCTTTTACTCGTCCTCATTTCAATGAGCCGAGATCCTTATTAGCCCAATCTGGGTGATAATCAAAATGGGGCATCTGCTACAGATGCCCCAACAGATTTCAGTTTAGCCAAACACCAACTCTGAGCCTTATCCTCTTTTTCTTAAGTGAATAAATCACCTGACCGACATTAGGTCGGCCGTCGTTGTTGCATTTAGGTGCAAAATTTTTATTTTGGTGTACAAAATAGGAACCCTAAAAATCGATGGCAAGACGATTATGCTGTCGGTTTAAATTTCAACAAAAGAAGAGGATTACCCCATGCTAGAAGGCTTAATGATGGATTACCAGCTTACGCTGGACAAGATTATTGAACACGCCGCCCGTTTGTACCCCCATAAAAAAGTGATTACCAAATTGCCCGATGGCTCGTTCCACGAGCTTGAATATGGCGAAATGGCAAAGCGGATCCGCCGGTTGTCAAGCGCACTTGAAAAGGTGCTTGGTGTTAAATCTGGGGATCGGGTTGGGACATTTGCATGGAACAATTACCAACATTTGGAACTCTATTTTGCCATTCCGGGAGCCGGTGCCGTTTGCCACACCCTCAATATTCGTCTCAACGGTGAACAACTGAGCTACATCATCGACCATGCGGAGGACAAAGTTGTATTTGTTGATGGAACGTTGCTTCCGCTTTATGAACAGTTGGCGGCCGGTTCTTCAAGCGTTCAGGCTCATGTCCTGTTCAACGTAGATAAAGATGTTAAAACATCACTGACAAATGTTCATTTCTATGAAGATTTAATCGCGGCCGGAGACGATGATTATGAGTGGGGCTGTACGGATGAACGGATGGCATCTGCCATGTGCTACACCAGTGGCACCACCGGAAATCCTAAAGGGGCGCTATACAGCCATCGTTCGACCTTTTTGCACACCTTTGGTGTCATGCAGGCCAATGCGATGGGGCTAAGCGAAAACGACACGATTTTGGCCGTTGTGCCGCAGTTCCATGCGATGTCATGGGGGTTGCCATATGCCGGTGTTTATTCCGGCGCAAATTTGTTGATGCCGGGGCAGTTTTTGCAGGCTGAACCACTGGCTGAGATGACTGAAAAATATCGGGTGACGGTTGCGGCCGGTGTTCCTACCATTTGGAACGGTCTGTACCACGAGCTCAAAAATAACCCGCGCGATATTTCAACCATTCGGGCATTGGTTGTGGGTGGCTCAGCCATGCCGCGGGCTTTGACCAAAGCATACGAAGCTGAGCTTGGTGTGGATGTGTTACACGCCTGGGGCATGACAGAAATGAGCCCAATTGGAACCGTGAGCGCATTGATGAGCCATCACGCTGATATGAGCCAAGAAGACAAATGGAATGTCAAAGCAACCCAAGGTTATCCGGTTGCTGGTGTGGATATGCGCATCTGTGACGAAGAAGGAAACGTTCTGCCGTGGGACGGTGAGCAGATGGGTGAGCTTCAGGTTCGCGGATTCTGGATTTCAAAGCAGTACTACAAACTCGATAAGTCGGCCGATCACTTTACCGAAGATGGCTGGTTCCGTACGGGTGATGTCTGCACGATTTCGGCCGATGGCTACATGCGCATCACGGACCGCACCAAAGACTTAGTGAAGTCTGGCGGTGAGTGGATCTCATCTGTTGATCTAGAAAACGCTCTGATTGGCCATGCAGATGTGATGGAAGCGGCCGTCTTTGCGGTACCGGACCAACGTTGGGCCGAACGCCCTTGGGCCGCTATTACCCCGGCTGCAGGCTCCAGCATTGACATAGATGCTCTGAATCAATATTTGCTAGACGAAGGGTTCGCCAAGTTCTGGTTACCTGACAACTATGTTGATGTGGCTGAATTACCCAAAACAAGCACGGGTAAACTCGATAAGAAGGTTCTGCGGAAAATGCACGCAGACGGCGAGTTTTA
>JAHDGV010000183.1:0-4746 GCA_020631655.1 Chloroflexota bacterium | reverse complement strand
CGGCTGTAGCGGCATCTGGTTCGATTTTCATGAAGAGGCCAAGCTGAAGGAAATGCGCGGCTCACAATCGATTGAAGGAACGAAGCCATCGGCCAGCGTTGCCAAACGGCTGAATTCGATGCCGCATGTTTCGTGTCCACGCTGTGAAGGGAATATCGAAATGACACGTTTGGTTGTGAACAATCAAGCGCACATTTGGTACGAGTCTTGCCCATCCTGCCGAGGTATCTATTTTGATGCGGGAGAATTTGCAGATTTTAGGCTATATACCCCGTTGGATATGATCAAAAATTTGTTTGCTAGCGGCCGGGACTAATAAGTTGGCCCGTTTGTGGGAGTCTGCACGCTCTAAACAGGGGATTTCTACAAAAATTCTGCTTTTCTAAAATAGCGTTTTACCCCCAATATGTAGATGTTTCTTGCAAAAGAGTCCTACATCTGCGGGTGAAATCGTAACTTTAAGCAAAATCGCGATTAGGTAAATTTACCTATAAAGGGCCGATTTATTCGCGTAACAATCGGTCAAAAGCCAAGATTATGTCAATTTATTCGGCCGATTACTCTGGTAGACTGTTGAATTAAACCATCATTAAATATTTTAAGAAAACTGGTCTTTACCCGCTCGATTTAGGTGCTATAATCCTCGGACGTTATCCCCCATATGTAGGCAGTTTGCAGTAACAAATCCCTTATATGGTGAAAAATAACGAAATCTACCAAAAGGACAACTTAAGAATTAAGTATGAATTGCCCTTATTGCGGACACGGCAAATCTCGCGTCATCGACACATCCCACGATTCACGTGGTGGAATTCGTCGTCGGCGGGTTTGTAGCGACTGTAACCAACGGTTTAGCAGTCATGAACGTGTCTTGGTAGCTACTCCCCTAATCATCAAACGGGGGGGGATTCGCGAGGAGTTTTCACGCGACAAACTTGCATCTGGCCTTCGGGTTGCATGTGAGAAACGGCCGGTCACGGCTGCAGATATTGATCGCATCGTGAGCGATGTCGAGTCAGATTTGCAAAAACTTGGAAAGCAAGAAGTTACAAGTCGAACAGTGGGCGATATTACGATAAGTAAGCTCAAAGAACTGGATCAAGTAGCCTATATCCGGTTTGCCACCGTCTACCTTCGTCTTGACGATCTCGTCGCGGTTAGGGATGAGATCAATCGATTGCTCGAATCAGGGAGCTAATCACCCAAATTCCGCATTCAGCAGAATCGAATGCCATCACATGAAATTTAGGTTGCCTGAAGCCGCCATTTTTCATGTTTTCGTCACTAAAAATTTTTATTAACCCAACCAGAGGAGATATGATGATCGAAGCCAAGTCATCCAATAACGGAACTTCCAATACACAGTCACAAGCCAATGCAAAACCGGTAAAAATGCCGAAACAAATTATCAAAAGAGACGGCCGTATCGTTGAGTTTGATATCGAATTTATTGAGAATGCCATCGCAAAATGTTTTGCCAGCATCAACCGCACCCCTGTCGTTTCAGTTTCAGAACTGTCACTGCAAGCTGCCAATGTTGTTGCCGCCAAATTTGATGTTCCTCCTGTAGAAGAGGTACAAGACATTGTTGAAATGGTTTTGCAGGCAAATGGCGAGTACGAAGCGGCTAAGGCTTACATCTTGTATCGAGCTGAAAAAGCTAAGATTCGTCAAAATCGCCCTGTTCCAGCAGAGGTGAAAGACGCTTTTGCACAATCTGCTAAATATTTCCCAACTCAGCTTCAGAAGTTCCAATTCTATGATAAATATTCTCGTTTCAACTACGACCTCGGCCGTCGTGAAACTTGGATCGAAACGGTTGACCGTGCAGTAGATTTCTTGCGTGAGATCTCTGAGAACAAACTGTCAAATAAAGATTACGAGCGTGTGCGTCAAGGTATCCTTGAAATGAAGGTTATGCCTTCAATGCGTCTGTTGGCAATGGCTGGCCCGGCCGCACGTCGCAACAATATTGCGATTTATAACTGTTCATATCTCCCTGTAGACACCTTAGACTCATTTGTAGAAGCTTTGGTCATCTCTATGAGCGGCTGTGGTGTTGGTTACTCTGTTGAACGGCAATACGTCGAAAATATGCCCCGTATCAAACGGCAATCGGGTGAGAAATTACCCAACCATGTTGTCGCCGATACCTCTGAAGGTTGGGCTGAAGCGCTCCGTTTTGGGTTGCAAACTTGGTTCGATGGTAAAGATGTTGAATTTGACTATTCGTTGGTACGTCCGGCCGGTGAACCACTAAAAATCAAAGGTGGTCGTGCATCAGGTCCAGAGCCATTGCGCTACATGCTTCAATTTGCACGTGAGCGTATCCTGAACCGTCAAGGAAGCTTCATGCATCCAATTGATGGCCATGACATCATGTGTGCCGTGGGTGGCGCGGCCGTTTCTGGTGGCGTGCGTCGTACCGCTATGATCGCATTATTTGATTATGACGATCTAGAAATGCGCCACTGCAAAGATGGTGACTTCTGGGTACACAACAGCCAACGTTGGAATGCAAATAACTCAGCCGTATGGCCAGATCGTGATCTAAGCCAGCAAGAAATCACCCGCTTCGTACTTGACATGGTTGAAAGCGGCCGTGGAGAGCCCGGTATCTTCAACCGCCGTGCGGCCGTTGCTAATCGCCCAGAACGTCGTAAAGAGCGTGATTTTGGAACCAATCCTTGTGGCGAAATTATTTTGCGCCCATACCAGTTCTGTAACTTAACCAGTGCTGTAGCGCGTCAAGACGACACGTTCGAGTCACTGCGTGAGAAAGTTGAGCTGGCTACGATCTTGGGTACCTTGCAGTCATGTGCGACCCACTTCCCAGGCTTGCGCAAAGTATGGCAAGAAAATTGCGAAGAAGAGCGTTTGTTGGGCGTTGACCTAAACGGCCAAATGGACAGCCCGGTCTGCCAAGACCCAGATGTTCAATCTCGTTTACGGTATGTGGCTGTAGAAACCAACCGGATCTACGCTCAAAAATTGGGCATCAACCAATCAGTGAGTGTGACAGCGGTTAAACCGTCTGGTAACTCATCCCAATTGCTCAACAGTTCATCTGGTTTGCACGCACGCTGGGCTCCATACTACATCCGCAACGTTCGGGTGGGTGCACACACACCAATCTTGAAAGTAATGCAAGACACCGGTGTGCCATTGGATCCAGAAAATGGTCAAACGGTTGAAAATGCGACGACTTGGGTTGCACATTTCCCAGTAAAAGCACCAGAAGATTCAGTGACTCGTAACGACCGTACGGCCGTTGAACAGTGTGAATACTGGCTCCAGAACAAAGTTCACTACACCGAGCACAATCCATCCGTGACGATTACCTATAACGAAAATGAGGTGCTAGACATTATCGCTTGGATTTGGGCGAACCAAGACAAAATCGGTGGTATGGCCTTCTTGCCAGCGTTTGATGCACAGTATGACCAAATGCCATACATGGAAATTAGCCGGGAAGAATACGAGCGTAAAGCGGCCGAATTCCCTGAAATCGACTTCTCTAAGATCTATCGCTACGAAGAGAAAGACCTGACCACAGCGGCTCAAGAGCTGGCTTGTATGGCGGGCAACTGCGATATCTAGATCACTTTAGCTTAAAGATCAGACCTGACAGGTTTTAAAATCTGTCAGGTCTTTTTTTTTGCACCGCCTAATCATTGCCCATTCATTGTTGCAACGTAGGGTGGCTAACAGCTAGAATCCCTCGTGCATGACAACTGATCAAACACCGGCCGATTCGCCCCCTCCTCCGCTTCAGGATCCTGTTCTGGATACCGAAGAACCCACTCCACTTAGTCAAAATCGCAAACTATTGGGAGCCGCCTCGCTATTGGCCGTTGCCAATGTGATTCAGCGCCTGTTGGGATTGGGGCGCGAGGCGACGCAAGTTGCCCTGTTTGGGGCTACAGGGACCCTAAGCGCCTACAACACAGCCCGCCTTATGCCGCACACGCTTTCCCAACTGATTGCCGGTGGAGAAATGGTCAGCTCATCATTGGTGCCTATTTTTAGCGAGTATGTTGCAAAGAAGGAGCGAGATGAGCTGTGGTCTATTGTGAGCATTACGCTTAGTTTAGTGACAGTTATCATGGTCGGCTTTGTCATTTTAGTCGAGGCCTTTACCCCGTTTGTTGCTGGCCTGACCGGTGCTAGAAAGTTTACAGATCCAGCTTTATTTCAATTAACAGTCGATCTGATGCGTATCACAGCGCCCGCCATGCTGTTTTTGAGCGTGTCTAGTATCCTGACGGCCGCTTTAAATTCTCTTGAGCGATTTACACTGCCTGCTTTTACTATTTCTCTGTTCAATGCCGCAATTATCGTTTCTGCTTTGCTCTTCCCAGATAACATCAATTCGCTGGCGTGGGGGATGTTGCTTGGCTCTTTTTTGATGATCGTTCTGCAGGTTCCCGGATTGAGCGATGCCAAACTGCGTTTCCGGCTGGATTGGCGGCATCCTGTGGTGTTACGCATTATGCGGTTGTACGCACCTATTTTGTTGGCCCTTTTTGTGAATCAGTTTAGTTTGCTGTTTGGGATTAATCTTGCGAACGGAACGGGAGATGAGTCGGTTACGCTCATGGGGATTTCTACCACACTGTATCAACTACCAATCGGCCTTGTGGTAGTCGCCTTGTCAACCGCTATCTTGCCAACGCTGTCACAACAGGCTAACCGAACGCTCGAAGAATTTAAACGGACATTGGCCGATGGGCTACGTTTGGTGAT
>JAHDGV010000182.1:3207-10263 GCA_020631655.1 Chloroflexota bacterium | reverse complement strand
ACAGGCTCGCCAGCATTCCCAAAGGCTTTTGCGTTCTCGCTCGATTCATCTCAAACTCAAGTTTCAACGGCCGACGCACGTTAATCCCGTAAACAGCCGTTTCATGCAGCTCCCCGGTAAATTTTTTGCCCGTATGCCCGTGCAGCCACACCTGTGGCTTATGCCTCTGGATATAGCGATCAAAGCATTCAAACCCTTGGTGCAGTGGATCTTGGTTTTCAGAAGTACCGAGTGGTGGCGAATGAGCAAGGATCAAATCCGCAGCTGGGAGACGGCGTGTGATCCATTTCATCTGTGGAACCGTATAGTGATGTGGCTCGTTCTTGTACTTGCGGCTTCCCCCGATCCCCCCGATTTTGATCCCGTGGAAGTCGATTACCCGGCCGTGTAGGTTATTGAGTCCGGCCGGATGTTTTTTATCGTGATTTCCTGGCACCCCAAAACAAGGAACTTTCCTCGATTGGAACAAAATGTAATCTAGGATGTCATCAGAGATATCACCCAGCGTTACAACCAAATCGATCTTACTCGGATCGATTTCAGCCATTGTAAAATCATCGGGTGAGTGAATATCAGAAAAAGCAAATATGCTGAGTGTCTTCTTCATCGGGACTTTCATTGTACATGGTAACCCCAACACCACGCAATTGCTCCAAATGTAGCCTCACTTAACCCTTTCAGCTGATTTATCATTTTTGTTACAATTCTTAGGCAGATTTCAGCCAAATTGGCTAAATAGTTTTCCAACTCAGAGTGGTATGATGGGCGAGCTACAATAAACCCCACACCCGATTTAAAAATTTTTCCTTTGCCCGATTCAGTCTCAACACAGCATGGGGCAAAGACAAACATCTAATCTATGAACGATTATTCAAGTGCGATTAGCGACTTTCAACGTGCACGTTGGAAAGGAACAATTGAATTACTTTTAGCCCGCCTTACTGGGCGCTCGGCCGACTTATTGTCGTACGAGGATGTGCGCAAAGCGGTCCAAGCGACAGCGCAATCTGAAAAAGGATTGCAGGACATCCCCGTCAAATCGATTGTGGGGAGCATGGGCCGTTACAATGACTTCACACATAACTTTATGCCCCGCCATGAGAGCGACGCCCACCGCTGGGCCGGGGTCAGGCTAGCGGCCGAGCGTGGGCAGGGGTTACCCCCAATTGAGCTCTACAAAATCGGTGAAGCCTATTTTGTAAAAGATGGGAACCATCGAGTCTCCATTGCTCGAGATTTAGATATCCCAACCATTCAGGCGTGGGTAACTGAAATCCAAACACGGGTCCCATTTACGGCCGATATGAACGCTGATGACCTAGTCTTGGCTCGGCAACAGGCAGAATTCTTGACCAAAACAAGGCTCGATAAATTACGACCTGAATCAAACGTACGCGTCACCGAGCCTGGCAAATACCCCATCCTGCTCGATCACATCCGTACCCATCAATATTTCATGGGGATTGATCAAGATCGAGAGGTCAGCTGGGAAGAAGCGGTAACCCACTGGTACGATGAAATTTACCTAAATGTGCTAGAGCTGATTCGCCAGCGGGGCATTTTAGAGGCTTTCCCAGATCGGACCGAAACCGACTTTTATGTTTGGCTAGCCGATCATCGTCAGGATTTAGAAAGTGGAATTGGATGGGATCTTCCCACAGATTCTGTTGTTGAGTCATTTGCTAGCTCATCGGCCGCTAATTCGGTCACCGGCCGAATTTTAGACCTAGCCGGTGTCAGCCAACCGGCCGTTTCCCCTAGACCTTCGTTGGATTCAGCCATTAATGACCGAAGCCCAACTCAAAATGGTCAGCTGATTCAAGAAATTTTGGTCACGCTCGGGCCAGAAATTGACAATCAAACGATGCTGACTCAGGCGGTTGAAATCGCTAAGCATGAAAATGCGACGGTCAGAGCAATCTATACATCGGCCGACGCAAACGGAAACCATGAAATGGTCCCCACCAAGGTACAAACGTTATTTGATCAAATTGTGATAGATGCGGAGATTACCGGCCGATTGGCGGCCGATGTAGCCGATTGGTCCACCAGTGCACTAGAACGTGCCCGCTGGAACGATTTTATTCTGGCCCCCATCTACAAAGACACCAAACCAAAAGTGTTTGACGAAAACTGGCGCAATTTATTGGTCTATTCTGCCAAGCCGATTTTGGCGGTCACAGACGCCCCGGTGGCTCCTAAAAAGGCGTTTCTGGTCTACACGGGTCATCGAAAAGATCAGCAATCGCTGTTTATAACCGCGTGGCTAGCGAGCCAATGGGGGATCGAAATTACGGTTGGGATTGGTGGTGAACCATCCCAGCGTAATGAGTTAATTAGTCAGGTTGAAGGATATTTAAGCCGGTATCAAATCAAAGTAGATTTTGAGGTGAAACACACAGACACCCCTCCTGAAATCTTGAACGCAATCGGGACAAGGGATTTCGATTTGATCATCGCCAGCATGCGTCGGCCGCTCTGGAGCAGGTTCCGGCCGAGTAGCCACCTGCTAATGCTGGACCTATTGCAAGACACCCAAATTCCGGTTTTGATTTTGAATTAAAAATGGAACCCTTTTCGGCAGGGGCTACGACAATCACATGGACCAAATTGCTTCTTGAACCGTTAGACTGTGATTGTCTCGCCCCGGCATGAATTCGCCCTATGGTGACTCATTTGCAGATTTTTGATTACTCATGATAAATCTGCCGAGCGAATGAGGTAGCCCCTACGAAGATTTTGCGTTAGCCTTCATCCACATCAGCCAGACGTGTGGATGCCACCGCCAACCCCAACAACATCCAAAAAATAGTCACTGCGTGTAAAAAGACCAAGTTAAACAAATAGTGGTCAAACAGCCCTACAACCAATCCACCCACAACGGCACCGTGTAAGCCAAGCCAAACCGGGTCGCGATCCGGCCGGTTGGCAAAATATTCTCGTTTTCGATACGCCTGCACAAATACAGAACCTATCAAGAACACAAACGCAAAGATGCCTAAAAGCCCCATCTGCTGGGCAATGGTTAGATACACACTCGCCACTCCCAAATACAAATCGATATCGGGCGATCCTGCAAAGCCAACCCCAAACAGTGGATACCGCTGAATCAGCCGCCACGCATCACGATATTCCCCCACCCGCATTTGTGTCGCTAAGTCTTCCCCTTCAAATGCGTCTGACAAGCGTTCGGTGTATTGGGTAGCGATATCGGCCGTGCCTTGCCCAGCAACGACACGTACCACGTTGGTAATCGCATCTTGCGTAAATGGGATGATGAAGAGCAACATTACGACCAAAGCCGCAACGCCCCACGGAATTAGCTGACGATAGCGAATGATGGCTAAGAACCCTACACCGGCTACCAGCCCAAGAAATGCACCGCGCGAATTGGTTAGGAGTAAAGCCAAAAATATTGACAAAAACGCGGCCCACGAGATCCAGCGTTTGCCAAACAGTGGCTTCTCCGCCACAAGCTGGGGGGCAACCAACGTCCCCATCAGCACCAGCAGACCGCCGTAAACGTTCGGGTCCACTGATGTACCGATTGCTCGTTCTAACGCCTCTGGGTTGTCTTCTACGTACCGAATCACAAAACCGCCCGGATAACCGATACGGGTTAGCATGTTCAAAATATCGTTGGCCGTATCATCGGGTAACAGCCAAAATCCGATGCCGATCACGGCCGCGGCCGTACCTGCCAGCATCACCACGTAAACCAGCCGCTCCAGCGTGACCCAATCCCTGCAGAAATCGATGAGCAAGATCACAAACAAAAGCGACAGCAACAGCTCAGAGAATTTGCGAAGAAGCTGGGAGGTTAGCGGCCCGTTCGGCATGCCAAAAACAAACGCAAAGAGAGTGACTAGGATAAAGATTAGCAGTGGAAAGGCGACAGGTCCGCCGATGACGCGTGTTTGTCGGCCGGTGACTAGGCGCAACACCCAAACGGCAAAAACCCCACCAAGGGCCAAATCTAAAAACGTTGGCGTAATAACGATCTTGAAAGGCAACGTCGCAAACGGAAGCAAGCAAACCACCCCAACAACGCCCCAAATCCCGATTTCCATGTTAGATAAGACAACCAATCCAGCAATTAGGGCAACCAAAACGCCAACCCCAACCAGCGGACCACCAAACGCCAATAAAAGACCGCTGATTGTGCCAACCACGGCCAAAATCAACCCAATGGCTATCGGTGAAGATGGGATGCGATAATAAAAATCGGTGATATTTTCTCGGGACAATAGTTTATTCATCAGGTTCAGTGTCGATCCGAATCAGGGTCAAGTTTATAAAATCATCGGTCAAGCGGCCGTCCGGGGTGATGCGTTGCAAGTTTCTAAAGCCATCGTTTTCATCTCGCTCATACACCCCCATCCGCAACGGATAAACACCGGCCGGAGCCTCTTCGACGATGTTCAAGGTCATCGGAATCGCTTGAATTGTACCCACTTCCCACGTAGATGTCGGCTGCGCTAAATCGACGGCTTGCCAACGGGTTGTATCTTCACCCACCACTTGTGCAAAAAAGGTGTAGTCTTGAGTTGTATCTTCTAACAGCTTCCAAAACGCGGTTACTTCAACCGAAGCATCGGAAGCAACTCGTGGATCAGCTACCTCAAAGCCAATCAATTCAAATTGGTTTTCAAAATTTATGCTGATGGGATTCGGCGTTTCGCCCGTTTTGGGAGCCACTTGGATCGTTCCGATTAGCAGAGAATCTGAACCATCTTTTAGCGTTGCTCGCTCACCCGTTTCAAAGTTGTATACGCCAATCCGCAAATCAAGCTCGGCCGGAGCCACCAGCGTATCGGACAAATTCAGGTCAAATCGGCTGGGGATCACTTGATTGGGCACCGTTTTTGTAGTCGCAACCAATCCTTGGCCCGGATACATGTCACGTTGAGCAACAGGAATCCCTAAAACCGGATCGATCAGATGCACAAAGATCGACCAATCAGTATCCGGCCGCCCTTGAATACGCCATTCAGTTGCTAGTGGGATGGTGTCGCCTGGTTGGAAAAACTGCTTTTCAGAGTTGATTTGCGCCGCGACCAAACGCATCCGGCCGTTGAAGACGATCCAATCTTCTTCTTCCGCAGACTCGGTATCAATGCGAGCGATCCACGGGTCATCAATTCCATTATTTACAACCGATGGCGGTTCATAGCGCGGCGCAATAAAAACGAGCGGAGCGGCGAGGGTTACGGCCGCAAAGAAAACGGCTATCACCGTTTTTACCTGTCGGATCAGGGGGAATTCGAAGATTGTGGCTAATCCGGCCGCCATCAGAATATTCAGTGGCGAAATCGCCGTAAACACGAGCCGCCCTTGGCTCGACCATGTTTGGGTCGCCCACTGGGTTAGCCCGTACACAATGGCAAACGAAAACAGAATTGAAACTACAAGCGGGAATTTGGAAACGACCAAGTTCAAGAGAGAGGTCAGCGTGTCAGCAGGAGAATTCCCCGGCCGGAACGCAAATCGCCACCATAAACTTGAGCGGACCTCTTGAATGACAAACCAAATCCCGCCCGGCACAGCAACAATCAAAACGGCCGTCATTGTCCGGTAGATCCAATCGGGCATTTCAACGTTTAGCCCGCCAAACAGCCCCCAGTACGAAAGCATGAATCCCCAGCGCTCGTCCCACAGTTGGGCCAATGATGCCGGGGTTTCCCGCACGCCCAAAACCGCTTCAAACGCACTCCAGCCAAGCAGATCACCATAAAGTTGAATATTCCGGTAATACCACCAGCCAGCAATTAAAACGATGGGGATAAAAAAGATTACAAACCAAATGAGTGAACGAAATAGCGCAGTCCCGATCTGTTTGATTAGCGTTATGAACTGTTCTTTTGGAGCGGAGTAATCGGCCAAGCTCGACTGCCACCCCACTAAAAAGAAAGTTCCCCACGCCAGCGGAATCAGGCCGATCGTCCCTTGTTTGGTTAGAACGGCCAAGCCAACAACACTACCAACCCCAAGGGCTCGAATCAAAAGGCCCCTCTCAAATAATTTAAGTGATGGGTCGTTTGCTCCACGCAGAGCGGGATAAAAAGAGATAGCCCACTGCATTAGCTCGATGAGCAAAACAAGCCCCAAGGAGGCAAGCGGAATCGCCAGATTATCGTTGTTTACCGAACCGGTAATAAACACAAACATGGGGGTGAATGCGTTTAGAGCCGTTGCCAATAGCGGAATGTCTGATCGATTGGGAGTTACACGTGAGGCGATAATGTAGGTCAAAATGACCGTGATGACTCCCAATCCTACTGAAAAAACTCGGATGATTTTGACCGCTAAGAGGGTGCCAGCAAGCTCGTTGGCAAACGGGTCGCGAACGGCCAAATTAATGTTCCCATCGGTGGTTAGCTTACCGGTGTCTACGTGCGGATTCAGGTCACGCGCATCGTCAAAATCTGACCGATCAACCCAAAATGTGAGCGCGGCCCCGACATAATAATAAAGGGGTGGTTGACTCGCCTCCTGCTTCCACGGCCCAGCCTCGGCCGGATTATAGGTCTGGACGGGGAGCGGGTTCCCATCAGCCAGATGATGAACCATGGGGTAGTGCCAAAGTTCGTCCGAAGCCTCGAAAACAGGGGTCAGAAATGCATACATCAGCCCAGCAATCAGGTAGGTGAGCAGAATGACTGCCAACAGGCTCCGTTCAATCCAGAGGGGTAGCTTTTTATTCCGATGAGCGTTATTCGGGGAGGCCGACATAGTCCCAAGATTTTAGCCAGATTGGTCTAAAACCGCACTTTCTTTACGATTAGGTTAAGTTTCTGACATCTAACGACGAATCAATGGGAGGAAAATCTGGTCTTGCTGTTGCTCACCAGCAAAGAGGGTGTAGGAGCCTAAAAAGGTTGATTCGAACGAAACAGTGTTTGTCCGTTTATTGATTACAAAATGTGCCGGTTGCTCCCACGACTGGCTCTGTGAATGAAAAACACCCGGCCGTAAATTGTCCTCAAGCAACTGCTTACCTTCGATCTGATCCCCGTCAAAATGCAGGCTAATCATCATGCTTTGATAATAGCTGGC
>JAHDGV010000182.1:0-3107 GCA_020631655.1 Chloroflexota bacterium | reverse complement strand
CCGGCCGAAAATTGGAGATCAAGCGTCTGGTTTGCAGTTGGTGTTAGGGGTTGCTCCAAACGGTACAACTGCCCGTTTTGCTCACCGGCCGCGTAAACGTGCCAACCGTGTTCAGCGATGAGGGGCAGGCTAAAGCGGCCGTCAGCCGTAACCGTTCCGGTTACAAACTCCCCCGTTCCGCTCACGGCCCACAGTTTTGCCGTTTGCCCAAACGGCGAGCCATTGGCCATTAACAAGTCACCGCTCACCGTGACATCAGGCTGTTGAAATTTAAAATTCACACCCGGCCGAATCCCTTTGACCCCGATTGTCAGATATTGATCGGGCGGGCTAACCCAACCTGTTTCATTTGTTTGTCCCATGTCTGACCAAATAGTGTAGGTCCCATGTGGCAACAAGATGTAATAGCGCCCCTCAGCATCTGTTTGATCTTGAATAAACACCTGCTTTAGCTCGGCCGATTCGCCACGCACGTAAACCTGTGCATTTTCGACCGGGTCTCCAGTAGGGTCCATCACTCGGCCGGTGACAGCCGCATCAACTTTGGCCACCGGCAATTCAACTACCTGTTCATCAGCGGCCGCCACATCGATCTCAATTGAACGATCAAGCGGCAGATGGGTTTGCCCATTGGCAAGATCGTATCCAACAGCCCAATCGCCCCAAGGCAAGCGGAAGCGAACACCCCCAGTTTGGCTCACCACTTGGCTCTGCTGAAAACTTTCACCGCTGTCGGCCGTGATCAAACCCAACGTGCTGGTTACAACCTCTTCTTCGCGAGGGTCCCATAATGTGCCGGTGATCAAGGTGTTTGAGCTCAAGAGTGGCAAATTTACCATTTGATCTTGTCCGTTAACGGAGATTTCTACTGGGGCAGTTGCAAGATGGCTACTGCCCGGCCCCATGGTGGGTCGCAACGCATAGGTCCCATTTGGCAAATACATTGAAAATGAACCGGACTGAATTTCAGTTGATCGTATTTCATTTCCTAAACCATCTTCGGCCGATATCCAGCCATCGATCAAAAGCGGACTATCAACAAGATCAACCAAATTTCCACTAACTAGGTGAGGTGCCGGTTGCAGAGCAAAGGGCGGAATGGTGATCGATTGGCTGGCTTGAACTGAAACTTGAACAGGCTCCCCATCGTATAAAAACGGCAAATCGGCCGGAACTTGTGGTGATACGGTCCAATCGCCAGCTTCTAAGTTGAGCGAAATGGTTCCGGTTGAAATCGTCGTTGCTCTGGCCGGCCGTCCATCTTCTGAGAATGCCAGAATTTGCACGCCACCAACGGGGTCGTTGTTTGCATCTTCGGCCGACACATTTACGGCCGAGCTTTTGAGGCTCAGATTGAGTTCGCCTAGATCAATAAATTCACCGGGAACCAGATTATAGGTTTGCGGAGCAGGCCCAACATAGTCAGGATGCTGAGGCAACAGTTGAAACGTAAACGTGCCACTGCGGGCGATGCGCCAGAAAAATCCGTCTGATTCCCGAGCGGGGCGGCTAATCCCGTATCCGTCGGCCGTTTTAAGCGACACAATCACATCAAATGGTGGGGTTGAGCCATCGGGCATTTTGACAAACCCCCGAATAACCGTCTGCGATAACGGGAATTCAAAATCAACCGTCCGCTGTTCGTTCTCCCCATCCTCAAAAAAATCAACCACCACAGGTTCTCGATTCCAAAACCAGTCGTTGGGCACGGTGCTGGTGGAGTGATGAGAGCTAATGATCCACAAACCTGCCTCTAGCGTTAAGGTGTATGCTCCGGTGTTGTCGGACAATGCGGTGGTGTACAAGGAACTGTGGCGCTCTTGCGCACGGATCAGGGCGCCGATGATGGGCGCACCGTTGGTGCCGATAACTCGGCCGGTGATTTGATTGGCTTCAGCCCCAGCCGCAGGGTCGGCCGAGACAAGACGAGGATTAAATCCTAGTAGCGTTAGCAACAGCAACAGGCCAATAAAAATTGATAGAGCGATCTGAAACGCGATTTTTCTATTTTTTGGGGTAATTGGTTGGGGTGATTGGGTAAAGCTGGAATACATCTGCTCTTTTTTCCGGTGAATGTGTCGCTAGAATGATCGAGTTCTAGCCAATCTATAGTGTTGTTTAAATCCCAACTGGCTGTAAACTTGGCAGATAGATAAATAGTCACACCGGAGGAAAAATGTCATTTACAGATATCGATAAACAGATTGCGGGAGATTGCTACACATCAACCGAAGCGATGGATAATTTAACCGTTCTTTGCGATGAGTTCGGCTCTCGCTTTGGCGGCACACCGGGTGAAAAACAGGCGGCCGATTTTATGAAGGCCAAGCTCGAAGAATACGGGTGTACCAACGTTAAGCTTGAATCGTTTGAATACACCGGCTGGATTCGTGGCACGGCGGAGCTAAAAATCATCGAGCCGATCGAAAAAGTTATTCCCTGCATCAGCTTGCCCCACTCTCCTCCGGCAAATTTTACGGCCGAGCTTTATGACGCTGGGGACGGCGCACCGGACACATTTAGCGAAAATGCGGCCGACATGGCGGGCAAAGTCGTTTTAGCTGACAGCCAAACCTATCCGTCAGGCTCAAAAAGATGGGTACACCGGAACGAAAAGTACGGCCGGTCGATGCTCAACGGCGCGCAGGCGTTTATCTTCAAAAATCATTATCCGGCTTATGGACCAGCCACAGGTGGGATTGGGCACAACGGCAAAGGGGGGATCATCCCCGGAATTTCTGTCTCGTACGAAGATGGATCGTTTTTACAACGGCTGTTAAAACGGCATGGCAAAGTTGTGGTCAAAGTTGAGACAACGGACGAAAACCGGCCGATGACCTCTTGGAACGTAACCGGGGATCTTGTGGGCAACGGCTTGAGCGATCAAATCGTCATGCTGGGTAGCCACTATGACGGGCACGACATTTCGCAAGGGGCGCAAGACCCAGCCTCTGGTGCGGTTTCTGTGATGGAGACCGCTCGGCTAATCTCGGCCCATGCGGGGCAGTTGCCTTGCACCATCCGATTTGCACTGTGGGGAGTGGAAGAAATCGGCCTGATCGGATCGTATGAGTATGCCAATCGTCATGCGGACAACATGTCGAACT
>JAHDGV010000181.1:7777-10264 GCA_020631655.1 Chloroflexota bacterium | reverse complement strand
AAGCTGTTTTAAATGTGATCTTTGATATCCTGACATAATTAGGTTTACCCACTGAGCTAAATTAAATTATTGAAAAATGTAATTTCAATAATTTACAAGATAAGCAAGAATAGGAATGAAGATTTGAACCATCTTCTTTCGCCTATTCCAATACGCTTATCCCAAAAAATGAGTTCAAATTTTGAATAAGTTTAGTTACGAATCTTTTGGATTTAAATGATTTCTACCAACTGATTAGGCGCTCGGGAACTTGATATTTGGAGGGGAACCAAATAGGTAGCAACAATAATTACAGGCAGTATAAAATCTTGCACTTATAATCGCAATCAAACTTGCCAGATTCGTAAATGAAAAACTATTAAATTGGGAAAAAAAGGGTGGTAGTTAACGCTGATAGGCGTTTCTCAAGAAAAAGTGTGCCAATTAAGTTCTTTGATACAACGCTTAACGAGCAAGATTATTCGAGATTTTTGTGGGGAGGATTAGACGTTTTCCTCTGATTTAATTTAACCACATCACCCAGGTTAGATCAATATCGTAAGGTTGATTGTAACTCACAGGACCCCGGCACTATTTTGTTCAAAATGATGATCAATCTCGACTGGCTTTAGAAGAATCGAAAGATTTCTTCGATAGTATAAGAAACATCTATGCAGTCAAGCTTGCTGCTGACCTGTGTGGGGGGGCGTTTCTATTTTTCCTCCTAAAAAAACTAATTTTAAGTCCCCTTTTAACCCGTTAGCAGTTGTCGTGATTAGCGACGCTATTGATGCATAGAAAGAGAGGAAACAAAAAAGCGCCGTCTGGAACTCCAGACGGCGCTTTTTTGTTTTAGAAGGCTGTTTTCCCACTGTCAATTTAATCGGAATTGTAACTTTCGAGCAGTTTTGCGACCGATGATGTTAGCGAAACTGACTCTGCACAGTTTCCATTTAGAGCGATGTATGAATCGGTAAAGACGGTGCTAAAGTCGGTAGCTAAGTCATTGGCAAATACATCAAACGGTTGTACTTCTTCGAACAGCGGGTTCTCTTCTTGCCCATCAATCGAGCCGCTGAACAGGTCTGCTTGGCAGTTGTTTTCAAACCGAATGTTATCGTTTGGAAACTCTGTCCGGCCGAATTGCATGGTCGAATTGGTAATTGAGTGCTCAACCTGACCGGCCGTTGAGTCTAAGTTCAGCGTTCCTTTGTTCGTATTTGGGAAGTGGCCGTAAATCGTCACACGATTCAGGTTCCAGTTTTGCCCAGCCTGCTCTGGCGGATTTTTCATGCCTAAGGCCGCATGAGTAAAGCGGGTGATGACTACGTCTTCCATTGTTAGGTTGTTGACCCACGCAGTTGTATTTTCTCCACTGCGGTCACCCAGCAAGAGCGCGTTCATCAGGTTTGGACCGATGATGCTTTCTTTGATTGTTAAGTTGTTGAAATCATCTGAGCTGTACAGTTGGATACCATCATTGTGCGTACACCAGTTAAAGCTTTCGTACCGCGGAGCGAGCCCTTCTGCATAGTTGAGATAATCTGCACTCATTTGTGGCGCGCCCAACTCATCACAGCCAGACTGATCATCCAGCGTACACAGTTGGTCAGATGGGCTGTTATCTAACCCTGAGTGCTGACGCTGGTTGTAAAGCCACGAGTTTGTCAGAGTAAAGTCATCCATGTTGTTAAACACCCCCCCTTCAGGGTTGGTGAAGTTTGATTGGATGGCGTCTCCAGCATTGTCATGGATTTCAAGATGGCTGAATTTGTGGCCGATACCTGATAATTTGATCCCTGCACCGGCGTGGTAAGGATAGAACAGTCCTTCTGATGTACCGTCGTCTTTAATTTCAAATCCACCATTGTTGTAGATTTCCATGTACTGGAGCCGGATGTTTTTGGTGTTGTCATCTTGCCCATTATCGATGCGATCTGGATCAAAGATGATGCCGCCAGCTTCCCAGCCGTGAATCACGATACCCTGCCGTTTCCGGCCGTCAACGATGATGTTTGAGACACCGTTTTCAAACAGGATGGCTGAAGAGCCTGCGCCTAAAATTTCACTGCTGTCCCAAATCATCTGACCACATTCTGGAAGAGGGATACTGTTGCCGCCAAAGAAAACGGCTTGGCCGTTTCTGCCTTCTTCAGCAGAAAGTTGAATCAAAATCGGCCGGTTTGGATTCCCGCTTACCGTTGGCCGTAATTGGCCGTTATAGGTCATCGGCTGATCAAGGCTTGCACCACCGTCGATATAGACCACAGAGCCTGGTACAACCACGCCCCAGTTGATTTGATCCAGCTCATTCCACGCTGTATCCCATGTCAGACCATCTGAGTTATCGCCGGTTGCTGAAACATAGAAAATCGCTTCTGGATCAGTGATGGTAATGTCACTGGCGATCGATGCGTTACCCGCGATTCCGCCTGATTCTGGTTGAGGAATAATTGTGTTGGTCTCAGTCACTGATTCTGTCTGGGTGATCGTTTCGGTTTGAGTAAT
>JAHDGV010000181.1:5449-7677 GCA_020631655.1 Chloroflexota bacterium | reverse complement strand
ACATCTTTCCAGCCGCCATCATTGGTTTGCCACTGTACGACGGTCCAGCTATTTTGCGTTAAGGTGTTTGGGACAGATTCTGCAAGATCAACGGTCAAAAATATCCGGCCGCCATTTTGATTGACAGCTGCTGAATGACGGCTAGAAACACCGCCAAAAACAGTGAAGATACCTGCACCTAGGGCTAAGAAAACGATGCCCAAGATAATGTAGGTTTTTTTGACTGATTGAGAAGAGATATTTTTATGATTCATAGTTTATAACCAACTAATATTTAGCTTTCTGATGAATTTAAATGTGTAAATGTCAGAATTTTCTGGTTTTATCGTTCCAAACTTTGTTGGCCTTTTAGCCGTTAAGTCATGGACCCTTAGAGTTAAAAATGCCCCTCAGCACCCTATTAGTTGTAAATGCTTTATGTTTAATCTTTGTCGCTTGGATTACAGGTTTAAAATAAATCTCGCCATAGGACCCCCTGCTCTGAAAAACTCAGATTTGCATCAGATTTACTTAAGTCGATCACATTAAAATCGGCCGGTGTAAGGGCTGACTTGGAAATATAATTTGCCAAAATACCAGAGAGAAAACTGAATTTTGGGAACAAAAAAAGCCTGAATTAGCAGTTATGCTAATTCGGGCTTTTGGCCATAAGCGGCTAGAAAAAATCTAGGTCGCTGTGATTATTCTTCTAAGAGTCGAACCTATCTAAAAACGATTGGCAAGTAGAGAATTGTGCCATCATCGTCCAAAATGGTTACCACGTCGGCTGCATTTGTGGTGCTGATATCTGCATTTCCGGCCGACTCGATGAAGATGCTAAACTGCTCACCTTCTTCATAAACGTCGTCATCTGTGATCGAAATCGATACCGTCTGACTAATGGTGTCAGTTGGGATCGTAATCGTCGTGTCAACGGCCGTGTAGTCGGTGCCTGCTGTTGCCCCATCTGCAATGTCGGCCGATTTGATCGTTGCCGTGACAGGCTTGCCAGAAACATTGGAGAGGGAGATGATGACATCAAGGGTTCCAGCCGCTTCATTGACCGTATAGTTGTTGCTCGGGTCTAGCTGAATGGTTGGCGCATCATCATTATCAACAATCGAAATGGTCACGCTTGACGGTGTACCTAAGTTCACTCCAAATGGATTGGATAAGCCGAGTTCAAATGTCTCATCTTCCTCATCTGTGACATCTTCTGAAATGGTCACATCAAATGTCTGAACCGTTTCTCCGATGCCAAATGCTAGAGTGTCTGATATCACAACGAAGTCACTGCCTCCAGTCGCTGTGCCGTCTGTTGTTATGGTATCAACCGTGGCCGTAAATGTGGCCGCGCTCGATAACGTGACTGTAACCGGAATCGTAGCAACATCTTCCATAACGGACGTACTTCCGGCCTCAATTGTGAATTCGGCTAAGTCATCATTTGTGATGGTTCCGGTGCCGTCTGGGCCTGCCGCGATCAAACTGCTGAGTGCGGGGTTGGTTGGGGTGATGGTGCCGAGCGATACGATCACAGTTTCATCTAGCTCTACATCCGTGTCGCCGTTGACCACAACTGAGTAGGTTTGGGTTTCTCCGGCCGTCCCTGCAAAGGTTAGCGTGGCTGGTGAGGCGGTGTAGTCATCGCCAGATGTGGCGGTGCCACCGGCCGCAACCGCAATGTCAACGTCTAGCCCACCGGTGACATCAGTGTCTAGCGTCGCGGTAATCACCATCGTTGCTGTGCCCGCATCTCCTTCGTCAATCGATACATCTGCAACCGAGATTGTCGCAATATCATCATTGGTAATCGTAACTACGGCGGTACTGGTGAGAATCACCCCGTTAACAGGATTACTGATGGTTACATCTAAGGTTTCATCAAACTCGATATCGGCATCTGCTGTGACTGAAATGTCAATGCTTTTAGTTAGCTGGCCAGCATCAAAACCAACCACTTCGTTCGTTAATGCAGTGTAGTCATCCCCTGCGATGGCTGAATCGTCACTGGTGTTAACGGTGACCGACATCGGCACAGAGGCATCGGTGCGGGTCATGATGACAGAGATGGCGTTTGTGCCACCCGTTCCTTCAGCGCCACTTGCATCAGCGATAAAAATCTCAACGATTTCAACTGCACCCAGCTCACAAGTTGATCCGCGATTGACGCCGCGCTGGTCAGTGGTTGCGCACAAAGATGTGGCCGCTTGGGTGACCGGAGCGCCGGTTGGCACCATCGTTTGGCC
>JAHDGV010000181.1:0-5349 GCA_020631655.1 Chloroflexota bacterium | reverse complement strand
TCGTTCATGATACCGCCACCATTATCAGCCTCGTTGTCGGTAACCTGGCTATCAACCAAATATAAGACGCCGGAGTTGAAGATCCCACCACCGTCTTCTTCACCCGTCATGTTGCCACGGGTCACAATTAACTCGTTGATGGTGACGGTTCCGTTGGTGATGTGAATCGGCCGGACATCTGCGGTGTCTTGCCCATCAAGCTCAAAATTCCCACCGTTAATCACCAATTCTGCACCGGCCGTGCTGTTGTTAATGACCGTTGTTGAGGCGGTTAGGTCAATATCTGCTGTGATAGATATAACAGTGGTTCCTGCAGAAGATTCAGCGTTATAACAAGCAACTGCATCATTAAAATCTGCTTCTGATGCAACGACCAAAATGGGGTCTGTACAGGTGACAGCCATGGGGGCGGCCGCAGTTGAAAAGCTGAACAGAACTGCGAAGTAAAACAAAAGCGCAAATAGGACAGTGGCAACTCCCACTCCCCGAAAGCGTAAATCAGAGATTGAGTTAATCATTTTATTTCCTTTTTTTGATTAGATTGGATGCTGACAAAAAAACTTCTTTACCCGAAGAGATGTAAACGGTTGGGCAAGAATGTAGAAAACCATTCTGACCCAAATGCGTTTTAAATTCGGTAATTTAGATAACAATTTTCAAAGTTGAACAGGTCTAAAAATTCAAATTGCCACGTGTGGCAATGTGTAGGTTGTGCTGATTTTTAAACAAATGGCATTTCTGGTTTATCTATTTTCTCGAACCGCCTGGATCTGATAATGCAATGTTTTTGGGGATAAAAACTGATCTGGTTCCTACTCAGCTGAACAATAAATCTGGAATAGGTACGTGGTGCCCCGTGCAAGGATTTAGCCGTTCAGCCCTTATCAGGACCTAAGTATTTGGTATTTAACTCACAGTGGCAATAGGGTATTCGTCTTGTTTCGGGGAGAAAATGCAGTGTGCTCCAGACTAAATTAGGATATTAGTCCTGCTGGCGGCCGAAGGGCTATATTGGCTTCTGGTTTTGCCTGAGGAATGTGGCTTGTTCTACACATCCCTCAGGCAAAATTGAGAGTTGAAATCAGGTCGATCTAATTATCTTATGAGCACTTCTCTGGTCGTTGTGCTGTTCAAGATATTGTTATAGATCCCGTTGTTTTGCTCGTGCGTCTCTCTAATCGCACCGTAATCGGTGGCAGAGTCGGCCGAATCAACATGGACAACGAGTAGGGTCCCAGCCGGAATCGTTCCGGTAAAGTCTGAAAACTCAGGATTGAAGTTCGAGTCGTTTGTTCTGAGGGTAATTGTTTCACCCGGATTGATCGGTAACGTTTGCCCACTCACAAACCAGATCAAACCAACTTCTCTCAGAGTCTGGGTCGTATGGTTTGGTTTGGTTGGCAAAACAGATGGATCAACAAACAGATCAACCCAGAACCCTCTGTCTACGGCCACATTGCCCCGATTTTGAATCGTGATCGAAACGGCATCATCACCATCAACTGAGATCTTGACCGGCACTAAGTCCGGCGCATTGATCCGGCCGTTGGTTACCACTGGGAGCATGACTTGGAAGAAGTCATCATTTTCCAACGTACCCACGGCAATTGTCCCTTCGGCTGTTGGGTCAAGGTTGTTATCACTTGGGGCAGACAGAATAACTCTGAAGAACTCATTCCGCTCACCCAAATTATCACCGTTGATCGTGATCTGAATCTGAGCGCTCAGGTCCCCGGCTGGGATAACCAACCGGCCGGCCGAGGCGACGTAGTCTCCATCGTCAACGCGAGCAGTTCCATCCTGCGTTTCAAACGAGACACTGATATCAACTTCGGCCGCTTCGCTCAAGCTCACCACAAAATTCATGGTGCTGATGTCATTCGTTTCGCTGATTGATTGATTCGCAATTGAAATCAACGGAGCAAGATCATTTTCAACAATGGTGATTGTGGCTTCTGAAATTTCCCCCGCTTCTGAATTCACAAAATTGCTCAAACCGATGGTGAACTCTTCGTCTCTTTCGAAGACTGAATCATCTTTGGGTGCGATAAGAACTGTTTTGGTAACTTGATTCGGCTCAAAAGTAACAACCGTGCCGACTTCGTCAAAATCATCGGGTGATGCGGCAGAGCCGGCTGTGGATGAAACCAATACTGATACCGGCTGGCTCGAAATCCGGCTGAGTGTTAGGGTCACCGGCACAGATGGACCGCCTTCAGCCACTTGATAGCTATCACTGCTTAGTGTTACTGAGGGCAAGCCGTCATCGTCGATGATCGTTAAAGGAGCTTTGTCCTCTGCTCCGATTGTGGCGTTGTCAGCCTCTGTCAGTTGCAAGAAGAAGATTTCGTTTGGTTCGCTGAGGGTATTGTCGATGAGAGAAACCGAGACGGTTTTGATTGTTTCACCGGGGTCAAACGTGACCGAACCGGATGTCGCTTCATAGTCGCTGTCTTCAAGCGCCGTATCGTCCAAAGTTGCATAATCGACTGTCACTGTTTGAACACTTGGATTGTCTAGCTCAATTGTGAAATCAACAGATTCTGTATTTTCTAGAACCTCGCTGGGGTCAGCAGATACGGTCACAATCGTGCCGTCATCATTTGTAATTTCAAAGATAGCTGGGCTTGAGACAATTGTGATGGTGGATGGATTGACGGCCGTGTTAGAAATATCCTCTAACGATACGATAAAGGTTTCGTTGGCCTCTTCAGCCTCATCTCCGTAAATCGTAATATTGAAAGGCTTTACTTCTGCACCGTTTAAATTTCCGTTGAAATTCAAGGTTCCAGTGGTTGCTTCATAATCGGTTCCGGGGGTAGCTGTACCGCCGGTCAAAAAATAATCGATTGAGAGCCCGCCTTGAACTTGGCTATTCAAAATCGCTCTGGCTTGGAAAACCTGTGAACCCGCGTTTCCTTCTTCCGCCTTTACAACCCCATCTACCAAATCCAGAGGAGAGAAGTCGAGCGTAATTTGGGCCGTGTCATCATTTCTAATCGTTCCAGTTAGGGTCTGGGTATCAAAAATAAAGCGATCAGAAATATCGTTGTTGTCAGCGTCTAGCACTGTCAGCAGGTTCAGCGCGAAGGTTTCGTTCGCCTCGACAATTGTGTCTTGTTCGATCTGAACATTGACCGTTTTAGATTCGTTTGCATCGCCGTCAAAGGCTAGCTGATCTACTAAATTAACGTAGTCCCCCTCGGTGCTCGACGCGGTTCCATCGCTAGTCGCATACGAAATCGAGAACCCATCTTGGACCTCTTTATCTACGGTGATTTTGAACTCATAGTCCCCAATTCCTTCACCTTCATCTGGGTCGTTTGTTAGCTCAATGGTTGCAAGGTCATCGTTTAGAATCGTGATGATCTGTGGGGTCCCGGTGGGGATAATCGCATTGTCATCGACAACGGGGGCAACCGGATCACCTAAGGTTACGTTGATCGTTTCGTCCCCTTCTACAAGATCGTCTCCGACGATTGATACCGTGAACGACTCTGTTAAATCGCCCTGCGGGAAGGTTATAATTTGGCTCGCATTTTCGAAGTCAATCCCACTCCCTTCTGCCGTTTCGCCAGTCACGATGACAGGAATCGAGAACCCACCTTTAACAAAACTTCCCACAGAAAGGGTGAACGAAACATCGGTTGTGCCGCTGTCCCCTTCTTCAACAGTTGTTCCGCCAATCAGTTCAACCGTTGAGGTATCGGTGTTAACGATGGTGGATTCGATTGATGCAAGTGGGGTGATGTCTGAATTGGCTACAGTCGGAGCTGAGACGAGCGAGAAATCAATGAAGAAATTTTCGTCGTTTTCAACTCGAGGATCCTGAACAATATCAACTGTAAACGTGATTTCTTGGGTTGCGCTACCTGTAAATGCGAGGGTTCCGTCTGTGGCAAGATAGTCGGCCGTGGCACCTGCAGCACCATTGCTTGTTTCATAGTCGATTGTGACGCCACCATCAACAGGGGCTGATAAGCTGGCTGTGTAGAGTACAGTTTCGCCTTCATAGACCTCCGCAGGGTGATCGACGACCACGGTAGCGGTATCATCGTTCTTTACTGTTCCCTCGACAGTATCCGTCGAGGCCGTAACATCTAAACCGGAGGCGGTTACTGCACCTAACTCAACTTCAAATGTTTCATCTGCTTCAACAATTGATTCATCATTAATAACGACAGATGCGATTTGATTAGCGGTTGTATTTGCGGGGAAGGTAACTGATGGAACTTCTATTTTAATATCTTCACCAAAGACGGTTGTAATGTCGGTCGTTGAAAATGCGACTGTTACATCGGCCGCCACCGGGTTACTGATCTCAACTTCAAAGTTTATGACACCATCTGCTTCAAAGGCTTCTGCATCAGCGACAAGCGAAACTTTAGCTTCGTCGTTGTTTTGAATGGTCCCCAGCCCCTCGC
Organism: Chloroflexota bacterium; assembly: GCA_020631655.1. Lineage (GTDB taxonomy): Bacteria > Chloroflexota > Anaerolineae > Promineifilales > Promineifilaceae > WTJY01. The sequence goes on along the minus strand of JAHDGV010000181.1, from coordinate 925 downwards.
CATCACCTACAGTTGCATTTGGCCCTGCGGTTAGTGCGATCAGAAATTCCTCATCAGATTCGATTACCAAGTCAGAATTGACATCTATTTGAATGGTTTTGGTCACTTCGTTCGAGCCAAAAGCGACGGCATCTGATACGCCTACATAGTCAACCCCTTCTTCTGCCGAATCACCAACAGATGTGTAGGTCACGGCCGAGGGCAAAGACAAGTCCGTACCTGTGCGTGTGAGGAGAAAGGTAATAGTCGATGTCCCGGAATCCCCTTCAACAACAGTGGCATTGCCGATGCTAATTTCCGGCAAGGCCGAAGGAGCGCCGAATACAGCTCCAGCTTGAAAAGCCAAAAAGCCAATATACAGGGCCAACAGTGCCAATAATTGAATTGGTTTAAGCCATTTCCGATTTGGGTTAGAGGTGATCATGTCCTTTTCCTTGTAATCCATCCAGCTTAAGAGTCGTTGGTGCAGACGAGTAAACAAGAGATTTTCAAGTTATAGCCACCATTTTTTCTTCTTCATGTAGAGCGAGTGTGTATGGTGATTGTTTCATTGGTCGCTTACGTTAAAACTTACCGGATTTTAACTGGTAGCCAAAAACGGTTGCTGACATTTTGCGCGTCTACTTTTATTACGTTGTAATTGTGCGATCAGTTGTTACTGTCTAAGAAGCATTTTGGGATAAAGCTGGGGAAGCTTTGACAGCAGAGCAAACACAGGTGACTTTATAAATTTCAACGCATCAGAGTGCGAAGGTAGAGCTTTTCGAAGGTGACTTTTCGGATCGAACGGCCCAAAACCTCTCTGGTAGGAAAGCATTTAGGGCTTTGGTTGGCTCGATTTAACCGATTTGCAAGCTAAAATTTTATCATTCTGGTTTGTAGTACACCAGTACTATAAACGTCTTATTCATAAATCCCCACAGAC
>JAHDGV010000859.1 GCA_020631655.1 Chloroflexota bacterium | reverse complement strand
GTTTGCAAAGATTGGGGAAAGTTTTGGTAGGGGGGAGATGCTCGACAACAAAAATATGAACTGAGCTTCTCCCTGCACCATGGCGTTATTTTTTAGGCCGTCTGCTTCCTGCATAGTCGTTTTCAAGATCACGATCGGGCGAGTTAATCGCTTTATTGGTGTGTAATAGCAAGATCTGCCCCGCGATTATCTGCGCCCTTACGTAAAAATTTGTTGCGTAAGGGCGCAGATAATCACCTGAAGAGCCTGCAATGAAAATCAATTTGGAAGTGATTAACTCGCCCAATGTCGTTGATACAAACAGCTACAGTAAGCCCAATTGCCGAGCACGATTAACCACATCGTCCCGATTATCAGCCCCGAGTTTCTGCATCAGCGTAGTCAAATAATTTTTAACCGTTCCCTCTGCCAAAAAGAGACGCTCGGCAATTTCTCGATTGCTTAATGCTTGCCCCAAAAGGGTCACAATTTCATGCTCACGCTCTGTCAGCACTGTTCCAGATGATTGCACAGGTGTAGATTTTGTGGGCCGTGAAAATCGATCTTCCTCAACTTGATTAGGTTGCTGAAGTGCGGTAATCGCAAGCATGACGAGTCCCAAAGACAAAAAGAAAACGGCCGTTTGTGGATCTAAATTCCCCATCCAATTTAAGACCAGCGTGGCAACCCCCATTGCTAAGGCGAGTGCTTTAAAAACAATTGTGACAATTGACTGGATTTCTTTCATGTGTTTATCCCTAATTTGTTATCAAAATTTCTGAGATCAAATGATTCAAGAATACCAGCGGATCGTGCATATGAGCCAGTCATGTGGGTCACGTGCCTCGTCACATGATTGAATTAATCGATTTTCATCAAACGCAAAACGGCCGGATGATGCGATTCACACCATCCGGCCGTTGCGATGTCGGGAAAACTTCCCGACTTACTTTTTACTTCCTACTAGCCACCCGGTCCAATTTGAATCTCAGCAATTGGCGCTTCGATCTCGCCTAAAGCTACCTCGTCTCCGGCCGATAAACCGCTGGTGATTTCGGTAAACTCATCGCTTTTTGCACCGATGGTGACGCTAACCGCCTCAACGATATTTTGTCCGTTTTCTGTGCCGGTCACTACGTTGACTGTGTAGGTTCCAGCCGTCCGGTCGGCCGTGATGGCGCTGTTCGGGACTAACAACACGTCTGAGAAATCGGCCGTAATCAAGTCAGCGTTGGCCGTCATCCCAACCAAAATCGGTAGCTCGGTTGTTTCAAGCGCAATCGTCACATCGTATGCCACAAGGCCGGTGCCGCTGTTTGCACTTGGGGCGATGGCGGTAACCGTGCCGCCAAACGCTTCATTGGGCCACGTCTCTAAATCGATCACCGCACGTTGCCCCATCGCTACTTGGCCGATGTCAATTTCATCTACCTCGAGCACAACTTTCAGATCGTCAGACACAATCTCTAACACCGTGCCAGATGCGACCTCGCCTGTTGAAACATTTAATGCGGTGATGATCCCATCAAACGGAGCTACAAGCGTTGCCTTTTCGAGTGAGTCTTGTGCATTTGCCAAGTTGATTTCCGCTTGGCGCAGATTTTCTTCTGCGATCAAAATGTCTTCGGCCGTGGCTGAATCGAGCAGTTTAGCAAGATTGGCTTC
>JAHDGV010000858.1 GCA_020631655.1 Chloroflexota bacterium | reverse complement strand
TTATCTTAGATCACCCTTGGGACATTCCGGCCGTGGCCCTAATCGATGGTGAGCTTTGTGCTTTGTTATTTCAAGTTGACTGATGAATGTGTTTGATGGGTATCATAGGAATAAACCGCGAGGCCTTTAGCCACTCAGAAGCCACAAAAACCCGATCAAAGATGAGAGCCTCTCATTTGATTAGTAAAACGGTACACCATTAACCTTTTCATTTCTTTGACAAAGGGTCTGAAAACGTGTTTTTGGTGCAATTTTAGCCTGATTTCACCTTGATCGATTCCTGGTTTAGCCAAATGCTTGACAATTGCCATGGACGGGGCTACTATCGATTTGGTAAAACGTTACACTAAATTAGTGATTGGCGTAAATTGAACTAAGATTCCTGTATGTCTGACAAAGTAACAATCACCGATGTTGCCCGAAAAGCGGGTGTTTCCTTAAGCACAGTTTCAAACTTGCTAAACGGCCGCTCAAAACGAATGCGCCCTAGCACTGAACAACGCATCCTTGAGGCGATTGAGGAGCTAGGCTATACCCCCAACCAAGCAGCAAGACAGTTAAAAACAGGTCAATCTGCCATTATCGGGCTTATCGTGCCATCTGTGGCAAATCCCTTCTATGGGATCTTTGCCCGACATGTTGAGTCGGCCGCTTTAAAGCTCGGTTATCAGGTTTTGCTGGGTAACAGTGACCGCGACCCAGAACGTGAGTTTAAGTATGCAGAAGAATTATGGGGGTATGGCGTGCGTGGTCTGATTTTTGGATCGTCACTTTTCCAGTTATCCCATTTTGATAACTTAATTTCTCGTGGGCTGCATGTGGTGGCCTTTGAACGGCCGACCCAAGAAGCTGATGGAAATCGTGTCGATAGCGTGGGTATTGACAATTACCTAGCCGCTCGCTTAGCAACGAAACATCTTTTGTCACTAGGGCACAAACGGATCGGCTTCTTATCAGGGCCAATTCAAACGGTTAGCCGTTTAGATCGTTTATCAGGGTATCAATCCGCTTTAAGAGATGCGGATATTCAGTCAGACCCTGAATTGATTTGGGACGTCTCACCATCTGAAAATAGCTACGGTGATGCTGACGCTGTTGATCTTGGCCGGCAGGGCACACAAGAACTACTCAGCAGATTGAATCCACCAACTGCAATTTTTGCCATCAATGACATGTTCGCTTTTGGCGCATATGCAGGGGCAAAAGATATGGGACTTCGAATCCCTACAGATTTATCAGTCGTCGGTGTCGATGACATTACACTGACTGAAATTGTTCAACCATCGTTAACGACTGTTCGCCAACCAATTGAAAAAATTGCGACAATGGCGGTAAACAGACTTGTCGCTCGGCTCGAAGGAAAGTTTGATGAGGAGCAAGACCACCAGATTCTGCCACCTCAGCTCATCGTAAGATCATCAACCACTCAGCCTCCCAAGTAGGGCTGAAGATACCAATCAATCAAAATCACCTCTGATCAATTTTGACAGAGGGTATCAAGACACTCAACCATTCTAGAGTAAACCCAATAAAAGCAAGGGAGAGTTTTAAGCGGCAACATGCCACTAGATTCACCCTTGCTGAAAATGAAAAGCCAAACTAGGAAATATTTTTTATGGAAATCAATCTTTCAGGAAAAACAGCT
>JAHDGV010000857.1 GCA_020631655.1 Chloroflexota bacterium | reverse complement strand
CCCAAACCGGCCCCTGCATACAGCGACGGGGCCAGCATCTCGCGCGGGCCCAATCCCCCCACAGATGGAATCATAAGCGCGATAGCGAAAACCGGAACCACAACCAAGTTATAAAGCACCGTCACCGAGTGACCAAATGCATAAGCCGCAAACGTCCACCACGCGATCACCAATCCATCAAAAATGACCGAGATGCCTAACGCTCGCCAAATGGCGGGCATACCGCAGCTTTGTACCGCTGTTAGGAATTTTGCCAGCGGGCCATCCCCGACCGGCGAAATCACATTGGGGAGCATTTGCCCCAGTTTAGATTCACCAACCCAGCGGATCAAACGGCCGTCTAACAGCACAATGCCACCGATCAGCCCAACCACGCAGGTGACAAAAATCGCCAATGCCCACGCTTGCGGAAACCCATCCGGCCGGAACGGCAGCCCGATCAGACCGATCACAAACAGCACCAACAGGCCGGTAAAACGGTCGAGAAACACCGTTCCAGTCGCAATGTCGGCCGGGATCTCTTGAGATACTTCAACCACACGCACCACATCCCCCCCAAAGCCGCTGGGCAGAAATGCGTTGAAAAAACTGCCTACAAAATAGAGTTGAACCAGTTGGCGAAATTTGATTTTGCTAATCCCAACCCCTTTTAAAAGCTCCCACCAGCGCCATGCGCGTAACGGCATGCTCAGGGCTACGAGACAATACCCTGCAAACACCCATCGCCAATTAGCCTGTTGAAACAGCTCCCAAAGCTCTGCGAAGTTGATGCTGCGGACGGCCCAGACAATTCCCAAAACGGTAATGCTAATCCGCAAGATGGTTCCAAGATATTTTTTCATAGAGAGTAATTCTAACGGGTTTAGATATATTAGCCGATTATTTATAGTTTTTTTCACCGAACGCACTCATCCATCAAGGCAGAAAATTTAGACGAACAAAGGTTATATTCCCTATCTCCTTAAGCAACGGTTCAATTCCTTGATTTAAATAATCGTCGGTCTTACACTAACGGCCGAATGCAACTCTTCTCAACCGAAAAACTGATCACTCTTGGGCTTCTTTTGCTCTTTTGGGCACTGGCCCTAACAAGCCTGGTTAACGATAGCCCCACCATGGATGAGCCAAACCATCTTACTCGGGGATACGCATTTATCACCACGGGAGATCCACGCTTAAGTATTGAACATCCACCGCTTGTAAACACTTGGGCCGCGCTGCCACTGTTAACCGCCGACAACCTGTCCCTGCCTTTGGATCAAAGCGACTGGCAAGGGCGCAAATGGGACTCGGTTGCGGATCGCTTTTTTTGGAAAAATGGCAACCCTGTGCTCCAAATGGTTTTTATGGGACGGGTTATGATCGTCTTTTTGACAATCGGACTGGCATTTGTCGGCCGGGCGTTTGCCAACCGCTTGTGGGGCCGCACGGCCGGGTTAATCGCCTTTGCCGGATTGTTGTTCGACCCGACCATACTGGCTCACGGCCGGTACATCACCACCGATCTGGGCGGCACGCTGTTTATCTTCTTGGCAACTTTTGCCGTCTACAACTTGTTCCAATCGTCGGGCAGGTGGCCCTTAAAACAGCTCATCTTCGCCACAATCGCAATCGGATTGGCTTTTGCCAGCAAACTAACCAGCATGGT
>JAHDGV010000180.1:8525-10341 GCA_020631655.1 Chloroflexota bacterium | reverse complement strand
GACTCCGTTGTCCGCGGCGTTAATCGTTGCCGCGGCCGCTTCTAGTTCCGCCCACGTCGTTGGAACGGCTAAGCCAAGCTCTTCAAACACATCCTCGCGATAGTACATCATCATCACGTGTGAACGGACGGGAATACCGTAGGTCACACCGTCAATCGTTGCAATTTGGCGGGATGAGTTGGGATAGTCAAGTAAATTGGTGTCGATTTCATCACTATAGGTTTCAATCGGCTCAAGGAACTGGGACAGCGATGGTCCCCATGTGCCGAAGTAAATGGTGACATCCCAACTGCCGGGATTACCTACACTTTCGGTCACAATTTTCTCGCGCAAACCACCAAGCGGATCGTTGGTGAAGACCACATCGATACCGGTTAGTTCTTTAAATTCGGCCGTGCTGTCTGCCCAAGCGGCAAACTGAGCCGCGCCGGGACAACAAATCAAGAAAGTCAGTTCAGTCCCATCATAAGGTTTTCCGGCCTCTAAACCGTAAGGCAATTCTTCCTCTACCTCAGCTGGTACTTCAACTTCAACAATCTTCTCAACCTCAACTTCTTTGACAACTTCAACTTCTTCGATAACAGTTTCCGTTTCTGTGACCACACGTGTCACTTCAACTTCAACCTCTTTGATCGTTTCAACTTCAACAACCTGAGGTTGGCAGGCCGCCACGAACATGGTGAGCATGAGCGCGGCTAACATTACAAAAATTCGTTTTCTGTTGTTAAACATTCTTTCTCCTTTTTTAATATCTTCAACAAAAACCAAATGGGTCTTATTTTTCTCATGGGGCCCAAACGGTTGGGCAAAGTGGGGATGAACTGTTTTGCTACCTAACTGAATTGTTCCTTCATCCAATTTAGTGACTGTTGGGCGATTACGACCGAGTCCTCTGCGTTATCACTCCACATTTCTAAAGTGAGTGGTCCCTGATAATTGATTTCATCCAAGGTCTTAGCCACCTTTTGAAAGGGGACAATCCCTTGGCCAAACGGGACGCGTCGGTACACGCCGACCTTTGTTTCTTTCAGGTGCAGGCCAACCAACTGTCCGGGTGCGATACGTAACTGCTGGCACGGGTCGAGCTGATTGGCGGCTAAGTTACCGACGTCCGGATAAAGTTTGAGCCACGGATTGTTGATCTCTTCGACTAACTCGAGGGCGGTATCCAACGAGATCACATCCTCACCGTCCATGTTTTCTATCCCCAGCATGACACCGGCTTGGGCGGCAAAGTCGGCCGCTTTGCTCAAACCATCTACAAAATAGTCACGGCTTTTTGGTGTGTGCGGTTCATCAAAAACAAAATACCCAGCGATCTGAATAGTGCGGATGCCGATGCTCACAGCTAAATCAACCGCTTTTTGGGCGATGGTGTGCGCCTTTTCCCGCGTTGCTAATACATCACTGCCAAACGGCCATGTGCGATGGGCGCTCAACACGATGTTAAAGATAGTCACACCCGAGTTAGCGATGGCTGATCTCAACTCATTCTTTTGTTCGGCCGACCAATCTAAGCGGCCGAATCGATTAGGGGTGTGATCAATCGAGATTTCTAGAAAATCAAACCCGCTTGTGCCTGCGGCAGATAGCTTGCGATCCCACGACCACGCTTCTGGTAACGCTTTTTCGTACAAGCCGATCGGATGGTTCATGGTTTACTCAAACGTCCGGTCAATGGCCTGCTGAAAGCCGATGGCGGCCTGAGCGGGATCAGCCGCACCGCGAATTGCTCGGCCAGCAATGAAGATTGAAACAGGAACACCGGCAAACGATCCGATTTCTTCGGCCGTAATCCCGCCGGTAACCGTCACAT
>JAHDGV010000180.1:0-8425 GCA_020631655.1 Chloroflexota bacterium | reverse complement strand
ACACCGGCAAACGATCCGATTTCTTCGGCCGTAATCCCGCCGGTAACCGTCACATCAAATCCAATCTTTTTGAGCTTGCGCACCGTCTCAAAGGCGGCCGGTGTCCAACTTTCTTCTTCTGCCACCACTTCGCTTGACCGGTGCAAAATGACCTGCTTGATGCCTAGCTCACGCCAGAGTTCCGCTTGTTTAAACGTCCAGCCTTCATTCAGCTCTACCTGCACATCACCGTCAAACTCAGCGGCCGTTTTAACCACAGCCTCCAATGTTTCTTGCGTTGCATCACTCATCACGCTGACCCAGCTTGCACCTGCTTCAAAACACATTTTGGCAATAACGCCTCCCGCTTTGATGATGCGTACATCGGCCAAAATGATGTGCTGTGGATAAAGCGACCGCATGGTTTGGACCGCGTTCATCCCCTCTGCAAGGCACAAAATAGTGCCAACTTCAATGATGTCGATATGCTGATGACACTGTTGCACGGCCTGCAGGGCCGATTGCAGATCTTTGTTATCGAGGGCGAGCTGAAGCTTGGGACGAGACATTTTGAGTGTGAAGTAGAAAGTATGAAGATCGAAGCTACGAACCTTCCGGCTTCATGCTTCTCACTTATTACTTTTCACTTATTTAGCCATCCCATAGATTCGGGCCGGATTATGAACCATGAAGTGATCGAGCGTGTCCTGGGTGAATCCCTCTTCAAGCAAGCGGGGTAAAAAGCGCTCTTTGATCCAATTAAAGCCGGGGCCAAACCCATAAACTTTGTGATGAGTCCGCCGTCCCATGTCGTTAGAGAGCATAATTTTTTCTTGATACCCATCTGCCACGAGCTGGGTTAACAGTTCAATCCGCATGCTGTCTGGGTAATATTTCGCTTTGCCGGGGCCGTCATAAATAATGTATGCACCGGTTTGCAAAATCTTCCGGTGATACCAAAGGTCGGGCAGGCGATCGACGTGAGCGATGATCATGCGCTCCATATCAAACCCCTCACTTTGCGCGATCTCTGTCTGCTCAATCCCCATCGTGCCGGCCGTGGTGTGGGTATGAAAACAAACACCGGTTTCTGTGGCCGCTCGACATGCGGCTCGAATCACTTTTTCTTCGTTAGGGGTGATGTGCAAATAGGCTGTCCCTGCTTTCACCCATCCCGCTTTGACATCGGTGCCATCCATCCCTTCTGAAATTTCTTTGATCATGATGTCGGCAACCTGATTGATGGTTAGATCACTGACCTCTTCGGTCATCAGGCCGTGCTCTTCACAAATGTACCCGGTGCAGGCCACTACATGTACGCCCGATGCTTTTGAAGCCTCAACCATACCCGGTGTATTGCGCCCCCAAGATTTTGGTGTGGTTTCAATGATGCACCCACCCCCAATCGCTTTGAACTCATCCAACATTTCGATCGCTTTTTCAACACTGTCGAGTTTATGCCCCTCCTCCGCTTTTGATCCCGATCCCTGAGGATTGGTCAAAATATGCTCGTGGGCCATGGTAAATCCAAGATCGCTTGCATCGATATCACCCAGTACGGTTCTAACTTTTGTCATAAATAGTCCTTCAGATTTTCCAAAGTGAACATATGCTCAATTTGGTTTAACTTTGATCAATTTCGATTTTAGTATTACTATTTGTGCCGTCAACAAAATTTCACTAAAATGAACATATGATCAAAATCGCGCCAGATTTGGACTTAAACAGACTTGTTGGAGGAGATTTATGCGCAATAGCGTTCCACAAATTGTTCGGGTAGCAGAGCTTTACTACGAAAGAAACTTGAGCCAAAAAGAAATTGCAACCATCGTCGGAACCTCCCGGCCGCGGGTTTCTCGCTTATTGGCAGATGCGAGACAAACAGGAATTGTAGAAATCAAAATCAACCGGCCGGTTGAAAAACTGCCTGAGCTATCAGAAAAGTTGAGAAAGACCTTTAAACTCAGAGATGCGATTGTGGTTGATTCAGGGGAAGAGTATTTGGATTCTGTACGCAATGTGGGGAAGGCGGCCGCAGAATTACTATCGTCTATCATCGAAGACGATATGACGCTTGGTATTACATGGGGGCAAACGCTTTTCCAAATGGTAAAAGCTTTAGACACACTGCCACTAGAAAACATTGAAATTGTGCAGATGATTGGTGCGTTAGGGGAAGGAGATAGTCACATTGATGGGCCTGAGTTAGCTCTGAGGCTGGCTGAAAAGCTCGATGGAACCTATCGATATGTTCATGCACCGGCCGTAGTTGGCTCTGAAGAGATGAAAGAGATGCTGTTGCAACAGTCTCAAATCCAAACAACCATGCGCAAGGCCGAACAGGCGGACATCATGTTGCAAGGGATTGGCTCTTTGGCGGATGAAATGTCGAGTTTAGAGCGGGCTGGGTATCTTAGCGAAAGTGAGCGGCAAGAAAGCCTCAAGGCCGGGGCGGTGGGCCACCTTATGGCCCGCATGATCAACATCAACGGGCAACATGTTGGCAAATACAATGATCGAGTTGTGGCTATTTCACCTGAGGCACTTCGTCAGTCAAAATACTCAATTGGGATCTGTGCAAGCAGGCGAAAGGCAAAACCAACTCTAGGCGCTATTCGGGGGAACTTTATTAACACGCTTGTCACCGACCGCAGGTGTGCCGAGCAGATGCTCCAGATAAATTGAGGCGTTTACCCGTGCCCTACAGATTTTTTAATCGCTCGGCCGCTTCATCGACCGTAATCGTCCCATTATCGAGCATTTTCAGAATAATGCGGCGCTCTTCCGCAGTGTCGGCATTGGTTGACTTAGTAGATTCTGTTTGAGGTTGGTTAGCCTGTTCCCGTCTCGCCCGCTCCTCAGGGACACCGGCCCACTCATCTACCTCACGCATGGCACCATCAAAGATTTTGCCAAACAGCCCTTTTCGCTCACCGCTTTTGCGCCCTTTAACGATCGATTTGATCCCTTTGCCGATATTCTCGATCAGATCTTCGGGGTCTAATAAATCTTCAAGATCTAAATCAAAGTCAAAATCAGGCTTTTTCTTTTTCGACTTTGATTTTTTCTCTGACTTCTTAGAGCTCTTGTACTTTGATTCATCCCTTTCAGGTTTAACCGGCCACAAGAAAACATCTTCTTTTGAATCTATAATCAGTTTGCAGGAGTCATCTCCAATCGTTGCTTGGAACTCACCCTGTTTTGAAACATCATATTTCAAATTCATGTTATTGAACAATTTGCCATTGTGGGTGATCAAGAACTGAACTTTGTTTTGGGGTGGCCAATGCACAACCACATCTCTGGAAGAAATGATGTGATGTTTACCCGTCAAAAGTGGACCACGTAGCTCGACATCTGCGCTTACAGAATCAAGTTTTAGAACACCGCTAATTTCGCTGGCAAACACACGGCCGGAAATCTCACTGGCTTCAATTTTGCCAGCACACCTGCGCACGCTGAAATTACTGCGCGCATTAATCACCCGAATATCTCCGGTGATTTCTTTAAAGCTCACGTCCCCAGAAACAGTATGAACCGTTATTTTTTTAGATTTTTTGACTTCTAGCTCCCCTCTAACCGAACCCAGTTCTAAATGATCCAAAATTGATTCTGCTTTTACAGAGTCCCCCGCAACATTAACCACAAGCGATTGCAACACTTTTGCAGATAATCGATCAGAAACGGTTTGGACCTCTACCGGCAGGTTTTGTGGTACAGAAATAGTGCAGTCAGAATTGGCCGTAATCTGTACCTCATCGCCAACTTGCTCTACTTCAACAAAGCCCTTGCTATCGGTAACAACAATACCGCTGGCACCGCCCCGCAGGCTTAATCGGCCGTCACACCGCACGATATTAATTTTTGAGTTGGGGCCAACTCTAAATTGTTTCTTAGTCATAATTTACTCCACACAATCCAATTCCCACCCAGTGTATATGGAATCATGTTAGAGATCGGTTTACCAAAGGGGATTTTTTTCGGCTCTTATACCCCCTTAAGGTTTCCGATTGTCCGTTAGCGGTCTTTTGCCACAGCCTCAACGGCCGACATAATTTTGTAGTAGCCGGTACAGCGACACAGATTACCGCTAAAGCCCTGCTTAATTTGCGCACGGGTTGGATTGGGATGCTCCTCCAGCAGTTTTGCGCCAGACATAATAAAACCAGGGATACAGTAGCCACACTGCACGGCCGCCTCGTCAATAAAAGCCTGTTGGAGAGGGGCTAATCTGTCACCCTCTGCCGAACCACCTTCGGCCGCCAATCCTTCCACCGTCACAATCTCAGCACCGTGTGCACGTCCGGCCGGAACCAAGCAAGCCATCACCGCGTTCCCATCTAGGTACACCGTACAGGCTCCACACTCACCCTCTGCACACCCCTCTTTTGATCCGGTCAACCCTGCTTCATCTCGCAACCAGTCTAGTAATGTTTTTCCGGCCGCATTGGCCGCGTAAACAGTCTTTCCGTTGATGACTGTTTCAATTTCGGTGTCATCTTCGATCAATGCAGTTCGGTGGCTAGCTTCTTTTTCATCGGCCGAACCAACCAAAAGTGTTGGATTCTCCGGCCAGGTGGAGGCCTGTTTGTGGTCACGCAGTGCCTTTAACCCTCTTGAAACCATCACCCCAATCAACTGAGTGCGATAGTCGGCCGTGCCGCGCAGATCATCGATCGGGCTGGGGGTTGATTGGGCCAGCCGAGCCGCTTCTTGAATCGTTTCATCATCCAGCTTTTTGCCGATTAGGTAGGCTTCTGCCTCAGGTGTGCTGATGATTGTGGCCGCCACACTACCCTGCGCTATCGACGCGGCCGTTACCGTCTCCCCATCTTCGTCAAACGAAAGCAATAGGGCGATATGCACGACCGAAATCGCTTGGGCTCGCCGGATACCCAGTTTGATATAAATCCCCCGCTGGTTTTCTTTCACGGCCGGAAAACTGATCTTGGTCAACATTTCGTCGGCCGTCATCACCGTTTTGCGCGCTCCCGCATAAAATTCTTTCAACGGTACAACCCGCTCTCCGCCATCCACCGATTCAAGCGTAACTTGAGCATCCAGTGCCCACAAAGCTGAGATCGTATCGTTGGCCGGGCTGGCAGTTACCAAGTTTCCGGCAACCGTTGCACGATTCCGTAGCTGGGGTGACCCAACTTCCCAGCACGCTTGGGCCAGCGGCAACGCTTTTTCAACCAGCAGATCGCTGGCTACGACCTGATTGTGGGTCACCATCGGCCCCAAGTGAATCATCCCATCCCCATCTTCATGAATGCGGTCCAGCCCCGCAATGCGAGAAACATCGATGAGCGTGTGAACGCCCGGCCGAGCGTGCCGATCAAGCTCCAGCAAAATGTCGGTTCCACCGGCCACAATCCGGCCGTTGGCTCCCAATCCTTTAAGATGGGTCAGGGTTTCTTTAACAGATTTTGGGGTTAAGTAGCGAGCTATTTTTTGTCCGGGGATTTGGACTTCATGCATGAGAGTGCCTCTTAGAATCAACAAACGTCCAACGAATTTTAGAATTATACCGCCCTTTAGGTCGTCATCCTATTCTGCGTTTGAATTTAGATAGGAAAGGATAATAGAGTGTGATTGTAATTTGGGTCATAATAAACAAATCGTACTGTAGGTCTACCTACCTTGATTAACACCCCCACCATCACCGAAAAGCTCTAGTCAGGAAATTTCAATGCAAACTTTTCTAAAGCCGAAACAATTATTAACCTTGCTTCCCCTGCTCGTTTTAACCCTTCTTTTGGGCTTCAACCAATCGAGTACGACCTCATCGGCCGCCTTTCAACAATCGGCACCAGCGGCCGATATTTCTGGGGAGCTGGTTAAGTGGCATCCGATCACCTTGAGCTTTGACGGCCCACAAAGTAGCGAATGGGATTCCACCCCCAATCCGTTTTTAGACTACCGTTTGCAGGTCCAACTCACCGGCCCAAGTGGACAAGTGTACGATGTACCAGGCTTTTTTGCGGGCAATGGACAAGGTGGCAAAAGCGGGACCGTCTGGCGCATACGATTTGCGGCCGATGAAGCTGGCACATGGCAATATACCGCCTCGTTCCGGTCTGGGAAAGATGTGGCTGTGAGCCTTGACCCAGCCGCCGGAGAACCAATCGCTCCGAACGGAGAAAGTGGGACATTTGAAATTGCAGATCTGGATAACAGCGCCCCCGGTTTTCTAAGCCAAGGTCGGCTCGAATATGTGGGGCAACACTACTTAAAATTTAGGGATGGGAGCTACTGGATCAAAGGGGGAACTGACAGCCCAGAAAACTTTTTAGCCTACGCTGGGTTTGATTTTACCGTTGACCAACCGGGTGGTTTAGACACATCTGGTTTAACAGATGGGATTCATCGCTATGGACCGCACGTCGCAGATTGGCAGGCGGGCGATCCAAACTTTTCGTCCGAAGAAAGTGGCTATGATGCCAAAGGGATTATCGGGGCGCTTAACTACTTGAACGAGGCTCACGTTAATTCGATCTATTTGCTCCCGATGAATTTGGGCGGAGACGGCCGAGACACATACCCGTTTACCGGGCCAGAAAACACGTGGTACAACAAACGCCATTACGACATCAGCAAACTGGATCAGTGGAACATCGTGCTTGAACATGCCCAAGAGCAGGGAATTGCGCTTAACATCGTTTTGGCCGAAACCGAGGCCCCAAATTACCAGTATTTAGACAACGGCAAATTGGGCACAGAACGAAAACTATTCTATCGGGAACTAATCGCCCGATTTGGGCACCTGCTGGCGATCAAGTGGAATCTGAGCGAGGAAAGCCCTTATCCCGTTGAAGATATCGAAGCGTTTGCCAGCTACATTCAGGCGCTCGACTGGCAAAATCACCCAATTTCGGTGCATACGTTTGGCAACAAATTTGATGACTACAACCAAATTGTGGGGGATTCCCGTTTTTCGGCCACGTCGGTCCAATACAGCCCAGACTTAGCCAATTCAATTGTTGAAACTTGGCGCAAAAATTCGGCCGATGCCGGTCATCCGTGGGTGTTGGACATGGATGAAAACAATCCGGCCGGGATCGGGTTAACCGACCAAAACGCCGCTGATTTACGCAAAAACGCCCTATACGATATTTATTTTAGCGGCGGCAACCTTGAGTGGTACGCGGGCTATCACGAACTGCCGCTGGGTGGTGATGTTCGGCTTGAAGATTTCCGCACCCGTGAAGAGATGTGGGCATACACGTGGCACGCGCGCAAATTTATGCAAGAAAATCTACCGTTTTGGGAGATGGAGCCGGCCGACAATTTACTCGTTTACAACTCCCCCACCTACGGCCGAGGTCAGGTTTTCGCCAAGACGGGTGCAGCCTACGCCATCTATTTACCCGATGCTGAATTTAGCGCACAGCTAAACCTAAATGGGGTGAACACTACCTTGCAACAGCGCTGGTACAACCCGCGCACGGGCGAATTTGAGGGAGGAATCACATCGGTTAGCGGCAATCAAACCGTCTCACTCGGTTTCCCTCCATCGGATAACAGCGAAGATTGGGTCATTCTGCTCATCAACCCGGATGCCGCACCTAGCACCCCAACACCGTCTCCGACACCTGTCGATTTGCCGACCGCTACCTCCGAACCCACGACAATCCCGGGGCAGCCGACCAGCACGCCAGAGCCGCCATCTAACGCAGACATTTCAATTTCATCACTGTCTTTGATCAACCTAAATACAGGAGACGTTTTAAGAGAGCTAGATTCGATTAATCTCATCAACTTAAATCGCTACCCTAATATTCCCTTGGCCGTTCGAGCCAATGTTGAAGGCTCGGTTGGCAGTGTGATGTTTGCCATCAATTCAGACACGTTTACCGATTCCACCTCTCCGTTTGATTTTGCCCGCGAAGGTGAAGCAACACCTTGGTTCCCGTCCCTCGGCCGATACACGCTCAAGGCGGTTCCGTTCTCGGGTGTAAATCAAAGCGGCACCGCAGGCCCAGAATACGAAGTAACTCTCATCGTCACCAATCGTGAAACTGAAATTGCAACCCCGGCCCCGGTCATTAATTTTGACCAAACAACTTTTCTTCCGTTTTTGGTCCGATAGGTGATCAATTGATCCCACCCTTGTACAATCAGCCAAATTTGCAAGGAGACATTGGCGATCAATGACAACATACGGAATTATTGTGCACGGGGGAGCTTGGGATTGGCCCGATGAACAAGACGAGTTCAAAATCCCATATTTAGAGGAGTCTGTACGGATCGGCCGTGACATTTTAGCGGCGGGCGGGAGCGCTCTAGACGCGGTTGAAAAAGCGGTTAACTATCTTGAAGATTCCCCCACGTTTGAAGCAGGGACCGGTGTGCCACCCAATCGGAACGGCGTAGCCCAGCTCGATGCCTTGATCGTTGATGGCAAAACGCGCGACTTTGGGTCGGTTGCGGCCGTTGAACGGGT
>JAHDGV010000179.1 GCA_020631655.1 Chloroflexota bacterium | reverse complement strand
CCCCAAACTTTACCCGCCCACTTCAAACATACAGTCTGCATTGCGGAAATACTGCCTACATTCCTGCTCCGTCAACTCACGGGTGATCCGTTCTTCAGCCAATGCCAGCGCATCCTCCAGAAAAACGGTGATTTCTTGAATATGTCCATCAGGATTAAAGAAATGATTAACAAGCGTGTTTTGAGGCGTGAACGTTGCACTTCCAAACGGATAATCAGTCAAGACTGATAACAACTCACCCGTTTCCGTAGCGTAAATTTGAGCGGGAGCCACAGAACCACCAACTGCAAAGTATTCACCCGTACTGTTGAACGACACGCCCCACAAAGTGCCACCACCAAATGCACTAATCTCATAAATTAACTCACCAGTTTCAACGTCCAAGTATTCAATTTTTCCACCTCCACTTCCAACCATTAATTTTGGTTCAGTTGGATGGAATTCCATTCCCCACGATCTGATATTTAGCTCGCCAATAATACGTAACAGTTCACCAGTTTCAATATCCCAAACATAAACCCGACTAATTAGATTCTCTGCATCGTCTCGCCAAAAGTCACCACTGGCGATCAAATATTCTCCGGTTGGATCAATACGTACTCTGTTAATTGGTGCCGGAAAATCAGTAAACTCTCTTATTAACTCCCCAGTTTGTGAATCCCATAGCTTCACAATATTGTCTGAGCTACCCGTCGCAATCGCTTTGCCGTCCGGTGTATAGTCAATATCCATTATGCTGGAAAAGAAACCGCCAAATGTACTACTTTGATGCCCTTCAAATTCACTCAGCAATTCTCCAGACTCAAAATCCCAAATTCGCACAAAATCGTCTTCTCCTGCCGTAGTTACCTGCGAGCCGTCAGGTGAAAAGGCGATGCGAAACGTATAGCTGTCAGCTGGACCAAAACTTTTTACAACTTGCCCTGTATGAAGATCAATGATCTGAGCAGGCCCACCAGCACTACCAACTCCAAAATGCCGACCGTCAGGGCTTACGCGAGAAGTTGCTCCAAAAGGGACACTGGAAAATGGTTGTGTTTCACCCCCGTTCAGAGGGCGCAAATCCCAAAACTTCAACTCGTCTCTCCGATTTTGTGTAACCAGAATTGAACTATTGTTTAAAAAGCCAACTCCATAGGCAAAACTATCGTGAGCCTTTATATGATGTGTAGCAACTCCTTTTTCAATATCTATAACAAACATCCGGCCATTTGAGTCTCCAATAGCTGCAAGGGTGTTATTTGTATTTATTATGATCGTTTGGAATCCATTATGTTCCAGCGGAATATTTGCTTGCACCGTTTGTAAATCATCTACATTTCTAATTTCAATACCAGGGTTTCCAGCAAGAATCAGTTGGCTATCGTCTTTTGAAAATGTCATTGGTTCGGTGCCATTGTGATCTCCATCAAAGTACAGAAACTCATCAATAATTATTGCTTCACCGCCGTCAATAAGCTCTGAAATATCCCACAACTTAAACTGAAGATCAAAATCAACCGAAGCCAAAAGTTGACCATTGTGGCTCATCGCAATAAATGAGACAGGGGCCTGATGTGCTGTCAATTTAGCCAGTAATTCACCAGTTGTTAAATCGTAGATGTGAATCTCTCCGCTTTCTTGAGAAACAGCTGTAAGTGTTGCAGAAGAATTATAAGCCCATATGGATGTTCTATCTTGTACAACTTCAATTGTTTCTACCAAATCGGTTTGAGCTTTGCTTTGGGTGTTCAAATCCCACACGGCACTATCAGCAACAGGGTCACCATATGGTGGATAGTAAACAAGAAAACGATCCTGAGAGATAAATTGCTGGAATCCACCATCTCCTTCAAATAATGGTTCCATAGTATTTGAATTGAAAACAGTAAACCCTTCTGCATTTGCTCCAATAATGTATTTCTGGTCCGGCGACATACCACCAGATTCAAAAGGGAAGTCAATCGTCCGGCGCACAAGGGAATTTTGGAGGCCGATATGTAGAGCGGTTTCAGCCTCTTGGGTCTGGGCAATGAGTAAAGATTCACGTGCCAGCATCATGGTCAACTCGGGATCATCATCAAAAGCTAAATTAGCCTGCGCTGCCAACTCACGAGCAAAGGCAAGATTGGCCTGTTCCTCGGCCAAATCCCGCTGAATTTCCGTTTCAGCTTGTGCGGCAAGTGCCTCCGCTTCACTAGCAGCCGCTATGTCAGCATTGGTTTGAGCAAGTTCCGCTTGAGCCTGAGCCTTCTGTTCGCTTTCAGCCGCCAGTTGCGCATTTGCCTCAGCCTCAGCCTGACGGGCTAAAGCTAAATCAGCGTTTGTTTTCGCAATCGCTTCCTGTCTTTCAGCCAGCGTCGCATTTTCAGTAGCCCGTTGCCCGAACACAAACGCCGCAATCGCCAAGACCAACGCTAAACCGGCCGCACCAGCCAACCAGATCGCCCTTTGGCGCAAACGATTGGCAGATCGTGACTGCTCCTCCGCCCGTCTACGCTCCGTCTCTGCCAACTGCTGGGCCGTTTCCAGCTCTCGCCGTTGCCGCTCAGCCTCGGCCGCCTGTTGCGCTTGTTGAGCCTCTGTACTTGCTTGCAAAAATGCTTGCTCCGCATCAGTCAGTGACACACTGGCTTGGCTCGTTGCCGTCTCTGCCCACCCGTCAAACTGATCAAGCCTTGCTCCACGGAGCAAAAAGCCATCGGCCTTACCAGATTGCTCCCACTCAGCCGCCGACTGTGCCAACAACCGCTGAAGTCGAACATCGGTACGACTCTCGTCAAGCCAACCACGCAAACGGGGCCACTCACGCAAGAGAGCCTCATGTGCCACTTCTACCGTTGATAATCGACTGTATGGATCCCGATCAAACGACAACAATCGAGCTTTTCCAAAGGCTCCCAAAATTTCTTCTAGTTGGTCAGCCGAATAGTTAAGACCTACAAGCTCATTTTGCAATACCCTGCGGCGAGTATCCTCCACTCCTTCCCCCAGCGTCACAAGACGCATAAAAACTTGGCGAGCCATTGTCTGTTGATCTGGTTCAAAATCTTGAAAAATCACCTCAGCCCGACGAGCCAGCGCCCCAAACACGCCACCAATCTCACGATACCCGTTTAGCGTCAGCCGTTCATCGCCTCGGGCTTCGTACAGCTCTGTAAGCGCATATTGGAGCAACGGCAGACCACCCGGCTGTTCTTTGACATCGGTCACCATCGTGGTAACTAAGGCGGGTTCAACAGTCACCCCAACTTGGGCGGCCGGTTTTTCTATCGCTTCCGCCAACTCCTCGGCCGTGAGCGGGGTAATCACCTCGGTATGGGACTGCATCAGCTCGCTTAGTCCATCAACCATTAACGGCCGGTCATAAAAATCAGCCCGCAAAGTCAACACAATCCGTAGCGGGCTGCTGGGCTCTTGCACGGCCGTAATGAGCATGCGGATAAACGCATACCGCACATTGTCATCCTGCACCAGCGTAAATAGTTCTTCAAATTGATCGATGACCAGCAACACGGTTGATTGATTGCCGTCTGGCATAATCCGTTTCAAGGCACGAATCAGCCCGCGCGCCCCATCTTTTAACTGCCCCAACAGGGTTGGCGGTTCGTCGATTGCGATGCGCAAAAGAGCGGTTTCAAGTTCCTCGAACGGATGGTTGCTGGGGAGCATCTGGGTCACAAACCAGCTGTCTGTCGATTCCATATGGCGCAGACTTGGAAGTAAACCCGCCTTTACCACAGACGATTTTCCGCTCCCGCTGGGACCAACAACGGCTAAAAAGCGATCCTGCTCGATTTTTTCAACCAGCCGGCCGATGAGCCGATCGCGGCCGAAAAACAGATCGGCATCAGTTTCACCAAACGGTTGTAGCCCTTTGTATGGGTTATCGATATCGGTGCGGATAAGCTTCGGTAGCGATGTGATAGCGGTTGAGTCAGCTACCGCCTGCTGAAATGCCTGCGTCAGAGACAGGATCGTCGGGTAACGATCTTCCGGCCGTTTGGCGGTCGCTTTTTGGATTACAGCATCCAGCGCCGAGGGCAAGTTTGGCCGTTTGGCCAGCAGAGACGGGACAACCTCAGTTGCATGCCGTTGGGCCAACTCAACCGGAGACTCAGCCGAAAACGGATGGCTGCCGGTCAAGATTTGGTAGATCAAAATGCCAAAGCTGTAAATGTCGGCCGCCGCTGTCAGCTTATGCCCCGACACCTGTTCAGGAGAGACAGCGGTGGCTGACAGCAACATCTCGGCCGGTGGTGTTATCCCATCCGGCCCGATGCTAAACGGCCGATCAGACGATGAAATACCAAAGTCAGACAGATATCCGTTCCCTGCTTCATCCAGCAAAATGTTGGCCGGTTTAATATCCCGATGGATGATCCCCCGGCTGTGAGCCACATGTAACGCTTGGCCGATCTGCATCACCAATGGCAACGCCCGCTCAGTTGTCCACCCGCCGTTCAGATGATCGGCCAAACTGCCACCCCGCAGCCAGCGCATCACCAAGTAGGCGCTACCGGGCTCCCGCCAAAAGTCGTACAGCGGCACAATGTGCGGGTGCTCCAGCCGGGCGATGGTTTGCGCTTCGACCTCGAATTGCCGAATAAAATCTGGGTCGTTGGCGTACTTATCCCGAATAATTTTGACCGCCACCTCTCGGCCGATGCTTGTCTGAATCCCCCGGTACACGCTCCCAAAATTTCCGCTCCCAATCATCTCTTTTAAGTCGTACCCACCCAAATTAGTCTGGGTCCGATTAAAAGATGGGATTTTTTCAGCCCGAATCGTCTCGATCAGCCGTTCAGTTTCTTGTGAAAGTGGCACGGCCAGCTTCTCATCCAACAGTCTGCGACAAGTTTCAGCTTGTTGCAATGCCTTAGCCCGTTGGCCGTTGGCGGCCAGTGCAACCATCAACTGCTGGTGCGCTTTTTCTCGCAGTGGGTCAATGGCCAACTGACGTTGACTAAGTCGTTCGGCTTCGCCATAGGCTTTCCGTTCGATCTGCATATCAACCAAACTTGTTAGCGCATCAAGCACCTGCCGCCGATATTCAGCTCGTCGGTCGGCCGCCCACAGTTCAAAATTCGCCGCATCAGCCAGTTGAAACCCGTCTAAAAAGTCACCTTTGTACAAGTCGGCCGCCTCTTGCCAATGATCAGGATGATGGGCTAGTAAGTGGGAGAATCGATTGACGTCGGCAAAGTAATCGTAAGCCGGATTGATCTGAATCGTCTGCCGATTGGTAATCAAAAATTTAGTCTCCCCGTTGTCTGTGTCCGGCAGAATTTTGCGTAATTCGTACAGCGTGTTTCGCAAGCTTTGGAGGGCAGAAGAATGTGGCATACCCGGCCATAACAAATCGGTCAGGCTGTCTCGACGATGGACGGTTTCTCCGCGGCCGTATTCGATTACTAGGTAGGTGAGTAGAGCCTGAACACGGCTGGTGCGAAAGCGGTCAATCACTGTGTCATCAACGGTAACGGTTGTGTTGCCAAAGAAGTTAAGGGTTAAACGGGTCACGATGGGCCTCCTTGATGGGTAGGTTGTAGGTATTAGCAATGTAGAAATTGATTTCTGTTTAGCGGTAAACGTCCCGCTTTCTCTTTGCTCGATATTAGGTGGTTTTTAGCAACCGTCAACAATAAATTTGACCATTTTTTGATTGTTGACGGTTTGATGACGGTAGTGAACAGAGGGGGTTGACGCTTAGTCCGTCAACGTATCGTCACCATCGGCCGTGGGGTATTGATCTTTGGAGGGCGAGGGCTTAGTTTTGATTTATCGCAAACACACGGCCGTGTGGAGCAAACAGGAGCTGGTGCTACCGTGCAACCGATCAATGCACATGTTTACTGAATTAAATCGATAAGAGGCTCATCTTATCGACCTGCTAACCTAAAAAAGGAGACGTGTTATGAGAAGAAAATCTGTTTTTCTTTGTTTCGCCGCTTGTGTTGTGGTGCTACTGGCGGCCTGCCAGCCATCTGTTATAGAAGTTGAAGTCACCCGTGAGGTGCAAGTTACTGGAAAAGAAGTTCCCGTAACAGTTGAAGTTGAAGTAATTAAAGAGGTGGAAGTTGAAGTTACCCGTGAAGTTGAAGTGGTAAAAGAGATAGAGGTCACCCGCCTTGTAGAAGTTGAAGCGATGCAAGAAAAAGCACCTCTGATGGTTTCAAGCGCCCCCGCTTTCTTTTTGTTTGATGGTGAAAATCCCAACGGAAATTCACATGTAATCCGGGCAGACGACAGCGTGACAGGTGGTTTTACCACAACCGGGCTAACCCCGGGTCATGCAATGACGCTCTGGTTTATTGTATTTAACTATCCCGAAAAATGTGTAGCTGGACCGTTTGAATGTGGTCCTGACGATTTGGGGGTCAATATGCCAGCTCAGGGGGATTTTGTCTACATCCCCGGTGCTGGGGCTGTGATTCCTGAAAACGGCACCATTTCGATGTCGGGGACGGTCGAAGTTGGAGATTTTTCCGGCTCAGGCTTGCTTGAATTTGAAGGGAGTTGTTTGCCCGGTGCAGAGGATTGTGGTGGCCCGATGGGCATCATCAATCCGGCCGGAGCCCTGATTATCCCAGCCCTACACAGCCACGGACCATCTCAGAGTGGAGCAGACTTAGAGTATCAGTTGGCCAGTTATTTAGGTGGATGTGATGGAATTATCGGGACAATTCCAGGCGGATTTTCAGCCAGCCCTGAAGAAATCCCAGACCAACCGGGTGAATGCGCCACAATCCAAATATCACCACATGCACCAGATACGGCTGTGGCAGTCAGCGATCCAGACAGCACGTTTGCCAAAGCATCACACGGCCCGGCATTTTTCTTGTTCGATGCGGAAAATCCGGCCGGAAACAGCCACCTTATCCGCACGGTTGACGGGGTGCAAGGCGGATTCACTACCACCGATCTAACACCGGGTTATGCGATGACGCTGTGGTTCATCCTCTTCAACTATCCTGAAAAGTGTGTGGCTGGGCCGTTTGAATGTGGTCCCGACGATTTAGGTGCAAATATGCCAGCTCAAGGTGACTTTTTGTACATTCCCGGTGCCGGACAAGTCATCGGTGAAGATGGTACCGCCACATTCTCCGGTTCAATTCCAGTTGGTACTACGGCCGGTTCTGGTTTGTCGGAATTTGATGGAGGATGTCTACCCGGTGCGGAAGGATGCGGTGGTCCGACGGGTCTGCTTAATCCAGAAGGAGCCCTCATTATCACCGCCATTCACAGTCACGGTCCGGCCGTAACAGGTGCTGATCTGGAGTATCAGTTGGCCAGCTATCTGGGTGAATGCGAGGCGATTATCGGCACAATTCCCGGTGGATTTGCTGCCAACCCGGACGAGATCCCAGATCAAGCGGGTGAATGTGCAACACTGCAAATTTCGCCACAAGCTCCGTAAAACTCAATCTCCTCACGATTGATTAGGAACTTATGCAAATTAGACCAGTCTGGTTTTCAATAAACCAGACTGGTCTTGAGAGCACCACATGAAACGAGATGAAAAATACAAGATCGCGAACCCTGCCGCTGACACAAAATTAGAGATTGAAACAAGTCGTCTAATCCGCCTGATAAAAGATGACCCTGATTTACAAATTGACCGTGCGGCCATCTATTTGATTGTTGCGATAGCAAAAAAAGAGACAGAGGGCTGGGAATCGGCCAACCTATTAGCCTTGATTAAAAATGGACAACAATATCAGACAGAGTCAACCCATCCTACCGTTGAAATTGAGCTACTAATTGCAGAGTGGTTTCACAATTTGTTTGCTGGCAACAAAATCGGAGCCCGCACTATAAGTCAAGCAATTTGGCAGCACACACAACTTGAAACGCTCGACCCATCTAAAACCGTGGGCCATCTCATTAATGGGGCAACACTGCTATTAATGGGAAGGCTAGCTCCTGCCAAAGAAAACTTACTGAGGGGAATAAATCTGTGCACGGCCGATGACACCCGCTTGCTAATCAACTTTTTTGTTTATGACATACGCTTTCTGCTTTGTATTGGGTTAATCAATGTTTGCTACCGGCTGAAAGAATTGACGGAAGCCGCTTTTTATCAGCAACAGGCAATCGCCACAGCGCAGGCTAATGATCGAAAATCATAAGGGCTGAACTTTAAATAAGTTTCCCAAGTTTAAAGTTCAGCTGGGTAGGATCGGGATTTAAGTTGAGACAGTTACGAGGTGCCCCTTAAGGGTATTAAAATCCCGATCCTAAGCAAATGGAGTCCGGAAGGTGGTATCTATTTTTCGGCCGAGCCTTTTTTATTACCCTAAAATATGACTCATGACTTAGCCCAATAGGACGAATGGTTAAAACAACCTATGTACAACGGGATTAAATATTAGGTATTCTCGACAAAACCCGTGCAATACGGGAAATGTGTGATGATCGAGACCCCCATGGAAAATATTTTCCAGCGAGTTAAATCGCTAGTTCAGAAACCTACGCTAAATGATCCCGAGTCTACCCGAGACGCCCGCATGCTGTGGATCATGATCCTGAGCCTGAATATCATTGGCATCCTTATCATGATCAGCTCGGTCGCATTCCGGCCGATGGAGGATCTGCTTACCACCGGCACCTTTACCCTGATGGTCTTTTTGCTATCTGGCTATCTGCTAAAAATCTTGCATCAAGGGGAGCTAACAAAAGCCGGGCATATCTTTAGCGCATTTTTCTCTCTCCTATTTTTCGCCAACGCCGTCATCTTCAACGGCATCCGCGACGTCAATATATCGATCTACTTTTTGCTCGTTTTAATGGCGGGTCTGGTTTTAGGCAAAAGAGGGCTGGCGATTTATGGAACTGTGGCGGTTGTCTCTACAACCGCTTTATTCTTTGCAGAACGTGCAGATCTGTTTACAGCTCAGTTTAACCAATACCCACACGCAGAAGATCTAATCATCCTAAATTTTGTGATTATTTGCGCTTGCCTGCTGATTTTTGCCGCATTAAACAACACAGATCAAGGGTATAAGCTTTTAATCAAAGCACTTGAAAAGCTAAAAGCCACAACTGTATCAAAGGAATACGCTGATAATCTAATCTCCTCGATGGGAGACATGTTGTTTGTGATTGATCAAGACCTAAACATCAAAACAATTAATCAGGCAGTGGTCAAGATCTTGAGATATGAAGAAAAAGAGCTAATTGGCCGTCCTTTTGACCAACTGTTTTCATCTGAAGAACGGCCGGACTGGTTGCAACACGACCGAAAACGGATAACTGAAAGTACGGTTATCAAACAGTCAGATTATAAAATTACTCGATGCGATAGTAGGGAAATTGAAATCTCCATGTCGGCCGCCATGCTTGAACTGCACGAAGGAGAGTTTGGGGTAATTTGTGTCGCTCGGGATATCACCAGTCAAAAGGCAACCGAGCGGGCAATGATCGAAGCTAAAACAAAAGCGGTTGAATTTGCCAATGCAAAATCGAACTTCATGACCAACATGAGTCATGAGCTGCGAACCCCACTCAACGCCGTCATCGGCCTATCAACCATCTTGACCGATACCGAGCTAGATGAAGAACAAAGAGAGTACACCGATCAAATTCTCGAATCGAGCGAAGAATTGATGAACATCGTTCAAAATTTACTTGATTTTTCAGAGAGCGAATTTATCGAGCTTGAACTAAAACCGACCAAGATCAATCTTGCTCATTCGCTGTACAAAACAATTTCAGCTTTTGAAGAACGAGCCAAACAAAAGGGATTGGCTTTTCAATCATCGATTGATGAAAAGCTTCCACAGGTGATCTGGGCCGATGAAGAACGCTTTGAAAAAGCACTCTCTAATGTTTTTGATAACGCCTTAAAGTTTACAAAATCTGGTGAAGTTCAGGTCACTGTATCTGGATCGGAAATGGCTGAAGGCAAAGTCAAAATAGATTTTGAAGTTGCGGATACAGGTATTGGGATTCCAGAAGATCACCTTGAAAAAATATTCGAATCATTCCAACAGGTCGATTCATCGCTTACACGTAATTATGAGGGAACCGGCATAGGGCTAACCTTGACGAAAATGATCGTGCTTGAAATGGGCGGCGACATTTCAGTCGAGTCTACTTTAGGTAAAGGGAGTACATTTAAATTCCACGTTCTGGTTGACCCGGCCGGGGTCAGTTCAGAAGATTTGCCTATCATTTAAGCCTGCTCATTTCTTGAGGTAAAATCTGACATTTATAAATCCCGATCTCAACGGATTTCCAATGTCTCATCTACACATTCAAACCCCTTTTGTTCAATCACATTCCCTAGGGCAAAAACTCAACAAAAATATTTGGCTCAAATTAGATGCCCTGCAACCCTGCGGTTCGTTTAAAGCTCGGGGGA
>JAHDGV010000856.1 GCA_020631655.1 Chloroflexota bacterium | reverse complement strand
GAGGGCTGACCCTCGGCCGTAATCAAGATGATTGCTTGACTTAATCTGTAATCGACCATTCTTGTGGTGAGGTAATGAGGTTGTTAAACCAATCCTCAACCACACCGGTCCCATCACAATTCTCAGCTAGTGCGTCATATTCACCGGCCGGGATATTAAAGACCAAGCCTCCACCGGGTTGCAATTTTTCGCCCGGTCCTATGCGGTTGTCACCCCAATCATCAACGGATAAAGATATAAACAGCCAACAAATTTCTGTACTACTCGTATCGTTAAAAACGGTTAGTTCTGTCATTTGTACCGGTATATTCCACTCAAATGGCGCAATGACCAACTCACCCAATTTTTCGACCACGATATTGCCAGAACAGTCTCCAACAAAAATGTTATATTCCCCTTCTGGGACGAACACGGTTGTAGATGACCCACCTGCATTTAGAATGGAATCCAAGCGATTTGGCCCCACATCTGAATCACTAATCGGTGAGATAAACAAAGAACAATAATCGAGTGGCGTTGTGTTTCGAACTAATATCGAGGTTTGAATTCGGGTGACGGTTGGCGTTGGGGTCGGCGTGTTAGCCGCAGTTGTGGGGGTATTGGTAGGTGAGGTCGTCGTGGGCGTCGCTGTTTCATTTGCAGTTGTTGCTTTAGGGGTTTCCGTAGCAGCGGTTGTGGCTGTCGCCGCCGTTGTTGCGGTCGCTGTGGGTGCAGGCGGCGCAGGAATCGTCGCCGCAACCGGCACGTTGGCGGCATCTGCTACATTCGTATATTCAGTCACAGAGGCTGCCATCCACCCCAATTGCCCATTGGGTAGTTTAATCAAACGCCATCCGCTGGTTGCGCTAGCAGCTTGATTGTTCTTTGCCACAACATCAACCACTGATCCCGCTCCTAAAGCGGTGATAATCGGATAGCTTGTGCCGGGACCTTGGCGTACATTTGCACTTACCCTAACTCGAACTTGGGGAACACTGCTGGTCGCATCGGTTGGTTGCACAACCACTTCCGGGGTCCCCTCCGGAGCAGCAGAATCTACCCCGCTGGCTGAGGATTGGTTTGCTGCCTCGTTTGCAGCTACCGTTAAAGCCACTTGCTCATCCACAGTCAACGTAGCTGTTGCTCCTTGGGCCGCTACGGTCAAAGCGACTTGTTCTTCAACTGAAAGCGTAGGCGCAGCATTTTGTGCAGCCACAGTTAACTCAACCGCTTCTTCAACAGTAAGTTCCGGTTCAGCATTTGCAGCTTCGGCCGTCTGTGTTTGCTGAGCGGCAACCGTTTGTACCGCTTGGTCAAGCGCTTGGTCAGCGTCGGTGTCGCAAGAAGCGCTGATAAGTAAGACTGATAATAAAAAGAGTGGTTTTATAAATGGGTGATTGCTCTTAAACATTTTGATTCCGTTCGATCTAAGGTGCAGGGTTTTCATTTTGAGATGGCGTAAATCTGACATGGTGAGTTCCTTCTGATTCTTTTTCTAAGACTGCAACAATAAAATCGAGTAGTTGACCGGAGGACGTAAAATGTTGCTCTTGAGCGTTTTCATCAATTTGTTTGACTGAGAAGCGCCAAACAAAATTGTTTTCCCCGGCCGTGTCTTTTACTTTGATACAGCGTAATAAAAATGATGCCCGAGACCGATTGCGGGGGGATTG
>JAHDGV010000855.1 GCA_020631655.1 Chloroflexota bacterium | reverse complement strand
ATTGGCAGGGGGAAGTTGCGGCCGAATCTCCGGCCGAGTTTGACTCGAGCCAAATTAACCTTGAATCGATTGCTCTTTTCGACTCTGTTACCGATTTTCTTAATTCACAGCAGTAGCTGCTGAAACATTCACAGCAGTAGCTATTGAAACATTCACAGCAGTAGCTATTGAAACATTCACAGCAGTAATTCTACATTTGGAGCTGGCATCAATCGCTTGGGTCTCGGACAATTGATCATCGATCAAACAAAAAGAGGCACCCGATGAGCGATTTACCTATTGAACAAAACCTATTGCTGGACTTTGATAAGTCTGGATCAAAACGAACGGCCGTTGCTGTAACCACCCTGCATCCCGGCGAAAAGACGCCCCACGCGGAGCATGATGAAGAGCGACTGTATTACTTTCTCGACGGCCGTGGCGTCATCAGCATCTACGAAGAGTTTCCGGAAGGGGATGTCTACGAAATCCGGCAGGATATCTCGGTGTTTATGACCCCGGGCATCACCCACGAAATTTTTAATATCGGGGATTCTGATTTACGCTACGTTGAGTTTATCGTGAAAGGGGGAGTCAAACCGGCCGGTGATTTGTCATGGTCGGCCGTGAGCCAGCGGGGTGTGACGGTCGACAAACCGGCCGTTGGTGCCGGTGTTGCCGTAACTGATGTATTTGATGAAGCCAGCAATCGCTCCCAGCGTGAGGGGCAACATCTAGTGATTCGGGATGTGAATCTACGACGGCCACAAAAGTTTGCCAATGCGGAGGTGCTGACGGTTGCGCCCGGCCGAGCCACACGTATGCATACCCATTTTGATACTGGGGAGACAAGCTACGTGATTAGTGGTGAAGGTGAGTTTGTCTGGGACGATGAGCGAATTCTGTGCAAGCCGGGCTCAGTAGTCAGCTATCCAATTGGGGTGCAACGGCAGGTGGTCAACACCGGCCGGTTTCCACTAACCTATGTTTTAATCGCGTCCTTTTTGGATTAAGCACTCCTAACCTACTTTTTCTTCTTCTTTTTAGCCGGAGCTCGTGCTGCAACATCGGTGAATAGTGGATAGAAATTAGGCCTTTTTCTAGCGAGTATTTTACTATGTGTCATCCCTTACCGGGAAATCGAATTGAAGGGGTTTGTTTTTGGTCAGATTCGACGAGGGAGAAAAGATGTAGCAATTGCAGTAGCAAACTGAAGTAAAGCAAGAACAAAATAGAAAACCCAGAAGGGAGCCACCAGTAATGTTAGAAAAACGAAGGCCTGAGTTACTAGTGAAGAACTCTCTCTCCATGTCGTAAACACCGTTGTCATGGCGCTACGCTCACGAGGTTTAACCATCCGCATAAACGGGATATTTCCCAGCACATCGATCGTGGCTCCACCAATTGCCCCAGTTACAAAAAATAAGAGGCCGATCGGTTTAGCTTCTCCAATAATTCCCAATGTGACCATGCTTAAACCAATTAATATATAACAAAAGATGATTACTTGGCGCGTACCAAAACGATCTGCAAAGTTGCGAATAATGGGGCTAAAAAAGAGTAGGCCACTTGCCCCGGACAGAAGCAATCCGCCCATCCAAGCAGGTAAATCAGCCTCGATAACATATATTGGGCCATAGACAAACAGAGCTACCCAGAAACAGGCACGACTCAAAG
>JAHDGV010000854.1 GCA_020631655.1 Chloroflexota bacterium | reverse complement strand
CGTACTCGGCCGCGATAGCCAATTGAACTTCGTTTAACAGGGTGTTGATGCGTTGAAGCAGTCTGAGGTTCGCCTCAGGTTTTATTCGGGATGAATCGGGCAGCTGTAGAGCAGATTCCACCATACGGTCGCGAAAAAACATCGCCGCCTGCAGCGCCTCGGTCAAGCTCATTCCCACTTCTTTACCAATAATGCCGTAGCGAGTCCCTAATGCTCGTGTTTCTTCCAGAAGCTCACCTGTTTCATCATCACTACTGATATATTGCAGGGTCAGGGCCAGTAGCTGTTGACCCATCTGCCGATGCTTGCTTCGATCCGCTTCGGTTAAATCGGCCATCCATGATGCTGTTGGCTGGGTTGATATATTTTGGCGGGTAACGCTAAGTGCTTTGTCGGCCCACACATTTTCGATGGGTGGCTGGTTACGTAGGGACAGTGAACTTTGTGACAGTCGGGCGATATCATCGGCCGAAAATCGGCGGTGACCACCGGGTGTGACCATGACGGGGATTTTGCCGCTATCAGCCCAACGGCGTAGGGTTGTGGGGTGTACGGCCAGCTGTTCGGCCGCTTTTTTCAGGGATAGCCATTCCGGTTTGGGGCTTGATGGAAGCTTCTGCATAAAATCTCACTATAATTGGCCAAATCTTAGCAAAACTATGCAAGTTTTTCATAAATTCTTAGGTTTTAAGGGCAACCCTTACATTTTTCATTCGTGCTTTTAGCGTGGCAAAGCGCTTCACTAATGATCAAGCATCGCCTGAATACTTGTATCGCTATAGCTCAACAACTTCCCAAACTCCCTTGCCAGCTCCCTCATCTCACGATTGGGGTTCGAGCTTGAGTTAGCCCGCTCCCGCCGATCCTTTAAAGCTCGATACTGGTTCAGCACTTCTGCATTTTGCGCAAAAAAGATTACATATTTCCCCTTGGCAATATTGGCCGGAAACAGCGGAGTCACC
Organism: Chloroflexota bacterium; assembly: GCA_020631655.1. Classification (GTDB taxonomy): domain Bacteria; phylum Chloroflexota; class Anaerolineae; order Promineifilales; family Promineifilaceae; genus WTJY01. The sequence continues at coordinate 694 of JAHDGV010000854.1, read as the reverse complement.
AACAAATCCTCTTCAACCATAATAATCACACCGTAGTCTGATGCGATCTGCTTGGATGGTTCGAGCATCACGTCTAACTCATCGGCCGAATACGGGTGGCTCAACGCCAATTTCTTAACCCCAGCCCCCACTACCTCTGCAAATGCGGTAGAAACCCCAGCGTAATATGAATATTGGTCGAAATTTGGTATCTGCTCTTTCCAGTCGTTGCTCATAATTGTCCTTGTTGTGTGCCTTAAAATCTCTTGTCAGACCAATCTTACATGAAAAAGGGTGTTGATTCCGAATTCCTATTCCACAAACATCTGCTTCTTCCGATACAAAGTCGCTTGGCTCTGCGCAATCAGCTCCCCATCCCGGCCGTTCTTGACCGTGATTTCAAACAATCCAATCGGCCCGTTTAATGAAACAACCTGCGCCTCAGCCACCAGCAGATCCCCCAACTGACCCGCTTTTACAAAGTTAACCTTTACCTCTAAAGCGACAGCCATCTGCCCGTAACTGTTCCCGGCGGCCGCAAAGGCCAAATCCCCCAAAGAAAAAATCAGACCGCCGTGAGCCATCCCGTTGAAGTTCATGAATTCTGGCCGCACTTCAAGCGAAACCCGAGCGTACCCTTCTCGAACTTCTTCGACCCTGGCACCCAAATGATTCCCCCACGCATCTTTTTCGATATATGCCAGAATTTTTGCGT
>JAHDGV010000853.1 GCA_020631655.1 Chloroflexota bacterium | reverse complement strand
GGTTTTCACAATCAATAATCGCTAGGTTGCCAGATGTGCGACCGACGATAATACCAACGTTCGAATCGGGCTTGAATAGCTGCTCAAATGAGTATGGCAGATTAGAGCCTGTGCCATCACGGCTAGTATGATCACAACCCGCATTGCATTTGTGCAGGCGTGAATAATACGCCCGTTTGAGACTGTATGCAGGTTTTTTGTATTGGTTTGCGTGGGCGTCTGAGGAAGTCCTAGCGTTGGCAAATGCCCACGCCTTTACTTCTATGAATGATGGCAGGGGGATTACATTGAACCCCTGATCATGCAACCGGCTAGCCTCTCTAATGACTGCGGTCTGTCGATCTTCTGCGGGTAGCGTGTCCCTGCGGGTGATTAGTTTGTAGGCGTCTGCGGGGATCTCTATTTGATCCGACATTACGCAACACCATCGCTAACAATTGCATCGCGTGTTGCCTCAAATGCCTCAAATGCATTAGTAATATCACATGGTGATTTTGTTTCTAGTGCGTGGCGTGCGAGTGTGGCCACGTTGCCCAGTTCGGATGCAATGCGGCTTAGGTTGATCAGCTGCGCATCTAGTAGACGGCCGTCTGTATCGTTATCAATTGGGGGGTGTGGTGGGTGGTTTGGCGCACCTGTTTGGGGTACAATTATTCTATCGGGTTGCATGTTTTCACCAGTATGCAAACCGCCCAAAGAACCCGTTCATGCGGGTTTTTTTCTTTAAGTGGATTGCGTTTATTGATGCAAACCTATAGAATTGATACAACTTTGGATGGAGTATCAAATGAGTCAGTAGGCTTGCCTATCAATGTTTGATCTTCAAAAAAGCTCACTTGCCGGTGGGCTTTTTTTATTTAATTTGTCTACCTTGCCAATCATACACAATCACCGGCACAAGACACGCCGTTATTATCGCATACGGTGACAATTTTTTAATCAAAAAATGGCGTGTTTACTTGACACTACCGGCAAATAGATACAGCGTCCCCATAGGATGCCTCTACTAGTGTGGGGTGGGTGAAGTTGGTAGCTTCATCGTGACCCCGCGTTGGTTTGGTCAAATAAACACGCCATCGGTTTATCTAATAAAGATATTAGCATGCGCGGGTTTCTAAATCAACTTACCCACAGACACTACGCGTCATAATGTTTGTATAAATCGCTTAGGTTGCCTTATTTGGGGTCGATTTTTCGCACTATTCAACCAAGTCAGTTAGTTCTAATGATAAATACCGGATAGTAGTGTTTATGTCCGAATGCCCCAATAGTTGCTGAATTCGTTCTAGCTTCAGGCCAGCACTACGCCAGTTTTGCGCACAGCTCCGACGAAGATCATGCGGTTTGAATGTGATCCCGTGTAATTCGCTGACCATGTTTACACGATCGATGATTGCCTGACCAGATACACCACCGGCCAAAATGGAGCCACTACGATGCACACGCCGAACGATTGCAGATTGCACGCTGTATTTGCCTTGCTTCTTTAGAGCACCGCGCCAAGTCTCAAGTATTTGGTCTAACCCGCGTGTGATGTTCGTCACCAGTGGAATAGAGCGAGACTTATTCCCTTTACCATTGGCCACGTTCAAAAACTTCCCGTCTGGATTTTCAACGATATCGGACCAGCGCAGCGCAGTGACCTCTTCACGCCGCA
>JAHDGV010000852.1 GCA_020631655.1 Chloroflexota bacterium | reverse complement strand
CAAACCCCAAACCCCAAACCCCAAACCCCAGTAACAACTTTTCTTTTAACTATTTCTATTAAATATTTGGATTAAAATAGAAAATCCATTAAAAAATTCCATGTAATGTATTAATTGTTGGAATTAAAGAAAACACCTAAAATAGGTCATTTACACTATCCAAATAGATCAAAAAAATTTACTTTTTTGGCTTCGGTCCAATCATCTTCTCGGGCCTCACATGTTTGTCAAACTCTTCCGCACTCAAAATCCCCAACTCCAGAGTCGACTCCCTCAGCGTGATCCCCTTCTTATGCGCATTTTTGGCAATGGCCCCTGCCTTGTCGTACCCGATCACTGGATTGAGGGCCGTGACCAGCATTAAACTGTTCGCCAGCAATTCCTGAATCCTGGGCTCATTGGCCTGGATCCCCTCCACACATTTCGACGTGAAGCTGGTCATTCCGTCCGTCAACAGACACTGGCTCTGTAGCACATTATTGATCACCATCGGCCGGTACACGTTTAGCTCGAAGTGGCCATTGGCATTGCCAAACAAGACTGCCTGGTTGTTGGCGATCACCTGCACACAAGCCATCGTCAACGCTTCACACTGGGTCGGGTTGATTTTACCCGGCATGATCGAGCTGCCTGGCTCGTTCGCTGGCAAGAGGAGCTCTCCCAGGCCGCTCCGTGGACCCGAGGCCAAAAAGCGTATGTCATTGGCTATTTTGTGCAGACTCGACCCGAGCACGGCCAGTTGCCCATGATATGCAGTCAGAGCATCGTTGGTCGCTAACCCTTCGAATTTATTGGGCATGGTCTCAAACCGGACCTCTTCCGCCTTCTGGTTGAAGTACTTGTTGAGCTCGACACAAAACTCCTCATCGAAGCCCTCATGCGTGTTGAGTCCGGTGCCCACCGCCGTTCCGCCCTGGGGAAGCAACTTGACAAACTTGATTGCCTGGTCCAGTCGAATTAAGTTGTTCTGCAGTGAACTGACATACCCCGAGAACTCCTGTCCAAGCGTGACGGGTGTGGCATCCTGCGTGTGTGTACGTCCAATTTTTATAATATTTTGAAACTGGTCCTGCTTCTTTGTCAATGCTGCAATCAGCTGTTCCAAGCTGGGCCGTAGCAGCCTCTGATGCTTAAGCACTGTGGCGATGTGCATGGCCGTGGGGAACGTGTCATTAGAGCTTTGGCCCTTGTTGACGTCATCGTTGGGATGGACTCTCTTGTCTGCCATGGACCCTCCGAGGAGTTCACTGGCGCGGTTGGCGATTACCTCATTGACGTTCATGTTGGTTTGTGTGCCTGAGCCGGTTTGCCAGACAGACAAGGGGAAATTCTCAAGGCCTGTTTTGCGAGAAAGGACCTCGTCGCAAACTTGGACGATGGCGTGGGACTTGTCTGCACTGAGTCCGTAGGCTAAGTTGACGCGGGCCATCGTTCGTTTGATGATTGTCATCGAGTCGATGAGTTCTGTTGAAAATTACCGGTTGGCATTTTTTCAGTGCCGATGGCGAAATTTTGGAGAGATCTTTGGGTCTGAGCTCCCCAGTATTTGTCTGAAGGGACCATGATTTTACCTAATGAGTCTTGCTCTGTTCTCATTTATTGTGTTTATAATTAATTCAATTTATAACTTTTGGCGTTGGGGTTTGGGGTTTGGGGTTTGGG
>JAHDGV010000851.1 GCA_020631655.1 Chloroflexota bacterium | reverse complement strand
TCCCCGGCCGGTCGCTCATGCCACTGGCGCGGGGTGAAAATGATCCAATTAGCGAAGCGATTGGGGAATATTGTGCCGAGATGACCGCCTCACCCGTGATCATGATTAGGCGCAACGAGTACAAATTTATCTACTGTGAGACTGATCCAGCTCTGCTATTTAATTTGGATAAAGATCCTGATGAGTTGCAGAACTTGGCCGGTGAGGCTGAGTATGCTCAGATGGTGGCAGAGTTCACGGCCGAGGTTGAAGGCCGTTGGGACAGTGCCGAGATTCGTCAACGTGTGATCCAATCCCAAAAAGAGCGGCGGGCCGTGCATGCGGCGATGGAAATCGGGCCGATTACCAAATGGGATTGGAATCCACCAAGGGATGCCAGCAACGAGTATGTGCGTAATCACATGGATTGGACGGTTGCGGCCGCGAAGACTCGCTTCCCGCCCTTAGAGGATTAAATCGTGTTGCTCCCGAAACATCATCTGGTCCGGCCGACCGATTATTTTGTCACCGCATTTGATACAAAACCGTTTGATAAGGTGAACAAATTACACACGTTCACCATTGTGTTCAAATGCGGTGCTTGCGAACAAGAGGTTGAATCGGTGCCATTGATGCAAAAAGGGCGATCGTTGGATAATGATCGCCCTTTGAACGGGATAGATAAAGTTGAATTTTCAGAAAGGTGTAGAAGGCTCTACGAAGAGCGGAGCATGAGCCTGCTCTTAACAATGGACCAGCCCTGCACAACGTGCAACCAGAATCATCTCATTCTATTTGGGTACACAGAGTGGCAACCTAGTCGAGATATGCTTGAACTTGGTGGGGTTTATTTGCTTAAAGACTAACAGTCTTTGCGTTGTTTGAGCTCGGCCGCCATGTTACGTGGCCCTTGACCAAGAATCAAAATAAAGGCGCTTATCCCACCAAACAGCATTATGAAGATTGTTGAATTGCTTCGCCATGAATCAATCAGCAACCAACAGAGAAAGCCTACCGCAAACAGAATCAGCGCGATTGTCTGAGCAACGTTCCAAGTCTTTACTTTTGATTCTAATTCTTGATCTGACAAATTTGAATAATCGGCCATCCTATTTCCTCCAGTTTTAAATTGATTGTGTCACAGATTTCCATCTTAAAAGTTGGACTGTGCTCACGTCAATTGTGCAAACAAGGTTTTTAGGATGGCGACCCATCGGCCGAAGGTTAGATAGCGGTTTGGCTCGCCCCTAAAATAGCAGATGTGAAGCTCCCGCCTGCATAGGTTTCAAGAAGTTGGATGATATCCTCAACCGCCTTTTCCACATCGGCCGTACCGTTTTCATGTTGCGCTTCAATTGTGATGATGGCATTGACCGTGTCCGGCCCGGCCGCGCTTGATCGGCTCTGGCGCCAGCACCAGCGACGCGCAATCACCATCTTGTTCTCGTCAGCAAACACCACTTCCCCAACTTCAGGATGAATCACTTCATCACTGCCCAACTCTGTGTAAGTTTCAGTCCCATCTGAATACCCGACTGTCACCGTTCCCTGAACCTGCTGGCTATCAAAAATCGCCACCGGCAAGCCGTATCGAATGCTGATCAGGTTTCCAATATCTACCAGCGTGTTAATGTTGGGGATGTCTCCCTTTTTGGTTAGGCGGCGCAACAACGCCTCGGCCGC
>JAHDGV010000850.1 GCA_020631655.1 Chloroflexota bacterium | reverse complement strand
TCTCGTAGTCAGCCCAGCGGGTGTCTGTATCGTATCCGTCGGCCCGCAGATCGATGCCCATTTCATCTTCTAGCAAACGGCCGATGCCGGTTGACCAAGATTTTTCGCCATATTTGGCCACACCCCTTTGCAGGATTTGGGTCGCCAAGCCACCCATCAGCAGTGGCACGTTATTTTCGGCCGCAATTTTTTCAGTCAGCTTCATGTCTTTCATCGCCAGTTCCATCGTGAAGCCGTAATCAAAGCTACCGGTCATGATTGGCACACCTTCAGTTTCGGCCACAAAGCTGTTGCCGCAAGAGTTCTTAATTGCCTCATACACGGCTCCAGTATCAAGTCCGGCTGCTGTACCGAACATGAGCCCTTCGTTTAATGCCCACAGATGGATAAAAGCGAGCATGTTGGTCATGACTTTCACAATCGATGCAGAGCCGACAGGCCCCATGTGGAGGACCGGTTCACCGGTAACATCGAGCATGTGTTTGTATTTGGCAAACGCCTCTTTGGTGGTGCCTGCTAACACGGTAATGCACCCTTGGTGCGCAAGTGGGATGCCACCGGTTACCGGCGCTTCGATCACAGCAACGTTTTTCTCGGCCGCCATTTTTTCGATTTTCATCAGCAGTTCCCGATCAGTCGTGCTGTGGTCGATCCAGACACTACCCGGTTTCATGGCGGCTAATACGCCTCCACTGCCGATGAGCACATCTTCAACAACGGGTGGGGTGGGTAAAGCGGTGACGACCACATCGACGCTGGCCGCAAGCTCAGCCGCACTGTTGGCCGCTTTGGCACCTCGCTCGACACAGTCTGCCACGATTTCCGGCCGGGTATCAAACACGGTCAGATCGTGACCTTCTTTTAACATGTTTTTGGCAACGGCGATTCCAAGTTCGCCAACACCGATTAATCCTACATTTGTCTTCATGGGAAATTCCTTGTGCACATCTCAGGGTTAGGCCAATTCGCAATGTGAGCCGTCGTTCCTGCGAAGGCAGGAACCCAGTGCCAAATCGAGCGCTGGATACCCGTCTTCGCGGGTATGACGTCCCCAAATTAAGAGACAAGAACTCTGAGACGTTGTGTTAATTAAGATGGGTGCACTGTATTGATTGCAGGTTGCAAATCACTCCATTCCACCCAAATTTTGCGAATTTTATCGTTAAAAAGATAAGTTTGGTAGAGGGTAAAGGGGGTAATATGATCGAATCTTTGATTTTTTCTGCAGTCCGTCTGGACGGTTGGTTTGCGGACAATTAGAAATGATCGGTATAATCGCGTAATGTTACGGCGATACCCTGTGATGAAGCCCGTGTAGATAGAGGAAAGACAGATTGAATGGCCAAGGACTCAGCTAGCGTTGCAAAACGGTTCCAGAACGCTAAAACCTTCACCGAACATTTAAAATTGGCCCTAGAATTTCACAAAGAGCCAAAAGTCCTGCAGAGCCACTCCCCTCTGGCGCAACCTTGGTTCCTACACCAAAACAACGAAGAATCTGAAAGTAAATTACAAAAAGATTGGGGGGAAATTTTACAGGAGCAGATTTGGGAGGCGGCCGGTTTGCTGTGGGCAGACGATGTTCCAGAGCGGCATGAGCATTTGGTTGATGCGGTTGAAGCTGAGATGGATCGCGGCCGTGGGGGAAAATATGACTTTTATCT
>JAHDGV010000849.1 GCA_020631655.1 Chloroflexota bacterium | reverse complement strand
ACGTACAGCGCCATCGAGAACTCACCAGAAGATAGCTGAGCCCAGCCGTACTCTTCGGCCGCAAAATCAACGTTTAGACCCAAATGTTCAGCATAGAATTTGCTCGACACGTCTACATTGCTCACCGGTATTTTTAACAACCGCATTTGATAGTTGAGTTGTGATGCCATTTCTTTTTTCACCTCTTTGACTAAAGACCTTTATCGATCGAAATTATACTCTACCACGAAGCCTTTAGTCCTTGAAACTCTTGAAGCATCCGTTCCCATGAAGACAGTTTTTCATTTTTCAAAAATGAGATGATCAAGTCACAAGATTCCTCTTTGAACAATCCAATCTCGAAATCGGGCCACCAATTTTTATACAACGGCCCCAATTGGTCAGGATCGATTCCAAGTGTCCCGCCAATCGGATCGGGGCACGAAACAACAATTCGAGGGATTCGATGCATAACGGCGATCCCTAAACACATTAAACACGGCTCGAGTGTAGTGTAAAGGCAAATCTCTGCATCTGATTGATCATGGACAATTTCGCGTAGCTTTGCTGAGTTCCTGGATATAATCGAATGCTCAGCGTGGTTCACTGTGCGGCCGCCGGAAAACAAAGCATTTCGCCCTACCCCTAAAACAGAATTATTTACTGTCAGCACCGCCCCTACTGGATAATCTCCAGTATCAAGAGCCAATCGCGCCTCCCCCAGAGCAAGCTCCATAAATGTCTTGTCATTTCCCGTCATCAAATTTGTTTTAACCGGTTGCAGCTTTCTTCAAGATTATTGTTTCGACATAATTATCTTCAAGTGTAAACCGATATCAAATTGACATTGAATCTAGGATGGATATAATTTTGGCCAAAATTCCATCATTTGGAAGATATTCCACGATACGGAACGATGTCAACTATTCAATCAGTCGAACGCGCATTTCAAATTCTGCAGGCTGTGGCCCAATTTCCAAACGAGGCTCAGCTTGGTGACGTGGCAGAAGCAACGTCTTTACCCAAAAGCACCGTCTCACGCATGCTAACCACGCTAGGTGAGATCGGAGCAATCCAGCAAGCACATCCGGGGGCGGGCTACAAAATCGGCCGGATCATTTCTGACCTCATCACCCAACCCTCTTGGCTGGTTAATTTGGCTGAGCCGTGGCTAAAAAAGCTGGTTGAGCAAACGGGAGAAACCGCCACGCTTTCAGTTATGGATGGAGATCGCCTACTTTATGTGGCTCAGCACAGTGATCCAAACAACAATATCCAGCTCAGAGATTGGACAGGGATCCATTTTCCAAATCTGCATACCTCATCACCCAGCAAACTGTTTTTGGCTTACGACCCCATCCTACAAAAAAACTACCTAGCCCGGCCGTTGCAAACATTCACCGAAAATACGATTAGTGATCCCACTGAATTAGCCATCCACCTGAAAAAAGTCAAAACGCAAGGATACGCTTGGGTACGCGAAGAGTTTGAACGAGGGTTAGCCGGTGTCTCTGCACCGATATTTGATCAAAACGAAAAAATTGTCGCGGCCGTCAGTCTGTACGGCCCCATTTTTAGAATCCCACCGGCCGGAAACGATGCTGAATTCACAGCCCTAGTCGTAACGGCCGCTTCTGAAATCACATCCCACTTAAGAGGATAAACATGACAAAAGAGATGACTTCCCGT
>JAHDGV010000848.1 GCA_020631655.1 Chloroflexota bacterium | reverse complement strand
TAATGAGGTGGGGATTTTCTTCTTTAGCAGATGCGATTCCGGCCGTTCCTGAGTTGCACCACACAACGCTGTAGGTCTCTGCACTCAAGGCATCGCGGATGGAATGAGCCACGGCCGGATCATCTTCGATGAGTAAAATTTTTTCAGTCACAGTTTTTCAAAATATCTCGTGACCGGTTTTTCGTCAAGCGAGAAATCCAAACCGAGACGTGCCGGTGGGGCGTCTAATACTCTTATTTTTGAGAAGTTGTTCTAAACCGAATAAGCCCAATCACACCGGTGATTAAAATCAGCACACCCAAGAACACAAGCCCCGGCCGAATATCGAGCCACTGAAACAGGTAGGCGGCAATTAACAGTCCGGCCGAATAGCCGATGTTTGAGATCGTGTACCGAAAGCTAATCACCTTCCCAACGTGGGTTGCAGGAAAATCACTCTGCACCATAAACAGCAACATCAGGTCAGCCATCGGTGTGCCAAGCGCGGCTATAAAGGTAAAAAATGCGGCCGTCCAAAACGATGGGCTTAATCCCACCAAAATGATGCCGGTGCCAAAGACAACTTGCCCAGCAAACAGCATAAGCACCCGCCGCTTAACCGTAATCGACCCGACAACAAGGTTGCCCAGCACGCTACCAACCCCGTAAGCGGTAAACAACAGCCCATACCCCTGAGCACCAGCATCGAGCGGCCCATCGGCCAAAAGTGCCAGCCCAACCATGAGTGATCCGGCCCACGCGATGTTAAACGGGATGTAGGTCAGGATGGCCCAAAACATCGGCCGATGCTCCCGCACAAGCTCAAATGCGCTCCGAATTTCTGCGATAAATCCGTATGATGCTTCGGCCGATGGAGCTGGCTTCCAATTAAATTTCCGGCCGATGGCAAACAGCGCAAGGCCGGATATGATAAACGTGGCCGCGTCAATCGTGAAGAGGTGCTGGACCGGAATTGTGGCGATCAAAAAACCGGCCAACCCGGGGGCCACAATTTGCGAAATGCGCAACGTGACATCGATCAGTGCGTTACCCGCCTGCAACTCCTCTTCGTCTGTGATTAGTTGGGGCAAGCTGGCCTGCAGTGCGGGGTCAAACAGGCTCCCCATTGCCCCTTCAATAGCGGCCGCGACGGCTAAATGGATTAGGGTGATCTCGCCTAAAAATGCGGCCAAGGGCAGAGTTAGGATCGATGTGGCCCGGATGATGTCGATGCTGATCATCATCTTTTGCCGATCCCAACGGTCGGCCAATACGCCCCCAATCAGCCCGGCCAAAAAGTTCGAAATCGATCCGGCCGCAAGGATAAATCCAGCCTCGCTCCCGACAATTTGGACCGAGAGCCAAACAACGGCTACATCAAAAAATCGGTCGCCAAAACCGGACACAAGTCGGCCGAGCCAGAGCAGAAATATCGGCCGGTGGCGGAGGATTGAAAAAATTTTAGGCATGCCTAAATTGTATCTCGCACCCCCTTTAAAAACAAATGTTCTGCATGAATTTCTACGCTAGCTGTTTATGGCTCTCCCACCACGCACGAATCCGCCCCCCGGCCGAATGCTCGATAAACTCCTCCGCCTGTTTAACCACTCCCTGCAACTTCTCAAAATCAACGCCGGTTCCCATCCCCATTTTGTAAGCCAAAAACACCAAATCTTCAGTGGCTAAATTCC
>JAHDGV010000847.1 GCA_020631655.1 Chloroflexota bacterium | reverse complement strand
CCACTCCCCCACATACTGCTCACGCTGAACTTTGGCTGATTTTAAATGATCCAGACAAAGGCGGGTGACCGTTTTAGCCAAAAATGCTTTGGGCTTTTGGACGGCCGATTGATCGGTACGATCCCAGCGTAACCACGCCTCCTGCACCATGTCTTCAGCCTCCATTACGCTCCCCAACATGCGGTAGGCTATCGCAAACAGGTACGGCCGGAGTGTGTCGAATGTCTCCATGTTACTGGGCTCAGTTTTAAGTAAAAAGTGCGAAGTAAGAAGCTATTAGGGAATCAGCTTCACACTTTCAACTTATCACTTCATCACTGCCGCACTGGCACCGGGCAATACGCCCCTTCGCTAAATCCGTCTGAACCGATTAAAAGCGCATGATTAAACCGAGCACGGTAGTTCTCACGGGCGATAATGGCGGTCAGCTCAACGATCTGTTTATCGTTAAAGTGGCTTTTTAGCTCTGCAAACAGATCATCCGGTACATCGGCCGGGGTGTTTGTCATGCAGTCTGCGTATGCAAGTACGACTCGCTCATCGGCACTAAAATGCTCGCTCGTCTCGTAATCGGCCAAATTAAAAATCTTCTCTTCGGTTAAATTGTCATCTCTGCCACCGGCAGTCGTAATGTCAATTCAAAATGGACAACCTACACGGGTAGCAACCCGCATCTCGGCCAAATGGATGATATTTTTGGGTATCGATTTAACGCGGTCATGTGAAAGCTCCATCTGCCCAATGCCCCACTGCACGGCCGGGCTAAGTGATTGGGCGTAGATGGGGGTCACAACTTTACCCATCATCATCTTACTCCCCAACCGTGTCATCCAAGCAACTAAACCACCCCCGGTCTTAATTCCTTCGATTCTACTCATGTTTTTTCTCCTGTTGAATTTTCAGTATACCCCATAGACGAGACAAGATTTTGATTTGTGACAAACACCCCACAATCAAAACAATGGCTCCAAAATCCTGACTATGTCAACTTATGCCCAAAGTAGCCAGACTGGTGAATTGGTCGTGTGTAGTATAAAGCTATCGGCATTCTACCCACCCAGTAGACTATACTTGTGGCATTAAATTTATTTCTTCCAATTTATGGCCACAACAACTAAAACCCAATCTTTAAACATGCAGGTGCTTGCCATTGCCACCCCACTGGTGTTGCAAAATATGGCGCAAACGCTTCTGGGCGTCATCGACACCTGGTTTATCTCTTCCATCGGTACAGAGGCGATTGCGGCCGTCGGGCTTGCCGGGGTCATCTTTTTTACCTTCTACGTCCTCTATCGCAACTCGCTGAATGCGCTTGTCGCATTTTTCGGCCGGGCGCATGGGGCCAACGACGATAAAAAGATCGGGGAGATTGTGTGGCGCGGCTTTGCAGTTGCCGGATTACTCTCCGTCTCTGTTTTGGTGTTGCCGTGGCTGTTCACGTGGATTATGGGAATCGCATCGCCTGAGGATAGCGGCCGAGTGGCAGAATTTGGTTCGCTCTACATGCGGATTCGCACGCTCGAAATCCCCATTGTCATGTTCAACGCGGTCGGTTGGGCCTTCTTGGTCGGCCGGGGTGACTCACGCACACCGATGTTTATGATGTGGGCCATGGTCGCCGTCAATATTTTGTTGGACTGGCTGTTGGTTCCCGGCAACATGGGCTTCCC
>JAHDGV010000178.1 GCA_020631655.1 Chloroflexota bacterium | reverse complement strand
CTCCGGCCGAATTTGTTGATGCGGTCATGAAGGGGCCAAGCCCAGACTCGGCCGAATTTCGTGCGTTGATTAATACGTTGCGGAGTTTTTGAGACAAAACTAATTCGTTTGAATTGTAAATGGTAGATGGCGAATTCTGAATGGTAAATGGAAAAGCATTCAGGGATCGTGTACACTGGAACCTATGCCAAAACCGGCCGTACAACGCTTCGACTATGAGCTAGACAAAACCGTCGTGCATGATGACGCATCTTGGAAAGAGCGGAATCAAAAGCAAGTGGACCTCTCACAGCATCAGCCTTTGTTTGCTGACCTGATGGGGGAACTGGCCCAGCTCAAAAAAATCACCAGCAAAAACTACCACTCGATTATGCGGCGCTATGCGCGGCAGGGTTTGCCGTGGCTGTCAAAATCTCAGCTACAGGTCGCCTATCAAGAAGCGTGTGATTCTGGCCTTCTAGAATTTGATAAAGAATTAAAAGTAAGGCTACAAATGAAGCCGGTCCGCTCCCAAGCGGGGGTAACTGTGGTGACGGTTTTAACCAAGCCGTACGCTTGCCCGGGCAAATGTATCTTTTGCCCCACAGATGTGCGGATGCCCAAAAGCTATCTGCACGATGAGCCGGGCGCACAGCGGGCGGAACGGTACAGCTTTGATCCGTACAAACAAACGGCCGGCCGGATTGCGGCACTTAACAAGATTGGGCACCCAACTGACAAAATTGAACTGCTGATTTTGGGGGGAACCTGGTCCAGCTATCCGCGTGATTATCAAGAGTGGTTTGTAAAACGCTGTTTTGATGCAATGAATGCGTCTGAGGATGGGACCGATGTTGAGTTTGAAACACTCAAAGAAGCCCAAGACTACAATGAAACGGCCAAGCGGCGAAACGTTGGGCTTGTGGTTGAAACTCGCCAAGATCATATCGATGCGGATGAACTGCGCTGGATGCGCTATTTAGGCGTCACCAAAGTGCAGGTTGGTATCCAGAGCATGGATGAAACGGTATTGGCGCTCAACAAGCGCGGGCACGATACTCAATCTACTCGGGATGCGTTTAAGCTGTTGCGGGCCGGCGGCTTTAAAATCCATGGGCATTGGATGCCCAATTTGCTGGGGGCAACCCCTGAATCTGATATGGCCGATTATGACGGCTTGTGGGATGACATCGCCGTTCGGCCAGATGAGCTTAAAATTTACCCCTGTATGTTGGTTGAAAATGCGGAGCTGTATGAATACTGGCAACGGGGGGAATACAAACCGTACAGCGAAGAAGAAGTGACTGATATTTTGGTTCACTGTATTACCAAAACCCCAGCGTACTCTCGATTGACTCGGGTGATTCGGGATATTCCAACCAACAATGTGGTCGAGGGATTTACCAAAGCTAATCTGCGCCAGTTGGCAGAGCAAAAGGCGGGCAAGCTGGGGCTCCGGCCGACCGACATTCGCGGCCGTGAAATTCGGCGTGAGCAGGTAGATGCAGATTCGCTTCAGCTACTGGTGGAAACCTATGAAACTGAAGGAACTACTGAACACTTCTTATCGTTTGAGACGGGTGATCAAAGTGATCCCAAACGGCGGATTGCGGGCTTTTTGCGTTTGTCGCTGCCAAACAAAAACGAACCGACCGTTCTTTCAGAGCTAGAAGACCATGCGATGATTCGCGAGGTTCATGTCTATGGCCCTGCTTTGGCATTTGGGGTAGATGGGAAGGGTGAAGCGCAACACATTGGGCTCGGAACTCGACTGATCGAAAAAGCGGTTGAGTTATCAAAAGCGGCCGGGTACGGTCACATTGCGGTCATTAGCGCGGTGGGAACCCGAAAATATTATGCAAAACATGGATTTGTGAAGAATGATCTTTACATGACCAGAAAAATGGCTGATTAAACATGGATTTATTTGTTTACACGTTTCACCATGATGGCAATGTCCATCGGGCACTGTCTGTCCTTGATCCAACTACGGTAGGGGATAAAGGGATTCCAACTGAGTCGGTTTTGGGGGAAATCACATCGTCTCTGCCGTCGATGACGCCTGATCAGTTTGATACCAACGAAAATTTTCTGCAATTCTTGCATCAATTAATCGCAGATCGCGTCCCTAACATTCAAGAATATCGTCAGCAGGCGCGCATGATTGGTACGGGCATTTTGCCCATCATCGACGGCCGGGCTGGGAAGTTTACCGGTGAGGCTTCTGACGAAGATTTGATCGGCCATTTTTCATTGCGTACGGGCAATATATTGCCCAATTCTTACAATCCTAATCCGGCCTATAAGGTGCTAACAGACAACGGGCCGATCCAACTACATGCGGGGCTTGAAGCGCTATTTTTAGAGCGCATTAGGCAACTGCTAGATGAGTCTTAATCATGTCAGTGATTCTGGTTATTGATGATGATACTGTCGTACGCGAGGCGATCTCAGACATTCTTGAAATGATCAATGCAACCGTGCTGTGTGCGGCTGACGGCCCTGAGGGGATCGAAATCTTCAAGCAGAACCTAGAAAAGGTGGATGGGATCATTATTGATCGTCGTATGCCTAAAATGGATGGGATTGAGGCGTTACAGGAGCTGAGAAAGATCCGGCCGGGGGTTCCCATCATCATGTCATCGGGTTACGCCAACGAAAAATTGCTCACAACCCAAGATCCTGATCTTGAAAAACCAGATGCTTATTTATACAAACCGTACGAAATTGATGATCTGATTTCGCTGGTCGAAAATATTATTTTGAAAAGATAATGTGACGGCTATTGCAACTCGAATCGCCAATGTATATAATTTCGATCCCGTTCGAGAAATTGAACGGAACGGGCCGTTAGCTCAGTTGGCAGAGCAGTTGACTTTTAATCAATTGGTCGAAGGTTCGAGTCCTTCACGGCTCACCAAAAGCCGCTTCTTAAATCAAGAAGCGGCTTTTTTGTTATATATCTCGGGTGAGGCATGTTCTCTACAAAGACCTCGCAGGCTTTTGTTCAGATGATCGATGTTATCCCGAGAATAACAAACCCCGAGCTCTGCTTGCACACAACTTCCGGCCGTAATTTTTTGCATGACAGGATAACCAATTTGGTTAAGTTTTGGTTATGAAAGTCAAAAAGTAAGATAGCTTACATTTGGATAAATGATCGATGCTAGTATTCAGAAACTAACGCAACGAGACACCTTTTCTGATGTGCCAGCGAGGTAAAAATCAGACAAAACGGTGTTAACTGCATTGAAGGTAATTTGGCAGATTTTCAACTTTTTTAAATCTGCAGCCAGTTTCAAAAAGGAAGTTATCTATGAATGTACATTACAGCTTTTTAGTTTCACTTAGTTTGGTCGCTTCAGGTGGTTTGTGGTATTTCTTTCCACTATCACTCAACCCAATCTCACCACTCCAACAATTACATCTCATCGCAACATTTATGCTTTCGATCATGTGGCTTATGTCGTTTTCAGGAGAAGTGCAGTTTAATACTCAAAGCAACTCTCCAACACAAGTTCAAAATCGGTTCACCCAAAGCAAAATTTTTGTCGTTGCAATTATGGTAACCGGCGGAATTATTTACTTAATCAACTAAACCCGAGCAAGAGATGAGCCAACACGAGCCTACATGCATCGAGTCTGTGAAAAGCTATAATTTCTTTAAATCCAAGAGCTGAGTCAGGCGACTCACTTTACAGGAAAATCATTAGCCTACTGACTCATTGGGAGTCATTTCTACCTACCTGCCATATAATTCTTAGATGGCATCCTCCCCTCCGCAAAAACGCTTCGAAGCGCTACAAATTCGTGACTTTAGGCTATTTTGGCTCGGCCAAGGTGTCTCATCGATTGGGACTGAAATGCAGAAAGTGGCAATTGATTGGAACATTTTTCAATTGCTTCGTGGGAATGTCTACGAATTAAGCCTTTTTGGCTTTGATTTTAATTTGGATGCAGGTGCTCTCGGTTTAGGCGCGATGGGGCTAGTACGGGTCGTACCGATCATGCTGTTTGCGCTTATCGGTGGTATTTTGGCCGACACGATTGAGCGGCGTAAGTTGCTAATTGTGTCTGAGGGGCTTTCGGCCGTGTTTGCGGCAACCCTGGCGATTTTAGTCTTTAGTGGCTTTGAAACAGTTGGGTTGCTGTACACAATCTCAGCCCTGCTGGCGGCAAGCACGAGTGTCTCAACACCCACAAGGCAATCATTGGTCCCGAATCTCGTGCCACGCAATCTGATGACCAACGCGGTCAGCCTAAACTCACTGTTGTTCCAGGTGGGATCAATTACAGGACCGGCCGTGGCTGGATTACTCATCGCCTTTGCCGAAAACAGCAGTATCGTTTACTTCGTCAACGCTTTTTCATTTTTCGCCGCAATCTTGTCTCTAATTTTTATGCGCCATCGTAGTAAAGCGGCCACCAGCGAGCCGGTTAGCCTTGACATGGTTAAAGATGGTCTGCGTTTTGCCTACAACGAAAAAGTGCTGTGGGGATCAATGTTGCTCGACTTTTTCGCAACGCTATTTGGTTCGGCCCGCACCATGTTACCCATTATTGCGGTTGAGGTGCTTGGCTATAGCGCAGGCGGGTTTGGCATTTTGGCAACCGCCCAGCCGCTGGGTGCATTTCTAACCGGTGTGGTGATGGCTTGGATTCGCGATCTAAAAAATCAGGGGAAAGTGATGCTGGCCGGTGTAGCCATTTACGGCTTGGCAACCGCCTTCTTCGGTATTTCTGGGATTTTTGCCCTGTCATACTTTTTGTTTGCCCTAACCGGTGTGGGGGACACAGTCAGCATGGTGGTGCGCCAAACGATGCGTCAGGTGGTGACGCCGGATCATCTACGCGGCCGGGCCACCAGTATCAGCATGATCTTTTTTATGGGTGGGCCACAGCTTGGGGAAGCGGAAGCAGGCTTGGTGGCGGCCGCGTTTGGGGCTCCCTTTGCCATTTTTAGCGGGGGAATAGCTGTGGTTGTCCTAACTGCATGGACCGCTTGGCGCTTCCCTCGTTTACGCAATTACGAACCCGAGCACTACGCCCACGTCAAATAAATTTCCCCTTTTGGAAGCCCTTTGTCAAAACTTCTTTTCACGTTCCCTTAACCTCTAAAATTAACAAAAGTGTACCGGAGTACTATGGGTACTAGAACGGCTATGACCAAGGTCCTACTGGGTGGGTCATGGCTGTAAGGTCCTAGGAAAGAGAGTAAAGCAAAACTACATTCAATTGTTATTTATTTTACTTTTTACCGATTTTTTCAATTAGGTCCGATAAGGGCTGAGCTAATTATTTCAGCTGGGTAGACGCAATCGCATCTATGTCACTTCGTTCCTAAGAGAGGCCATATGTACAAGGGTAACCTGTTCAATCCAACCCGATTTATTTTATTTTTTTCTGTTCTGTGTGTTTCTTTGTTGACTCTTTCAGTCAACCATGTCGAAGCTAGTCAGCCGCAATCTTCAGGGCTTAACTATCAAGTCTGCCAAAATTTCGACATTGTTTATGTTCTCGACTTGTCAGGCAGCATGAGTTGGGGATATGCAGGTAGCGGCTCTCGTTTAGATGCTGCCAAGCAGGCGATCGTTGCAATGAACGATGTGCTTGAAGAGGATGGGACCGGGGTTGAAGCCGCTTTGCTCACATGGCAAGGGTTGAGCGCAAACCTAACCGTTGATTTTACCAACGACTTTGATTCGATCAGCTCCGCATTGTCTCCGTTAAATGCAGGCGGGGGAACCCCAACTGCGCAGGCGCTGTATGCGACCCAGCAAGTGTTGCAAGACAATGTCGAGCCCGGCCGTATCCCCATCGTTTTGTTTATTACCGATGGGATCCCAACCTATGACCTTGATGGCAATGGATACTGGGACTACTACGTCAACGACGTCCCCATTATCAATCCAAATGGTGGATACCACTCATCAAACTGGGTGCGGAACCAAGGTGCATATTACGGCTGGTACGGCCGCCACGCCGGGTACCCGCTGGCCGATGCGATGGAAGCTGTGGATAGCCTGTCAAATAGCATCCCAGATTCAATCATCCATTCAATTTCAATTTTAGGCACCGACTTTCGCCAAGATCTGCTTTACTATGCGGCCGATCAAGGTGGCGGAGAATACTTTGGTGCATCAAATGCGAGCCAACTTGCAGCGGCAATCCAACAATCTGTTTATTTGGTAGATTGCCCTTCATCTCTACAGCTTTCTGTAGACAAAACTTCAACCTTTTACCTCGGTGGGGAGGCGTTAAACGTTGATCAAGATTTAACCGTAACCGGTGAAAATGAAAACGTGAGCAGTGCAACGGTCCAAATTGCGGACCATTTTGATGCGGATCATGATGCTCTATTTTTAGGTGATGCTCCGGCCGATTCTGGCGTGTATAACGGCCTGACTTGGTGGTACGAGAGCTCAACTGGAACCTTGGAGATTATCGGTGTCGATACACCTGAGAATTATCAACAGGTTCTGCGGGATGTCCGTTACACCAATAGCGGTATGAACGCGGCCGATACAAACATGAACCAGCGTCGGGTGAACTTCGCCATCCGCAGTGCGGCGCTAAACGTTTATGATCCCGGCACTTTGACCGATGATGCATATATCAATCTGGTTTATTTGACCGGAACCGATTACGGTGACTCGATGTCGAGCTATGGTTCGGCCGCCATTAATGCAGACATGTTCTTGCGCATGGGTGACACCGTTGACGTTGAAGCTGGCCCTCAGTTCTCTGTTCAAGCAAATGGCGATGATAATCACGGTACTGATGACGAGGACGGCGTTAACTTTGTGAGCGGCACAACCTTTTATCGCGGCAACATCGGCACGGTTGAGGTAACTGTCAACAACCGCCGTCAAAACGGCGCCATCGTAGAAGGGTGGATCGACTTTAACTTTGACGGTCAGTTTGATGAATCAACTGAGAAACTAGCAGGTTTTGGACTGACATTTGATCTACAACCAACCAGCCAATCCCAAACAGATTCATTTGCGATCCCTGGTGATGCGGTTTGTGGCGACACAGTGGCTCGCTTCCGCCTGACCACAGATCCGGCCGGGGCCAGCGGTGAAAGCAATGGCGTTGGTGAAACGGAAGATTATCCGGTCACCATTAGCTGTGACGTGGTTGAACTACCCGATGACTTTGATTATGGTGACGCGCCCAGCTCATACGGTGACGCGATGCATCGCATCCTGCCCGGTATGGGATTGGGTGCCGCTGTAGACAGCGAGCCATTGGCCCTCAGCTCGTCCAATGCCACGGGTGACGACATTACCGACAGTGATGACGAAGACGGAATCATTTTCCCGAGCGGCGCGTCTGGATACCTTGACCAAACGGTAGACGTGCAAATCATCGCTCGTAACAGCGTTCATTTAGATGCGTGGGTCACCGCTTGGGCAGATTGGAATCAGGATGGGGTATTTGATGCCGCTACTGAATCGTTGTTCGACGATGTGCTTGTCCCACTTTCGGCCGATGATCAGGTGCTGAACAAACAGCTCATCGTTCCTGCGAACGCCGCTTGCGACGAAACGATCATTCGGGTGCGGATCGCAACCGAGCCAGCTGGCCCGGCCGATTATGCGGACACGGGTGAAGCTGAAGACATTGAATTCTTTGTTGATTGCTCGGTTGAACAAGGGGTTCGTGTGACCCCATCCTTGATCAGCGTCAAGCTAGAGCAGACGCTTGAGCTGTTGATCGAAGCGGACAACACCGGCCCGAACAATGCGCCAAACTCAACCGTTGTGATGTCACTACCGGCCGGATTAGATGTGAAATCGCTAACTTCACACGGTGATTGGAGCTGTTCACTAACCGCCAGTGACACACAAGTGACTTGTACACGGCCGATGATGCCGATCACCGACTTTATCCCTGTTGCGACGGTTGCAGTGCGAGTTCCCGGCATTTATCAACCAGATGATGTCGCTGGGCAAGCAACCATCAGCTCAACCTTCCCTGAAAAAGTGGGCGAAGAAGCTGACAACACCGACAACTACTTTGTTGCAGTTGAAAAAGAGTGGAGCGGTGACGGAGTTCCTGTTTCTCAAATGATTCCGTTTAGCCACGTGATTTTTGATAACGAATTAGCGATCACCGGCTACAACGAAGCTGACTTTGAAGCAAATGATGTCGTCAACAATCCGTTCCAAGTGCCAGTGTCTGTTCTGCCAGCGCTTGAGCTTCCAGCCCCACCGGTATTGATCGCAACCTATTGTGCAACCCACAATACGGCCGACTGCAGTACCCCAGATGCGATTTTGACCGGTACAGTCCGTCTCAACAGCTACACGGTTGACACCTTCATCATCCAAGAAATTGACGAGAGCACCGGCGCCCCGTCTGATGCTACTGGTGCCAGCAACCTGATGACATCTGCCGTAAGCGTGGATTACGGTGCCGCAGGTGACGGCCGCTATTTAGAAGCTGATTTAGATACGTGTATCGACTGGTCGGCCCAACTGGGCGGTGGAAACTGCTTGACCCGCTTCGATACATTCATGTCTTATCCAGACAGCGCGCAATTTGTCTGGAGCAGTGATGAGTATGTCGAGCTGATCCTGATTTCCAACGGTGGAACCCCGATCGAGTGTAGCGGTGCGGCCGGAGCGTGTATCACCATCGATCAAGCACGGCCGGGACTGTATCGCTTAAGCGGTACACTGTCAGGCGAAGTGATCTTTAACGATCCGCTTCACAATCGCTTAGGGGGCGATGAGGTTACCGTATCGTTTGATTATCCGTTTAACATCTTCTTGCGCTCGGTTGGTACCTTTACTGAGCCAAATGCAAACGGATAACGTTTAGCAAACATAGAGTAGGTTATTTAGAGCTGTGGGCGAAAGTCCACAGCTTTTTTTGTTTATTTGGGGGTGCTCTAAATTGCTCGAATCTGGAGACGTGCCACCGGCGGCGTCTCTACCAAGATGTGTATAAGGCTGTAGAGACGGCCCGTTGGGGCGTCTAGAACTGATCGTCAGAATTGATGTAGTAGGTCATATGCTGTAGCTGGACTACAGGATCGCTGTACCCGATGTTGACATGATCAGGCACAACCAAGTTGATCGGCGCGTAATTTAGAATCCCTTCAACCCCAGCATCAACCAGCCGATCGGTGACCGATTGGGCATGTACGGCCGGAACAGCCAGTAGGGCGATTTTGATATGCTTTAGCTCGATCGTATTTTCTAACTCATTCATCGACTGAATGGTGATGCCGTTGATGACTTTACCAATCTGAGTTGGATCAGTATCAAAGATCCAGCGAATTTGAAAACCACGTTCTTCAAATCCGTTGTAACTTGCCAATGCATGGCCCAAAAACCCGGCCCCAATAACAGCCACGGGCCAAATATTGTCTAACTTTAGAATGAGCCGCAGCTCTTTGATTAGATGTTGCACATGGTAGCCCGTTCCTTGTTTGCCGAACTCCCCAAAGTGCGACAGATCCTTGCGGATTTGAGCCGAACTAATCCCTAAACGGCGGCCCAGCTCGCTTGACGAGGTGGTCCGTTTCCCCTGCTGATGCATAAAAGATAAGGCTCGCAAATAGACGGGTAACCGGCCGATTACGATGTCTGGAATTTGGGTTTCTTTATCTGGTGCAATTAAGGCCATTCAAAGTCTCATGTGGCACAGGCATCTACCTGTGAAATATTTCACCATTCTAACATGGGGCAAAACCTAGAGCAATCATATAAAAGTGACTCTTTATGGGCAGAATGTAGACACAAGATACAATTTGAGCCTAAAGAGCAACAGCTTATGTTTGATTTTGACGAAAAAACCCTAAAGCAGATCCCAGTTGTGGTGCTTGATACGGAGACAACGGGCTTGCACACGGCACTTGGTCATCGGGTGATTGAGATCGGGGCCGTGCGGTACGAAAACGGGGAGCAAGTGGCCCAGTATCAGAGCCTGCTCAACCCCGGCCGGCCGATTGAGCCAACCGCCTCAAAAGTAACCGGCTTGTTTGATGCCGATGTGGCTAACGCTCCGCTGTTTGCAGATGTTGCTAAGCCGGTTCGCGACATTTTAGACGGCGCTCTGCTGGTGGCTCACAACGCACATTTTGATGCGGACTTTATGGGGAACGAGTTCAACCTAATCGATCAAAAGCTAGAAAACCCGTGGCTGTGTACCTTACGTTTGGCTCGGCAATATTTTTATTTCGGCCGGAACAGTCTGGCTCATATCGCAGGCAAGCTCAATATCCCCATGTCGCGCGCGCATCGGGCATTAAATGATGTGATGGTCACGGCCGAAGTGTTTCGGCGGATGAGCAACGAGCTGGAGACGAAACACAAGTTTAAGACGGCCGGAGATTTGCTATATGCTCAAGGGGGAGCGATCTATTCACCAACCCGGGCCGAAGAGCTAGAACTGCCTCCGCTTATTTTGCAGGCGTTGCAAACCAAGCAAGATTTAAATATTAGGTACATTTCAAAAGTAGGCACTGTTAATTCTCGCCGCGTGTCACCCCGCTACGCGACGCAGAATGAAG
>JAHDGV010000846.1 GCA_020631655.1 Chloroflexota bacterium | reverse complement strand
TTACGCACCGGCTGATCATGCACGTCCCCCAAAGTCACCCACTGAATCGACTGATCTGACTGAGGCACACCCAACTCCACTTTAAAGAATTGAGCCCGTGCCATATCAAAATCGGCCGTCCCGATAATCGGGAAAACTCCCTCAACAACTTCATTGGGGGTTGGGCTAGTAATCCGCTGAACCGCACCATTTGGGTTCACCAGTGCAATCATGTCATCCGTGCATAATTCAGTTGGCAGGATGGCTACCCCATTTTCAACCGACCATTCGTATGCCGCCTTTCGGCTTTGTAGGTTACGCGGTGGGAGTAAAAAGATTTGATCTGCGGCTGAAGACGGCAGATCCACCTTCACAATCCCCTCTGGGAAATGACACATCGTCATGCGGGGCAACGCATCTTCATCAGGATTAGGATTATCAATCTCAGCCTGAATCACTTCGGCCGACAGTTCAGGCAAAGCCGCGGCCGGAACTTTAATCACAGAAGGCTCAATTTCTTCCCAGCTCACCAGCTCTTCTGAAAGGGTTTGGTTGCTGTTCGAGCCAAACTGAGCGATGTACCACTCTGAACCACCCACTTGGCAGTCAGTTGCGCCCGGCACAATCGAGCTGAGCGTACAAATATTGCGTTGCTCAACCCCTGCTGGGATCGCAAATTCTGACGGGGGCAAAATTGAATCAGTCTCCAGTTCGCTTTGCAGATCGATATCGGCATAAACGGCCGTCATAAAATCGTTCCACAGCGGAGCCGCCCCGTCCAAACCGCTCACATTAACCATGGGGGTGTTGTCTGTATTACCGGTCCAAACGCCCACGGCAAGGCCAGGGGTGTACCCAACCGTCCAGTTATCACGAAAATCATTGGTGGTGCCGGTTTTAGCCGCGGCCGTAAACGGCAAATCAAGCGGATTATCTCGTCCCATTGCAGGAACCCTTGCTTCATCGTCGGCCAAAATATCGTTGATTAAGAACGCCACCCGTTCATCAATCACTTGGGGTTGGTCCAACTGCTCATGGCTCCACAGCAGTTCCCCATCCGATGAGTGAACTTCAAGGATGGTAACAGGAGTCACTTTCCGGCCGCCGTTGGCAAATGTCGCATAGGCCGCGGTCAACTCAAGCGGGGTCACTTCCCCAGCGCCCAACGTAAGAGAAAGACCAAAGCGAGAGCCATCTTGCCCCAAACTGCCAATTCCCATCCGGTCCGCAAATTCTAAGAACCACGGAATACCGATATCTTGCAACAGAAGAACGGCCGGGATGTTATAGCTGTTGGCCAAGGCGCTACGCAGGCGGACCGGGCCGTGATACCGCTGGTCATAATTAACCGGCACATAGGTTTGCCCGTTGGTTTGCTGATATTTCGTTTCAACGTCCCACACAATGTCGCCCGGTTGCCAAGCGGGAACCCCGTTGGTGTCCGGCGTCATCGCGGCCGCGTAGGTGATCGGCTTGATCGTGCTACCCGGTTGCTGGAGCGATGTAGCGATATTCACTTTTCCATCAATCGACTCATCTTGATAATCAACGCTACCCACCATCGCCAGCACTTCACCCGTCTCCGGTTTTAGGGCCACTAGGGATGCATTGTTCAAATTATGATCCGCTTTGAGTTGGTCAACGTGATGGCGAGCAAAATCTTCCGCCATATCTTGATAGCGCATGTCTAAGCT
>JAHDGV010000177.1 GCA_020631655.1 Chloroflexota bacterium | reverse complement strand
ACCAAGTGGCGACGACCCATCTGGGGTATTTTGATCAAAAATCAGCCTCAAACGTGACTATTCGGGTGGAGTATTACGACAACCAGCACGATGCGCTGTTGACTGTGACGTGGGACCGGATTTTTGGTTCTGACAGTGCGGTGACCGGTAGCGTGTACCAACCTAACATTAGCCAATGGAAAGGGGAGTATTTCAATAATCGTGTGTTGGCAGGGACCCCGGCGATAACGCGCAATGATGAAAAAATCGATTTTGATTGGGGGTTGAACACCCCGGCCGTCGAGGCGATGAATGCTGACGGCTTTAGCGTGCGCTGGACTCGGACATTGAACCTACCGGCCGGAACCTATCGCTTTAAAACTGAAACAGACGATGGGGTGCGGCTCTACTTAAACGGCCGATTGGCTATCGACCAGTGGCGCAATCAAACCTTTTCACCCCACACAACGGACCTAAATCATGGTGGTGGCGCGGTTGCGGTCAAGATGGAATATTACGACGAGATCGGTCTGGCGGCGGCCCGACTGACTTGGGAAAAGATCGGGGAAGCGACTGTTACAGCCGGTTCTGGCAGTAGCGGATATTGGCGGGGGGAATACTTCAACAACACCGAACTCCTGTCTCGCCCGGCCGTGACCCGCATTGATAGCGCGATTAATTTTGATTGGGGGACCAATCCCCCCGATAGCCAAATTGTGCGCGACGCATTTAGTGTCCGCTGGACCGGCACGCTGAATCTGCCGGCCGGAGACTATCGCTTTACCACCACCAGCGACGATGGGGTGCGCCTGAGCGTTAACAACAACATGATCATCGACAAGTGGAACAAGCAGCCACAGCTGACTTATTCGGCCGATGTGACCCTGCCCGGCGGCCCCGTTCCGGTGGTGATGACCTATTACAACGCAGAGCACAAAGCGGTGGCCAAACTTGATTGGGAACGCCTTGATGGGGAACGGCTCGAAATCGAGCTGGGAGCCAATAAAGGATTGGTTCCCATCGGTGGAGGCGGTGCACGAAGTACAAGTATTGGTGTAATTGGTGGCGGTGGCAAACAGGCTCAGCCATCTGCCCAAAGCAATGCAACGCTAAGCGGCGAAGTGGCAACGGTTGATGTGGTTACGCTGAATGTGCGTACCGAAGCGAGCATTTTGTCGGCCGTGCAGGGGAAGGTGCAAAAAGACCAGCCGTTACCCATTATCGGCCGGAACCAGTTTAACAACTGGATTCAAGTAGAGTTGCCAGACCAGCGGTTGGGATGGGTCTCGATCTTGTACGTCGATCTGCCCGAGGGGCTGGATATTAAAACGCTAGACGTGGTAGACAACCCGACTACGGCGGTTGCCATCGATCAAAATAATGCAGAGGCGATTTTACGCGGCACAGTTACCAGCAACTTAAACACGGTGCGCATGGGGCCCAGCTATTTGGCGGTCAAAATCAACAAACTGGCTGTCGGGACAGAGGTGAACGTCATCGGCCGGAACAAGTTCAGCACCTGGGTTCAACTAGAACTGGCCGACGGCGACAAAGGTTGGGTCAGCGTGCGGTTTATCGATTTGGCTGTGCCTGTCAGCGCGTTGCCAGAGGTTGAGGCATAACCGTATGAGCGCTTTTTATCGCACAGTCTCCCTCACGATTTTGGCCCTCAAGCGGCTGTGGAACCATCGTTTGCTGATGGTTTGCCTGTGGCTGGGCATTAGCTTTGCCGTCGGCATCACATCGGCCGTGCCGCTGTTCACAGACGCGACGCAGAACCGGCTGTTGCAGGGTGAGCTGACCGAAGATGGGTCAAACCGGCCGCCGTTTGCGTTTATGTGGCGCTACATCGGGGCGTGGAACGGTAATATCGACAAAGCCGGTTACGATCAGGTTGATACCTATTTGAGCCAGCAGGCGGCTGACGAAATGGGGCTACCGGCCGAAGAGGTGGTGCGCCACGTAGCTAGCGACAAACTGCGGCTGTTCACGGCCGGGGCAGATGGCTCGGGTGACACCCCGCTGATCTGGACCAACATCGGATTTGTGACCGGTCTGCAAGATCGGATCAAACTGGTGGAAGGGGATTACCCCAGCCAAGATGGCGATTCGGCCGCAACGGAAATCATTATCAGCCAAGCGTTGGCCGAACAGTTGGGGACCCAAGTGGGTGAGCAGTTTGTGCTCTTTAATTCATCTAGCTCAGAGGCGCAGGTGCTGGTGCAGGTGGTTGGCATTTGGACCCCCATCGACCCAGAAGATGGCTTTTGGTTTTACCCACCCGAAAGTTTTGACGAGCTATTGCTGACGGCCGAAGACCAGTTTTGGCAAAATGTAGCTCCCCAGTTTGAGACACCGGTTTCTACCGCCGTTTGGTATCTGATTTTGGACGGCCGCCGCGTGCGCCCCAACACGGTTAGCCGCCTGCTCGAAAGCATCCGCACGGCCGAAACGCGGGCCAACGCGCTCCTGAACGGGACGGCGCTAGAAGTGTCGCCGGTGCAGGCGTTGCAAAGCTACGATGGCTCGGCCGGACTGCTGAATTTGAATCTATTAATTTTTAGCCTGCCGATTATCGGATTAGTGCTCTATTTTGTGAGCTTGATCGCTGGATTGGTGATACAGCAGAGCCAGAGCGAGATCGCCATCTTGCACAGCCGTGGGCAAACACGGGGGCAAATCCTGCTGGTGTATCTCATCCAAGGATTATTTGTGAGCGGGGCGGCGTTGGCGGCCGGGTTGACCCTTGGTCGCTGGCTGGCCGAGATTATGGGGCAGACGACCACCTTTTTGGACACCGGCTGGGTACGTGATTTTGACCCAACCGGGATCGGGATTGTGCTGTCGCCAGAGGCGTTTCGCTTCGGGATTGTTACCGCTTTGCTGGGGCTTCCGGCCCTTTTGATTCCGGCCCTGCGCTCGTCGCGCCACACCATTATCAGCTTGCGGAGCAACCAGAGCCGGAATCAACAGCGGCCGGTTTGGCAACGGTTTTATCTCGACTTTATGTTGCTGGGGTTGCCCCTGTACGGCTGGTATCAGTTGGATCAGCAAGGGACGATCCGCACGCTGTCCGACGGAGATGATCCGTTTTCAAACCCGCTTTTGTTTTTGGTTCCGGTGCTATTTTGCTTCGCATTGGGATTGATTGGGATTCGCATTTTTCCTTGGCTTTTAAATCAACTGGCTCGCCTCGCCGCTCTGCAACCGAGCACGGTGTTGCTGATTACCCTGCGCCGTTTGGGGCGTGCGGCCGGGCAATACACCGGTTCGATGCTGTTGCTCACACTCACTTTGAGCTTGGCGATTTTTTCTGCCTCGATGGCGCTCACGCTCGATAACCATCTGAACGATCAGGTGTATTACCAAGTGGGTGCCGACCTGAACTTGGGTGAGCTGGGAGAGAACACCAAGCCGCCCGAACGGCCGAACAACAATCGGCCGGGGCAACAGCAGGAAGAAAAATCTGAAGAAGAAAAAGAGAAAGAAGAGAACGAAGCAAAATGGCTCTTTTTGCCAGTTGAAGAACACCTTTTGGTAGATGGGGTCGAAAATGCGGCCCGGGTGGGGGATTACACCGCCACCGCATCTGTCAGCGGCTTACAACAGCAAGGTCGCATTTTGGGCATCGACCGGATCGATTTTGCCCATGTGGCTTATTTCCGGAACGACTTTGCGTCGAATGAATCTTTAGGTGGGGTGCTCAACCGGCTGGCCGTTGGCCGGAACTACATTTTAGTGAATCGTGCTTTTATGCAGCGGAACGGCCTCGAGGTTGGGGATCCTTTGCGGCTGAATGTCGAAGCGGCCGGTGAGTTTAAGGACATCGATTTTGTCATCGCCGCGCCGCTCGACATGTTCCCCACACTGTATCCGCAAGAAGGGCCGTTTTTTGTGGCCCATCTTGATTATTTGCACGAGCAGTTGGGGGGGCAATATCCGTACGATGTGTGGCTGAGCCTAGCGGATCGCTATGAGTCAGGCGAGCCGGTTTCGATCTCGGCCGTGGTGCAGGGTGTGCGTGAGTTGGGCCTGCTGGTGGTGACGGCTGATGCGGCGAATGAGCTGATTTTGGAAGAAAAACTGCGGCCGGAACGGCAGGGGCTGTTTGGTCTGCTCTCTGTTGGGTTTGGGGCGGCCGCGCTGGTGACAGTGCTCGGCTTCTTGGTCTTTGCCATCGTGTCGTTCCGACAGCGCCTAATCGAGCTGGGGATGCTCCGGGCCATCGGACTGTCGATTGGGCAAATGATCGGGTATCTGGCGATTGAACAGGCGGCGATTATCGCTACCGGCATGTTGATCGGGACCGGGTTGGGCATTTGGGCCAGCGTGATTTTTATCCCGTATTTCCAGATTGGAGCGGGCAAAACGGCCGGGGTTCCCCCGTTTGTGGTGCAAATCGCTTGGGATCAGATCGGTTCGATTTACCTGATTTTTGGCGGCATGTTTGTGATCGCGGTAACGGTGCTGATTGTGCTGTTGGGCCGTATGAAATTATTTGAGGCGGTGAAGCTAGGGGAGACAGTCTAGCTGATCAGCTAATTAGCTGATCAGCCAAAAAGTTATGAAAAACGCAATTATTTTATTTTTAGGATCAATTTTATTCGTGGCGCTGGCGGCGGCGTG
The DNA here is from genome assembly GCA_020631655.1 of Chloroflexota bacterium. GTDB lineage: Bacteria > Chloroflexota > Anaerolineae > Promineifilales > Promineifilaceae > WTJY01. The sequence continues at coordinate 5,933 of JAHDGV010000177.1, read as the reverse complement.
TGGCTCAAACGGGCCGAGCTTGGGCGGCGCAACGTTGGGACAGGCTGGCGGAGCTTTGCCAACGCCAACTCCGTTGCCGACGCCGATTGTGCCGGAAAAACCGACGTATGTGGTGCAAAGCGGCGAGGTGATCAATGCGCTGGAATTTACCGGCCGGGTGTCCCCCGTCGTTGAAAAAGAGCTGGCGTTTGGGCGTGGTGGCACGGTGAAAACGGTTTTCATCCAAGCTGGTGATGATGTGCAAGCGGGCGATGTGATCGCTGAGCTAGATATTTCTGACTTGGAGAAAGCGGTTGAGCAGGCGGCACAGGCGTTGGAAACGGCCGAATTTGAGCTGGATAAAGCGAGTTTAGACCACACCGAACAGCTGATTCGGGCGGAAATCAATCTGCAAAAAGAAGGGTTGAACGAACAGCGCACGGCACTGACCCAGGCTTCGTCTGGCATCACTCAAAAGCAGTTTGACCTGCAATCGGCGCAAGAAAGTGTCGGGGCTTCTGCGCAGGCGTACCAAGAGGCGTTGTCTGACCCTAATCGTGAGCAAAACGAGGTGGATCAGCTGGCGCGCGGGCTTGAGCAGGCGGAGCAACAGCTTTTGTTGGCGGAGCAAAGCTACAACGATGCGGTTCGGGCGCAGGGGGCGGTTGGGGTCGATGCTCAGATTAAGGCGTTAGACGGTGAGCTGGCACGGCTGGACTACGAAAAACTGTTGCGCGGCATCAACCCATCATTTGAAAACGCTGTGAAAACGGCGCAGGCAAACTTGAAAGAGGCTGAAGAAAAGCTGACCGATGCGAAGCTGATTGCGCCGTTTGACGGCCGGGTGCTGTCGATCAGCATCAAGCGAGGCAGTAACGCGGAGCCGTTTAAGCAGGTGGCTGTGATTGCTCAGCTAGATGATTTGGAACTGACGGCCAATTTAGGCACGACTGAGCTTGAAAAGCTGAGCGTGGATCAGGAAGTGCTGGTCAAGATTCGCAACCGGCCGGAAGAGACGTTGAGCGGATTTGTGCGCACGTTGCCGTACCCGTTTGGGGGCGGTTCTGGTGGAGACGAAGGGCAAGACGGCGAAAAGGTTGTTCGCATCGCCATAGACAGTGACAAACACCCAGATGTTGCGCTCAAACTGGGCGAACTGGCCGATTTAGAAGTTCGACTTGAAGTGAAGCGGGACGCGCTGTGGGTGTCGCCAAACGCCATTCGTCGCTTCCAAGGCCGTCGCTTTGTGGTGGTGCAGGAAGATGGCGGTCAGCGTCGGGTTGATGTGTTGGTTGGGATTGAAAGCGAACAGCGGGTCGAGATTCTCGAGGGCGTTGAAGCTGGAGACGTGATCATTGGCGAATAGCGGATCAGCTAATCAGCACATTCGCTACGCTCATTTGTCAGCATGTCAGCAGGTTTCACTAATCGGAGATGGTTGGATTTGCAGACATGCTGATCAAGCTGAAATGCTGATAAAGCTGACATGCTAAAAAAATATGTTTATCTACTGCGAAAATCTGGTCAAAATTTATAAGGTTGCTGACCTCGAAGTGATCGCCCTGCAGGGGTTTGATCTCTCGATTGAAGAGGGTGAGATGGTCGGCATCGTCGGCTCATCTGGCTCGGGGAAAAGTACCTTCCTGAACGTGGTAGGGGGGCTGGATCGCCCCTCGGCCGGGGTGATGATGGTCAACGGCCGGGATCTGCTCAAGCTGAGCAACCGTGAGCTAGAGAGCTACCGGCGGCATGAAGTTGGCTTTATCTGGCAACAGTCAGCCCGAAACCTGATCCCGTATCTGACGGCTTGGGAAAACATCGAGTTGCCGATGACGATTGCGGGCAAATCGTTCAAAGAAAAGCGGGAATGGACGGCCGAACTGCTCAACTCAGTTGGGCTGTGGGAGCACCGGAAGCACAAGCTGGCCCAGCTTTCGGGGGGGCAACAACAGCGTGTGGCGATCGGTGTGGCGCTGGCGAACAAACCATCCCTGCTATTGGGTGATGAACCGACCGGTGAGCTCGACTCTGCCACGGCCGATGAAATTATGGCGCTGTTCCAGACGCTGAATAAAGAGCTGGGGCTAACAACGATCATCGTGTCGCATGACCCGCAGGTGGCGCAGATGGTGGACCGGGTGATAACGATCCGGGACGGCCGGATGAGTAGCGAGACGGTGCGACGGCTGGTGACTGATGATGGGCCAGACGAGCAGTTTGATGAATTAGTGGTTGTAGACGGGGTAGGCCGGTTGCAAATTCCGCCCGATCTGCGTGGAAAAATCGGCACGAGCGGCCGGGTGATTGTGCAAGAGGGCGAGGATGGCTCGCTGACAATCCGGCCGGTGAACCGAGAATGATGAAGGGAATTATTCTATTTATTTTGGAGATAATTATGATGAAACAATCGATATTTAAAATCCTTTTGGGAATAATGATGCTGGCCTTTATGGCGGCGTGTACGGCCGAAGAGACGGCTGAAAATGTGGCAGGAGAAGCTGAACAAGCTAGCTCCGTTTCTTCGGGCAGCGAAGAGGCAAGTGAGGGGCAAACGGTCATTTCGTTTGCGGTCTCTTCGTGGGAGAAGTCTTTATATGAGAACAAGGTAGAGCAGTTCGAAGCGGCAAACCCAAACATAAAGGTTGAGTTTGTCGTGCTAGAAGATGTTTTAGGCAGTTACGATGCCTTGTACAACGACACAGATGGCTCGATGTTGAAGCTGGCACAGGCGGCCGATGTCATTGAAACGGATGTAATATCTGATTCGTTTAGCGACCTGTTTATCGATTTAAATCCATTTCTAGATCAGGCGTCTACCATCCAAAGAGATGATTTTTATGAAGGGGCGTTAGACCTTTATGCGATATACGGTGGGATGTACGGTATCCCTTCCACGCTGTCCCATACGATGATTGTTTACAACAAAGATCTGTTTGATGCGGCCGGGGTTGAGTACCCGCAACCGGGTTGGACATGGGACGATTTTTTGGCAACGGCCCAAGCTCTGACGGAAAAATCCGGCTCGGAAGTGACTCAATATGGATTTTCGATGAGCTATGGTAATCCCCTGTCCTTTATTTCTGCTAAAGGTGGACAAATTATCAATAGTGGTGGCCCTTTGCCTTCAGCTAATTTAACAGATCCGGCCGTAGCGGATGCTATCAAATGGGTTGTGTCACTAGCTACTGAATATGAAGTGATGCCAAACCCAAATGATCAAAATAGCGAAGAAGGGGAAAGTTTTGATTATGAGCCACACAAGTCAAATGGCAAAGATGTAGCCATGTTTCTAGATTCAGTTGAATCACTCGGATGGCTATCTCAAGAAAATCTAAATTTGGGTGTGGTTCCATTCCCGGTCTCGGCCGAAAACGATCAAACGTCACCGATTACGACCTACACGAGTAAAGCATTGGCGATTAGCAAAGGGTCTGCAAAGGCAGATGCGGCTTGGAAATGGGTCAGCTTTTTGCTTAGCCAAGGGTCTGGACAAGAGGACGATGGGTTCTTCTCAACCGGTTTCCCTTTGTCGCTCCCATCTCGCCGTTCTGTGGCTGAATCTACCGGTTTCTTCAATGACTTTGATGCGGAGACGGCCGAAGCGATCAAGTATGCGGCCGATCATAGCTTTGTTCCGTTTTATCCAAATATTGGAGACAGCGAAATTTACACGGCCATCTTTGGCGGTTTTAACGATGGGGCAGACATCGACCAGCTTTTGGCCGATGGTCAGAAAGAGTTTGATGAAGCTGTAAGTGAAAAAGCGAATGAAGAGCCGACACCGGTTCCAGAGATTTCTGTGGCTGAGCCACCCAGTAGCCAAATTTCAGAAGATGCTCAGGTGATTAACTTTACTTCGGCCGGAAGCGATCCATTTGCCTTCCGCGAATTGGCTAAAGCATTCAACGAAGCCAACCCTGAGTACTTTGTCAAAATTGATGAGCCTAATTTCACCGGCGATTTTTCGATGGAAGGGATGGTTGGCGATGCCGACTGTTTTGATTGGTGGTCACCTATTACGGCTCAAGATGAGCTTGATCGTGTACTTAGCCTGCAACCGTTTTTTGATGCAGATCCTGACTTTGCAGAAGGTGATTTATTCCAAGGGGCACTGGATCAACATCGGCAAAATGGGCAGATCATGGGGGTCCCCTCTTCAGTTGATTTAAGACTTCTGTCGTACAGCAAAAAATTACACGACGATGCTGGGGTTCCTTATCCGCAACCAGGCTGGACCCTAGATGACTTTTTGGATAATGCGGTAGCCATCGCTACAGATGGGCCGGAAGATACTCGCACATATGGCTATGTGCCTGCGGTGTGGAGCACCCAAGATCTGTTTACCTTTTTAGACATTCAAGGGGTTGAATTTGTGGATGAAACCGTTGATCCACCCAGAGCAAACTTTGATAGCCCAGAATTTGCGGCCGGAGTGCGCTGGTACACCGATCTCGTGACCCAACATAATGTGTCTGCTCGCTTTAATGTCAGCAATAGTGGCCCAATCGATTTCAACGTCTTTGACGATCGGCAAGACATTATCGACAGCGGCCGGGCTGGCATGTGGGTTGATGATGAAGGGGGGATAATCATGATAGGTGATGATGGTTCGGCCGAAGCTGAAGAGCGGGACTCAGACGTAGGCATCGTTCCATTCCCGGCTGGCCCTTCAGGCGCATCAACGCTTGGGAATTCAGGCGGGTATTATATCTCGGTCGAAACCCAATCACGCCAAGGATGTTGGGAGTGGATAAAATATCTAAGCGGTACAGAAGCGTCGGTCAGCTTTGGAATTCCAGCCAATGTAAATGCGGTCAACTCTCCTGAATTTGCTCAAAAAATGGGGGCAGAGAATATCGAAACGATCGTTGATACATTGCAAAATGCTCAATCTAACACAAGCGGTTTAGGAGATAGCTGGATCGGTGGCTCATTTGAATTTTTGGTCACTGCGTTGAATGAGATATACGACGATGGTCTGACCGTTGAAGAGGCATTGCAAGGGGCTCAAGATAAAGCCGATGTCTATCGCCAGTGTGTGATTGATAACGACATCACTGATGAATCTGACTGGGAACAGTTTACCAATTGTTTGAAAGAGGCGGACCCCAATTATGATCCAGGCTTCTAACCAACACCTTCCAAATTCTGGTGCTGTGATGTCAGATGCTCCGATAAAGGCCGAAGGTTTGACGCGAATCTACAAAGTAGGTTCGCGTCGGATCAAGGCGTTGGATGATGTGAGTCTGGAAATTCCGGCCGGAGAGGTGGTCGCCGTACGCGGCCGCTCCGGCTCTGGTAAGACGACACTGCTCAACTGTCTGAGCGGGCTTGACGAGCCAACGCAGGGTGGTGTGTGGCTGAACGGGCAATACATCACCCGCATGAACGAGCTCGGCCGAATCAAAATACGCCGCTCAAAAGTCGGGTTTATCTTTCAGTCGCATGCGCTTATGCCCAACTATTCGGCCGCCGAGAACGTGGACCTGATGTTGCGTTTGGCCGGTTGGTCACGGGCTGATCGGGCTAAACGGACCAAAGAGGTGATCAAGCAGGTCGGCTTGGCCGACTGGATCGATCACCGGCCGTTTGAACTGTCCGGCGGACAACAGCAGCGGGTGTCGATTGCGCGTGCCATCGCCCCCAGGCCGGCCGTGATTTTTGCTGACGAACCGACCGGTGAGCTGGATGTGCAAACAGGTGCTGAAATTTTGAATCTGTTTCGGGATTTAGCTGAAGTGGATGGAACGACGATTTTGGTTGCGACCCACGATTTGGCCGTTGATAACTATGCGGATCAAGTCATCTATATGCAGGACGGCCGGATCTTTGATAAAGCATAGTAGAAAGGTTTTTTACTCTGCTTTTTAACCTGAATTTTGGATAAAGATATCTGGACCTATCCCTGTCAATGGCCGAATCAACATTCAATTTTAAAGCCATGCATGGCCATT
>JAHDGV010000845.1 GCA_020631655.1 Chloroflexota bacterium | reverse complement strand
ACAAGAAAATCGGGCTTGCGCTCGATGCCAGAATTTTTTGATGAGATTTGGACCGTCAAGCCATCGGCCGATCCGCTGACCTACAACCAGAAAAAAGCGCTTATGACCTTCTCGACCACCAAGCCGCACACGGTTGGTCTGTTTGGCATGAGAAAAAAGATGCGCTGTGTCAACATCGTTGATCGGGAGCAAGTTGATCTACCGGCCGATGTTTTCCCAGAAGCCAGTCAGTTTGTCGTTTACGATCATCCAAACGGGTTGGTTGAGCTTGAGGAGTTTAAACAGATCGCGGCCGATGTGATGGTCTTGGTCCGTTCACTTGAAACTGCGTCACCAAAAGCCAGTGTACCCGCTTCGGCACGGCCGCTCCACACAACTGCAGTTAGGCTCCAAGGGCGAACTGCCTCAACTTCGCTTGTAGTTTGAGGCCAAACGATTAGTTGTCCACACTTCCACACCCTATCTGGTCAGTTAAATTAACCATCTACTTTGGATCCAGAATGGGCAACTCTTGCCCTAACAAACCACAATTAACGCATTTGAATCAGATTAGTAGCCTTGAAAAGGGGGAGCAAGGTCGGTATTGTATGTATATGCATGTAATTGACCGAACCAGCCCACTTTATTGTCTTAATGCCAACCTGCGCAAAGCTTCGCGTGCCATTTTGTCGATGTATATGGACGAGATGCGTGAGTCAGGCATACAAGGGACTCAATTTACATTGCTCTCAACCATCTCAGGCTTTGGCAAAGCAAAAATTACAGATCTCGCCAATTTTATGGGGATGGACCAGACGACGGTGACGCGCAATATCAACGTGCTGAAAAAAGACGGCTATGTGGTTGCCATCCCCGGTGAGGATAAACGGACCCGATTGGTCGAACTCACCCCGAAAGGGGAGCAGGTGGTTCAGCAAACTTACCCGATGTGGCTTGAAGCGCAGACGAAGCTGTGGGATCAATTGGGCGAGGAAAAAGCGGCCGCGTTTTTGCAGATGGCTCAGGAAATTGTAGAAATTTCCGAGAATCGAATACAAACATAAATAGCGTTTTTCAATTTGCGTCTACATTTTATGTTGGACGCGGATAGGGAAGACGCTGTTTTTTTATCTAAATATATGTATATGCATGGGATGATTTTGAATCGCCCATTTATGGATAAACCGAATGTTATCTTTTACACAGACTTTTATGTCTACCACCATCATTTTAGGAACAGGAGCTTTTATCTTTTTAGCAGCCGGAGCGTTTATCGGTTACGCGGCCGCTCAGCTGCGCACTGGCTCAGAGCTACCTAAACTGCCCTATTGGCTATTCGGCGTTATCGCCGTTTGGTATGGTGTGGCGATTGCAACAAGCACGGCCGGATTGATTTCGCTTCAGCTCGTGCTCCCATTTGCTTTGATCCCGATCTTTGTGGGATGGGCGCTCTCGTACACGGAGCCGGTTAAACGACTGATTCGTGAAATTCCGACCCACTGGCTGATTTATGTCCAATCCTATCGTGTGGTTGGGGGGATCTTCATCTTCCCATATTTGACTGAAGGGTATTTAACCCAAGGATTTGCGATTAACGCAGGGATTGGTGATGTCATCACCGGTCTGCTGGCGATCCCCACGGCATACCTCATCATGCGAGATGGGGCGAAACGGTGGGCGTGGCTGTTCTGGTGCTGGA
>JAHDGV010000844.1 GCA_020631655.1 Chloroflexota bacterium | reverse complement strand
ATCTTTGAGCCTTAATTCCTCCTTACATCAGCATGCTAGGGTAAAAGTGCTAACGAGTAAGGAGCGAAATTAGCATGCTTAAAAAGATAATTTTGACCGTTGTGCCACTTATCTTGGTCTTTGGGCTGATTGGTTACGTGCTGTTTAACGAATCCGGCCGGATGGCTACGTTTCAGGAAAAACAAGAGGCTGAGTTTATCGAGCAAGGGGCTTTGGTTTATGCGGATAAATGTGCCACATGCCACGGCGAACATGGCAAAGCTGATCTCTGTTACGCTACAAACGGCCAGCAAATCGGATGCAGTGGTCGGCCGTTGAATTCGATAGACCTCTTGTGCGATGAACCGAGTCTGCGATTGATGGCCGTTGAGTGGGAAGGCACAACAGAAGCGTACATTCGAGGAATCACAACGATCGGCCGGTCAGAAAAAGGGATGCCTGCTTTTGGCAAAGAATTTGTCTACGAGGAAAAGCGGGGGCTAAGCCAGCAACAAATCGATGATGTAACCGCCTACATCCTAAACTATGCTAACCAAGACTTTGTCTGTAGACCTGCCCTCTCGACGTTGCCTTGGAGCCAGCAAGTCTCAGACCTACCGGCCGGTGATCCTGTTGCTGGAGAGCAACATTTCCATGTCACCTACGGATGTAGCGCTTGTCACGGTGACCCGGCCGTAGAAGGATCAAACGCGGTTGGTCCGTGGTCCGGCAATTTTAAACATTTGGATGATCGGATTGAGGGGTATCTGGCGGCCGATTATGTGTATGAGTCAGTTCTGAACCCGAATGCTTACATCTCGCCAGATTGCCCAATGGGACCGTGCGCTGGCCCTCCGAGCGCTATGCCGGCTAATTTTGCCCTGCGCCTAGAAGACCAAGATTTAGCAGACATCATGGCGTTTTTGGGCGTTGATCCGCAACAGAGCAGTGGGATTAAGATCAAAACATCCCACTAATTACATTGTCCCAGAAGTTTTATAATGTTTGGTAGAGGCGTCATACCCGCGCAGGCGGGTATCCAGTGCTAGGCCCGGCGCTGGATTCCTGCCTTCGCAGGAATGATGGCATTCCAACAAAATTTGCATTACTTAAGGGAGGACGTACCAGCTTGACTATGCGACAATCAGACTTTTTGTAGCAGGCTCCGGTAAATCCACAGGGTAGGAGCCAACAAAACTGCCACAGCCACAAACGCCCAGCGAAGCGGCCCAGCCACGACTATCGCCCCCATCAGTGGGCCGCTGACCATTTGCCCAATCGCGTCGGCCTGCCCCCACATCGAAAGGACCGTGGCTCGCACATCTTGCGGAATGTGACGGTTAAGCAGGGCTGATGCAATCGGATGCACGGTTCCACGGAAGCCCCCCAACACGAGCCACGCGGCCAGTGCGGCCGGGAAGCTAACGGTCAAGCCAAAGATCAAAATCGCAACGATGATCACCCCATTAGCGAAGATGAGGTAGCGCAAAGCGGCCGGGTCGCTATCTACATCAACCTGACTCTGGATCAATGCCGTTGCAATAAACCCGATGATCATCACGCTTACATTGATGATAAAAAACCACAGGGTGATATTTGGACCAAAATCGGTAAATGAGCCACCCGCAATCGTGGTTAGGGTTGTTCCGGCCGATTGAATCAGCTCTGGAAACTGAATATTGGTTAGAAAGTTTACTTCCCAA
>JAHDGV010000843.1 GCA_020631655.1 Chloroflexota bacterium | reverse complement strand
GGCCGTGTAAAGGTGATATTGGCTGAGAGCGTCATCCCGATGGTATTGCACGACATGCAGGCGTACGCCAGCGCTTGGTCCGCTAGGGCAAATACAATCCCACCTTGAGCCACACCCCCGCTGTTAGCCAAATCATCCCGCACAATCAGTTTGTTGATACAGCGATTCGGCTCCGCATGTACAATCTCGATACCCAACAGATCGATTAGTTTTCCATCTAGCTCGGCCAGCCGCTGAGCCACTTTTTTTGCGATTACGTCTTCTTGCTTTGAGGTCATCCAAAAATCCTACCGTTTAATTCTCTCAGGTCAATAAAAATCCTTGTATCTATCGGGCAACTCAGTAAAATCACAGGAGGGTGGTTTCGCAATTCAGACCTGCCTGCGGGGCGAGACACTCGCTGTGAGGTTTATCTTTATCAAGATCGTTCATGCGAGCGCCTAGCCCCTACGATACTGACCAACTCATCAACTATGCAGAACGAAGTTCTGCGCGTAAGCGAAGCGACCCCGTTTATGAAAATACTTGAAGTTCTAACCTATTACCGGCCGCACGTTAGCGGCCTCACCATCTACGTTGAACGCCTGTGCGAAGCGCTTGCTGCTCAGGGGCACGATGTCACCGTTCTCACCTCTCAGTTTGACCCGTCTCTCCCGTTAGAGGAGACGGTGCGGGGAGTTAAAATTGTGCGCGTGCCGGTCGCCTTTCGCATCTCCAAAGGGGTGATTATGCCGACATTTGGCTTTAAAGCGACCCGCTGGGCACGCTGGGCTGACGTGATGCATCTGCATCTGCCACAGTTTGATGCACCGGGATTGGCCCTACGCGGCCGGATCATGGGTCGGCCGGTGGTTCTGACGTATCACTGCGATTTACAACTGCCAACCGGCGGATTTAACGCCGTGGTTAATCGGGTTGTTAAAACGATGAATCAGATCGCAGGCAGTTTAGCAAACGGCGTGGTCACCTACACGCGCGACTACGGCACAAACACTCCGTTCCTCAACCAGTATCTCGAGAAAAAACTCCACATCATTCCACCTCCCGTTTCGCTGGCTGAATGCCCGGCCGAGCTGTCCGAAGCATTCCACGAAAAATATCAGCTGGACGGCCGGAAAGTCATCGGAATATCTGCCAGGCTCGCCACCGAAAAAGGGGTCGAGGTCTTGCTAAACGCCCTCCCAAAAATTCTTGAAGAACACCCAGACGCAGTTGTGCTACACGCAGGCCCATACAAAAATGTGCTGGGAGAAGAGGCGTATGCGGAGCGACTTGAACCGCTCTTCCAAAAATATGTCAAAAACTATATCAGGCTAGGCACCCTGCATGGGGCGGACCTAACCGCTTTTTACAAAAATCTCGACTGTTTGGTGATTTGCAGTCTGAACAGCACAGAAAGTTTTGGATTGGTCCAAATCGAGGCGATGAAAAACGGTGTGCCGGTGGTGGCTAGCAATCTGCCGGGGGTACGCCAAAGCGTCACAATGACGGGTATGGGCGAGGTGGTCCCGATTGGAGATGCGGCCGAGTTGGCCCATGCAGTAAATCGGGTGTTGGCAGACAAACCATCCTACCAGCGTGATTCGAACTTGATTGGGGAAAGCTTTAGCCCTGACCAAACAGCGGCCGAATACATGAAGCTGTTTCAGCAGTTACAAACCGGATCATCGGCCACCACAACCCCAGAACC
>JAHDGV010000842.1 GCA_020631655.1 Chloroflexota bacterium | reverse complement strand
TAGGTAGTAGCGAGTGCGCCCAATGTCCGGCCGTGGAACCCTTTGGTGAACGACACAACTTTGAACTTCGATTTCGACCCATCTTTTTGCGACTTCATCCACGCATATTTACGCGCAAACTTGATCGCCGCTTCGTTCGACTCTGCGCCAGAGTTACAGAAGTAAACCCGGTCGGCAAAGCTGTTCTCAACCAGCTTTTTCGCCAACGTGGCTTGCGGCTCCGTGTGATACAGATTGCTGACATGCACCAGCTGACCGGCGCTATCCGCCACAGCCTTTGACCATTCTGGATCTGAATGACCCAAAGCTGTCACAGCGATTCCTGCATTGAAGTCTAAATATTTTTTCCCATCGGTATCATACAAATAAGCACCCTCGCCGTGGGTAAACACGATCTCCGGCCGATTGTATGTGTGAAGCACGTAATTGGCTTCGTTGTTGATTACTTCTTGTTTGTTCATAGCTGTTAGCTTTTGGCTGTTAGCTATTAGCTGTTGATCGCTAGCCAAAAGCTAACGGCCAAGAGCCAATGGCTAAAAGCCAACCTCATTAAACGGTTGTCCCGCAAATCCTTCTTCAAACACAATGTCCCAGTGGCCGAACCACTCTCCATCATCATTAAAAGCCAGCGGCACCGGGCTATTGTGGGCGTAGATGCGGCACGCTCCAGCGATAATTTTGACAGGCCCAGCATCACCCGTTTCGATACAGTAAAGTTTTGGGAAATGGTCACGACCCTCGGCCGTCATCTCCACTTTTCGGTCCCACGCATGAGGGGCCAGTTGGCGCATCTCTTCGTCTGTCCCTTGGCTAGCCACCAAGCCCTGCCAAAACAGTGGGCCAGAGTAGTAGATGCAGAAAAACAGGTCGATCAAATAATATTGAAAGCCCATGTTTGATTTGAAGTCCGGTTCGCGATACACCCGCAGTTTGGTATTGAACAGGGTTCGATCGTAGCCTGTTACATCGCAGAAAACTTTGTCTTCATCAATTATCGGAAAATAGTTTTGTGTCATTTATTTCTTAGACGCCCCAGCGGGGCGTCTCTACATCCGCACAATCTCGTAGAGACGTGCCGTCGGCGCGTCTCCGATGGCGCGTCTAATTGAAAATCGTACCGCCTTCTTTCATGCCATGCATATCGACAATTCGTACCCGCTTCACCCCTTTCTCCAACGCTTCAACGGCCGCTTTGACCTTGGGCAACATCCCGCCGCTCACCGTGCCGTCTACTATTAAGGACTCAACATCGGCCGGGGTTAGCGTGGGTATCACCGTATCATCGCTTAGGTCACGTAAAACGCCTGGTACATTTGAAACAAAATCGAGCTGATCGGCCGGTAAAGCCTGCGCCACGGCCGTCGCCGCCTCATCTGCATTGATGTTGTAGTGCTGTCCGGCCGCGTCACACGAAACAGGAGAAATCACCGGCGTTAAACCCAAATCCAGTAGATTCTTGATCAAGTCACTGCGTACATCGATCACCTCGCCAACAAATCCTAAATCCCCTTCTGGCAGCTCTTTTTTCTGCGCGGTTAAAACTTCACCATCAACACCGCTGATGCCCATCGCATCCAGACCTGCATTCTTTAACGCCCGAACCAATAATTTGTTCACTCCGGCCGACATCACCATCTCAGTAATCCACAAAGATTTTTCATCTGTCACCCGCAATCCTTGAATCTTCTTTTCA
>JAHDGV010000176.1:9296-10681 GCA_020631655.1 Chloroflexota bacterium | reverse complement strand
CCAGCAAAATTCCCCCTCATCTGCCCTATCGGGCATCTTCTCCCCCAAGGGAGAAGGGCTTTGGCCGTGCGTATTGCAAAACTAGGTTCATACCGACAACTTTAGCTCCCTCTCCCAAATTGGGAGAGGGTTGGGGTGAGGGTTTAATAACCTGCCAGACGGTTTAAATGTCTAGAGTACAACCGTAAAGGTAGTCCCCTCACCTTCAACACTTTGAACAGCGATGTCCCCACCGTGTGCCAGCATCAGCTGACGAGCAATGGCCAGCCCCAAGCCGGTAGAGCCTGTGTGTTCGCGTGATTTATCTCCGCGCCAAAAGCGATCAAAAATGTAGGGCAGTTGCTCAGCCGGAATCCCTTCCCCTGTGTCAGCCACAGTGATAGAAATCTGATCTCCGCCGTTTTGTGCACTGATATTAATCTGCCCACCGGCCGGGGTGTGGCGCAACCCGTTTGTGACCAAATTATTGATCACCTGCGTTAAACGCCCATAGTCAGCCTGCACTTTGAGGTCGCCTTGGGTAGATGTGTTGAGCCCAACACCGGCCACGGCCGCTTGCCCCGAGAAACTTGTTTCTACATCTTGCAACAGCTCAGCGATATCAACTTCTTCTTTTTGCAACGGCAGTTGGCCTGATTCTGCTAGTGACAGCACACGTAAATCTTCGATCAGGCGGGCCAATATGCGGGTTTCATCTAAAGTCGCTTCAATGTGGTCGGCCGAAGGCTCATAAACATCGTCCAGAATCCCTTCAAGATTCCCTTGGATAATGTGCAACGGTGTGCGTAGTTCATGGGCCACATCGGCCGTTAAATTGCGCCGTCGCTCGTCCGCCATCTCAAGCTCAGACACCATGTGATTAAATGACTTGGCTAGCCCTGCAAAGTTGCCCCTCAGATTCTCGCGCACCCGCACGCTCAAGTCCCCTTTAGACACGTTATCGGCCGCCGCGATTACCTCTGCCAACGGTGATGTGATGTCTCGATAAGCCCTGAGCGACAAGTAGATCGCAAAGACAGGGAGCAAAAACAGGGACATCGCTCCACCCATCCAAAGAATCGAGCCAAAGTGGCCTTCATAAATTATCCGGCCGACCAAATAGATAAGCCCACTGACCCCACCCACGATGAGCATGACGATTAGGCCAAACACAATCAGAAAGCGGATAAACATCCACTGGCCCCGCCTGCGGTATTTTTGACGCACTTCGGGGGGTAGATTGTGCCACTCGTTCCTGAATTGTTCTTTTAGCTCTTCTTTGCTCATAGCTCTGAAAATTTATATCCGATACCGTAAACGGTCAGAATATAGCGGGGATCGGCCGGATCTGGCTCTAATTTTTTGCGCAGATTTTTGATGTGCGCATCGATACTGCGATCAAAGCC
>JAHDGV010000176.1:0-9196 GCA_020631655.1 Chloroflexota bacterium | reverse complement strand
TGTCGATTTCTAGATCGCTAATACGTAACAGGTGACTTTGAGTTAAATCTCCACCGGCCCGGCGCAAAACGGCACGAATGCGCGCAACTAGGGCTCTGGGAGAAAATGGCTTGGTGATGTAATCATCGGCCCCCAATTCAAGGCCGATCAGCTGATCTGTCTCTTCGGCCCGCGCAGTGAGCATAATGATCGGCACGTTCGATTCTTTGCGGATCATGCGGCACACGTCCAACCCATCCATACCGGGTAGGTTTAGATCGAGCACGACCATTTGTGGGTTTTCTTGCCGGAAGATAGAGAGTGCTTCCCGGCCGTCACCGCTGGTTAGCACATCGTACCCCGATTTTTCTAGATAATCGCGGGCTAATTTTATGATTTTGGGTTCGTCGTCTACGACAAGAATTCGTTCATTCATGGAGCGTTTTTGCGAGGGGCGGGTCTGCAGGTTGGCATTGCTAACCCTTCAAATTTAATGGGATACAAGCATTATAAAACCGACTCGCATACCCACAAACTCGCCACACACTTTATTTTACCAATAAACTGAAACGGCACCGACCACACTATGAGCATGATCGGTGCCGGTACGACGCATATGTTGCGGAGTGTGACCTTTTACAACATTTCGCCAAATGGGAGAAAGGTTGACTGACGTGTCTCTAGGAAAAACCAAGGGCCTTCTGTGATCGGCCCGCCGTCAGTCAGATGATGAAAAAACCTTATTAAAAAGTGGCGGGCGGTGGAGGAAGTGCCACCCGCCACAGAGAGGAGAAACCAAAACGGCTAAGCAGAGCCACTCATCACAACAACTTCTGCTCTAAACCGTTTCATGGTCATCGAGGAAACATCATTAATCGATGACGCTACATGTCGTAAGTACGACCAAAGCCAACATGATTGTCGTCTTCGTCATTATCTTGATTGGTGTGGCGCTCTTTTTTGCTGCCGCCATTCCAAGGGCCATGTCGGCCGGAATGATAGTGGTTACGCCAGTTGCGTCGGCCACCGCCCCATGCCATTCGGCCGATCGTCTTAAACAAAAAGCTGAATAAGATCAGGTAGAAAAGGAATCCGAAGAATCCAATTCCGTGGCGATGTGGGCGAGCGTAATCCGAGCCGGGTCCGTTAAACGGTGCTTGGTTGGCACTAGGGGCCGCATCAGCAGATGGGCCGTCAGCTACAGCTGGTGCAGCTTGTTGAGCCGCGACTTGCCCCGCCCGATACCCATCAAAATATGCATTCCGATAAGAGGCTTGTCGCATGCCACCGATTAACATCATGGCAAAAAATCCCACAAGCAATATCGGGAAAATTCGAGGTCTAAAGAACATTGTTATCAAACTCCTTGAAAGTAAATTTCGTTGTGTTCAATTCGATGCTCAAATAATCCAATTAAATTGTGAAAGAAATATGAACGTCTGTCGCAAGTGTGGTGAACGATCGTTATGCCTAATAAATCAGGTATAGCAGGTATAGATAGAAGATAGGGTCTTTGGCCAACGCAATCCCCTCATCCGCCCGGCTGAACTGCGTTCAGCTAAAGCCCAACTGCGTTGGGTCGGGCACCTTCTCTCCAAGGAGAAGGGCGATTAGTCCCCTCTCCCAAGACTGGGAGAGGGTCCCTGCAAAGCAGGGGGGTGAGGGTTCAGGGCAGGATCTATACCATTGTTATTTTATGGAACTCGAATAAAGAAGGTCTTTTTGTTAAACACAATGAGTCTCCAATTAATCTTCACTTCTTCTACACATTTGGTCAGTAAGATCAGCTTGTCACAAATTCAAAACTTGTGGTGTTTATAAGGGTAAGATGACGATCACAATTCAGGATCAACTTTCAAACGGCTCGGCCGAAGATGCATCTGATGGGCAACTGCTCAACCAAATGCATCAAGGAGACAGCGTCTCATTCGAAGCGCTGTTCCATCGCCACTATCAACGGCTGTACGGGCTGGTTTTCCGCCTAGTTGGTAACAGAGCAGAAGCAGAAGACATTGTGCAAGAGGTGTTTATCCGGCTCCATCAAAAGCCTCCCAGTGATGGGCGTGATGAACACAATGTCAGCGCTTGGCTCTACAGAGTAGCGACAAACACGGCGTACAACGCCATCCGCTCAAGAAACCGGCTGTGGCAAAGGAATCAGCACCTGGTACCAGATAAACGTGATGGCTCGGCCGGGCCAGAAAAAGCGGCCGAACAAGAAGAAGAGGCACAACTTGTTCGATTAGCGTTAGCCGAACTTTCTCCCATGCATGGGCAACTCCTCCTGTTAAGACAGCTCGGGCTAAGCTACGCAGAGTTGGCTGAAACCTGTGATGTCAATCCAAACTCGGTTGGAAAAACGCTTTCGCGTGCGGCCGAGGCTTTTCGAGAAGCGTATTTACGACTCAGCGCTCAAACAGACGCTGAGGAGCACAACCCATGAACGAATTTGATGATGTGATCGCCAAACTGGCGGTCCTAGAACCAACCAAAGAGGATCAACCACAAGCGGCCGATGCGGCATTTGCAACCTTGCAGCAACGCCTTGAACAACCGGCCGCACAACCGCAACCGATCCCATGGTTTAGGAGATTTACCCTTATGACAGCAAAACAAAAATGGACTCAGGCGGCCGTTGGTGGCGTGCTGGGTCTGATGATTGCATTTTTTGGCTTAACAAGCTCGGGTCAAGCATTGGCCAGCGATTTTCTAGGTCTTTTCCGGGTGCAAAAGTTTGCCCCAATTTCAATCTCACCGGAGGCATTGGCCAATCTTGAAAATATGGATTTTGAAGGGATGGTTCCTGGCGAGCTAGTTTGGGATGAAGAAGCAACCGAGCCACAACAAGTGGCTTCCCTAGATGAAGCGATTGCGCTGGCACCAAACGCATTTGTGTTTGCCCCAGACCTTGGTGAACCAACCGATGTTGCCGTAGGTAGCGCTGGTAGTGGCACATTAACCGTTGACTTGGCCGCGGCGCGCGCCATCCTAAATATTGCTGGGGTAGATGGCAATCTGCTCCCTGATGATTTAGATGGATCTGACATCTCGGTCGCAACTGAACCGGGTATTTTCATGCACTGGGACGAAGGCAACACCACCGTTGTGCAAATGCCAAGTCCATCTGTAAGTTATCCGGGCAATTTTGATCCGCAACCGATCGGCCAAGCACTGCTCCAGTTCTTGGGCATGTCAGAAGAAGAAGCGGTTCGCTTGTCGAACTCGATCGATTGGACTAGCACCCTAATCCTGCCGATTCCGTCTGAGTTTGCTTCTTTCCAAGAGGTGACTATTCAAGGGAATCCGGGCATTGTGATTACCGACAACGAAGGTGGAGAAAGCAGTCTCATTTTTGAATCTGGCGGAAACCTGATCATGATGCAGGGGAACTGGTCGGCCGACGAGCTGATCGACTTGGCCAACGGCTAATTTTTAACAACCACCGAGGGCAGAAGAGATCGTGCTTCTGCCCTCGTTTTATTTCTATCAAACTATGACCGCAATCGAGACCAAACAGCTACGCAAAGAATTTGGACCAAAAACGGCCGTCGATGACCTGACCCTGACAGTTGAGCCGGGTGAGGTGTTTGGTTTTTTGGGTCCAAATGGAGCTGGCAAAACCACATCAATCAAAATGTTACTGAGCCTTGTCACCCCCACATCGGGGAGCGGGCAACTGCTCAACCGGCCGCTGGGCGACAAAGACATACGGGGCAAAATTGGTTATTTGCCCGAGCATTTTCGTTTTCATACGTGGCTAAAAGCGTGGGAATTTCTCGATTTCCACGGAAAAATGTTCCGTATGGAAAAAAGCCAGCGGCAAGATGTGATCCCCAAACTGCTCGATTTGGTTGGTCTAAAAGAAAGCACACATGCCAAACTCGGCACCTTTTCTAAAGGGATGACGCAACGAATCGGTCTGGCCCAAGCGCTGATGAACGATCCTCAGCTGGTGTTCCTTGATGAACCGACATCGGGCCTTGACCCGCTCGGCCGCAAATTGGTGCGTGACATTATCGATGGGTTACGCAACGAAGGAACGGCCGTCTTTTTAAACTCCCATCTGCTGAGTGAAATTGAGCAGACGTGTGATCGGGTCGCGTTTATTCGGAGCGGCATCGTGCTAGAAACAAATTCGATGGCAACCTTAAATCAAGAGCGGCTCCGCGTGGTGCTCCGGGTTGCAACCCCCTCGCCCGAGTTGGCGACAAATCTTGCTTCGCTAGGCGACTTTATCACGGCCGATGCAGATGCTCCGTTTAATCATGAAACAGGTCAAATTGTTTTCCATGTCGATTGCGAAGAAAACATCGGGGCCGTGGCCCGCCATCTGGTTGAAAATGGGCACAATATTTATGAGCTAAAGCCCCAGCGAATCACACTAGAAGAGCGCTTTTTAGACGTTATTCAGGGGGAGAAAAATTAGTATGCAAATTTGGAATATCGCATCACTCACCATCCATGAAGGAGTACGGCGCAACATTGTCCGGTTGGCTATCGGGATGGGCATCCTCTTCTTGATCGTCTTTGGCATCGGCATCCACTACATTTTTTTGCAATTTGAAGAAGCCAACTTTTTACCCGCAAACGAAATGGAAATTCCGGCCATCGCGCTCACGATTGTAGGGCTTTACGTGATCAACTTTTTACTCATTTTGGTCTCGGTCCTCATTTCGGTCGCCTCTATCTCGTCAGAGATTGACACCCACGTGATCGACACGATTGTGACCAAACCGGTCAGCCGCTGGGAGATTGTGTTGGGCAAATGGCTCGGTTTTGCCATTATGATCACGGTCTACGCCACGTTTATGGCGGGTGGACTGATTACGATCTCGGCCCTTCGTACCGGCTACCGGCTCGACACCATTGTGCCGGGCGTTGCGCTCATGGCACTGAACGGCATTTTGGTTATGACGATTTCGATAGCAGGCGGAACGCGGCTCTCAACACTGGCCAACGGAGTTGTGGCGTTTATGCTCTATGGGATCGCATTTATCGGCACGTGGGTCGAGAACATCGGCTCGGTGTTTGAAAACGAGGCGGCCGTCAATATCGGGATCATATCAAGTCTAATCGTCCCGGCCGAGGCTGTGTGGCGCAAAGCATCGCTTACGTTTGAATCCCGCATTTTGGGCAACCCGCAGTTTGCTGGACCCATCACCGTATTTTCAGAACCATCTGACATGATGATTTGGTACGCAGTGATTTATGTTGCGGCCGTTTTGTCGTGGTCGCTGTGGAGCTTTTCCCGAAGAGATTTATAAACAAACTTAATCTGACAAATTTCTGGACATATAATTGACCAAATCTAGATTTACATCATTGTCATAATGAACAACATCTACTGAGGACTTAGCCACACCCGCTTGCAATCATCCCCCTGTCCCGCTGAGAATAAATGAAAGCTTTATCTAATCGTTTAAACTCTTCGGATGCCTACGCCCTGATTTATTGCCTGCTCATCAGCGGGCTTGTTCGGCTCCCATTTTTCTTTGAAGATGTCCTCAACTGGGACGAAAGCACCTTCATTTTAACCGGCCAGTCGTTACTAGACGGCCATCTGCCGTACACACAGCTGTGGGATCTAAAGCCACCGTTGCTTCCATTCGCCTTTGCGATTTTCATTAGCCTGTTTGGCAAAAGCATTGTTTCGATTCGGATTGCAGGGGCGGTCTGTGTTGCTTTTTCAGCGTGGTTTACCTATTTGATCGGCAAAAAGATCAAATCACCAGAGCTTGGATTGGTCGCTGCAACACTCACTGTTGGCACACTCAGTGCCCTAAACTTCCGCCATTTTGCAACGATGTCTGAGCACATTGCGCTTGTCCCGTTGTTGGGCGCCATGCTCATGCTCATCCAAAAACCGGTGACACCTCGCCGCCTATTTTGGATCGGCCTGTTGCTCTCAACCGCCACGATGGTTCGACTCAATCTGGCCTATGTGGCGCTTGGCATTGGTTTGATTGCGGTTCTTTATCTGGATCAGACCTATTTTTCTTTCAAATCCTTTGCTCAGTCAGTTTGGGTGCGCGGATACAGTTTTGCGTTGGGGGGGCTAACGGTGGTTTTTCTCACTGTGATTCCCTATGTCGTAACGGGTCAAACAACTGTCTGGTGGCGTTCGGTTGTGCAGGCCCCCTTAAGCTACAGCGAATCAACCTACTCTATGCGGCAGGCATTTGACGTTCACTGGAGCAACTTTTCTGATCTCGTTTTCGATTGGACTTCGATCTTTTTCTACAACCACGTCACGGCGACGATTCTTTTTGCAGGCACAATCGTTGGTGTGTTTGTGGTCATTTCGGTTTTGGTATCCAAAAAGTTGGATTCAAGCGAGCTTCGCTGGCTGGTGATTCTCATTACGTTTGTGTTGACGGTTGGGCTTTCGATCGCAAACAGCGGTCAAGGGCATCTGCACTATTTGCTACAGATCATGCCGTTCTTAGCGTTAATTGCCGCTTTTGCATATGCCCCACTGTTTGAATCCGGCCGCTGGAAATTCAGCTTACCGCTTGGCATTTTAGCCGTTGCCCTCATGCTCCCTCACCCCAAGTATGAATATATGGCCATGCGGGTCTGGGATGGCGAATCAATTAATCATGGGCCTGCATTTGAAATCGCCGAGTATTTTGAGGGATTAGATGTTGAAGACCAGTCGATTTATATGATGACCAGCCACATCGCCTACTGGTTTCTCGATAAAGAGCCTTTGACCCATTCGTCAACCCATCCATCAAATATAACCAAAGAATATCTGCTCCAATATTCAAGCGGTCCGGGAGCCACGGCCGAAACTGCCATGAGTGAGATTCTTGAGCAAGAACCTGATTTTATTGTGACACGGAGCTACATCAGCTACTTGGACGGCTTTGATTCTGCTCGAGCAAATCTAGATAGCACATTGGCACAGCAGTATCGTTTGGTTGAAGAATTTATGGGTGTTCAGATTTACGAACGAGTTGGAAGTTAGGCTTGACGCATGCAGGAGCCCCGCGCCAAACCTCGTAGGTTTCCATTTGATAGAAAAACTGGCTTGATTGTTATTCAAAACCTACGAGGTTTATTTCCGCAGATCAACTACTAATCAGCCAGCAACTTTTTCCATCGGGATGTACCAAGCTTTGACTTCAAACGTGAGCAGGCCATTCTGGATTGCAGGGTCTTGCTCAGCAAACGCTATAAGCTCTTCTTTTGACACATCCTCCGTAGCAACCATCATCCCACCAGAGTCTGCAGCAATAAACGGCCCACCCATCTGCAATTTTCCTTCGGCATGCAATTTAGCATAATGCTGGACGTGGTCCATCACGCCGGGCTGTTCGCGAAAATCAACCCCTTGTTGCCAAGCTTCTCCCGGTGAATGAAATACAACGTGCCTTATTTTCATACGTTCTCCTAGCTAAAACAGTCTCAGCTGTTTTTCCGGCCGACGGCCGTTAAGCAACACATACGGCTCTAACCGTTTGGTCACAACGCCCAACTTTTTCAGATGGTTCACATCAGAAATCGAGCCTCTAGTGCGAGCCTGCATAATTTTATCAGCCCCTTTTGGCCCAATGCCTGGAATACGGAGCAGTAGCTGACGATCAGCCGTATTAATCTCGGCCGGGTTGTCGCTTAAATTGTGCTTGGCCCACGCGATTTTGGGGTCCTCGCCCAGCGGCAAATTTCCTGTCTGGTCAAACGGCATCTCTTCAAGATCATACCCGTAATCCCGAAACAAAAAAGATGATTGATAAAGCCGGTGCTGACGCATCAGGTCTTGAGCGGGCAAATGTTCAAACGGGGTATCTTTGATGGGGTGGAACGATGAAAAATAGACCCGCTGGAGCTTGTATCGCTTAATCATCATCTCGCTGGTGCTAAGCAACTCTAAGTCACTTTCCCCCACAGCGCCAACCACAAACTGGGTCACACTGCTGGCCCAGCGGCCGTTCCAACTTCTTTGTGGCAGTTCGTTGCGCCGAATCTCATCGATCCACTGGAGCGGCCGGACAAGCTCCTCTACAAACTGCTTTTTGGGGGCCAGCATCGCCAGCCGTTTATCGTTGGGTGCTTCGAGGTTAACCGACAGCCGTGTAGCCAATTCCATCGAACGGCGCACCTGATCTTTTTCAACACCCGGCATCACTTTAAGATGAATGTAGCCCCGAAAACGATATTTGTTACGCAGAATTTCGGCCGTTTCAATAATTTTGTCTTGCGTGGTCACGCTCCCTTTGATGATGCCCGAACTTAAAAACAGCCCTTCAACTTTGCCCGCTTTGTGTATCTGCATAAACGTTTTTGCCATTTCATCCGGTTTAAACGTTTGGCGGCGAAAGCTGTTGCGGCCAGCCCGAAACGGGCAGTAGAAGCAGTTCCGTTCACAGGCGGTGGTCATCATCGTTTTTAGCAGAGGGATCGTCTTGCCCCCGGACACAACCGCGTTTGATACCCCCAGCTCACCGATCGACCGGCCGAGTTTTGACTGCACCGGGTCTTTTTTGATCACCGCGCCACATGCGGCCACCTGATGGGTGTTTGGCAGGCTGGGCTGGGTGTAGGTTTGCTCACCCGTTGGCTCAAGCCCCATATGTTCTGAAACCGCTTTAAGTTTTTCAAAAGAGTCCATAAGATTGGGCGATCTACAAAAAGTAACCGCCTTATGCGATTGACGACACGTCGATAAGCGCCCCGGCCGGGTCTTTAAGCAAAAGCCGGAGCTGACCATAGTCTGTCATTTGGGGGGATTGGATGATCTCTACACCCATGGCTTGGGCTTTTGTAAACACCGAATTTGCATCATCAACGACAAAAGTGATGTACACACCGGCTGGTTTTCCCTGAAAATCTTCCGGAACCAAGTCATGGTTCGCGATGAGCAAACCGATCTCTAAGCCAGACCGGTCTGAAACAAGTTGAACAAACCAGTCGCTTTCAAATTGAACCGATAGGCCAAAAAGCTGAGTGTAGAACTGAGTGGATGTGGATAAATCCGGTGTGAGGATGTTGGTTAAAATTCGATTGAGAGACATAAGTAACCTGAGTTTTGCTTAAGCATTTCGGCCGCGGATATGCGCTGATTTCCGCTGATATTTCATGAATAATCATGTAAATCAGCGTACATCCGTAAAATTCTGCGGCAAATTACTAACGTGTGGTCTTATCCAAAACTGAGGTTAAGTAATTTAGACGCTCTCAATTTTAGAACAATTGTTCTTGTTTGTAAATCCCT
>JAHDGV010000841.1 GCA_020631655.1 Chloroflexota bacterium | reverse complement strand
CCTCCGGCCATCATGGCTGTGTTATAGGGATTGCGCGTTTTGCCGTTGATGATTGACTCGGTTGAACCAGATAAACCCATCTCGGGAGACGTGGTTCGGCCGATGATGTTGACGCCGCTTTGACGAAACCGACTGGTCAACCAACTGTCCTCTTCGGACCGATACCCTTGCCATAGCCGAGATCCGTTTTCATTCAGGCGACCCGCCTCCTCTAAAAACAGATCTTTACGCAAAAACGGAACGCCCGTAAACGGCCCCTCGGCCGGTTGATAGTCGGCCGCATCAGCATAGGTTTCGATGATGGCGTTGATCTGTGGATCAACCACCTCGGCCGCTTTTAGTGCCGCCAGTGCCAGCTCTTTGGCCGTTACCTCTCCCTGCTGAACCAGTTGCGCCAGCCCCACCCCATCAAACGAACAATACTCTTTTACATCCATCCTTTTTTCCTTTTCATCCTCTGCCGATAGCGGAAAATTTTAGGCCAATTGGCAAAATCGGGAAAGCAGACGGCCGATTTGCCCACCATAATTTGTAAAAGAGTTCAAAAAACACTACTTTAGGATGATATAAATCAGCCCCAGCCATCCTATAATTGATTTTATGATTCGGTATAGAGAAGATCTGAGCTTTCAACTCCTAATTTTGTATTTAATGTTTGTCGCCTCTATTTTGGTTCTGGCGCTCATTTTTTACAGGAGAGAGACGGCTCGGCTGTACAACGAAGTCCAAGAATCAGACTTTAGTTTGGCAAAGGCGGTTGCCTTAGAGACTGACGACATTTTCTTGCGGGCACAACATGCGTCTTTGTCATTTGCCCAAATGCCGGCCGTGGTTGAAGCCAACTCGGGCCAGATGGAAGCGCTGTTCACGGCCGGGTCTGCATCGCGCCAAGATGTTAACCGTATCGCTCGGCTGTCGCGCGCGGGGGTGATGCAGTATCACTACCCGTCTAACGTCAATGTCAACATCGGGCAGGATTTTTCGTTTGAGCCTTATTTTCAGCAGGTAGCCGCCAACGAAGTCCACGTTTTTTCCCGCGCAATTTTATCCCCGCAAAGCGGCAAACCGGTCATCGTCAGTGCATCTCCCGTGTACAAAAACAATGAGTTTGATGGCTTGGTCACCATCAATTTTGAGCTGGCCAATCTGGCGGAGAGCCTCGTTACGATCAATCAACAACGCTCCATCAATAATCGGGTCAACATCATGGTGATCGATCAGCAGGGGCGGATCATGGCCCAATCAAAAGTGGGCAAGCTGTTGTTCCCGGTCATTATCGATGGGGAAACGGTTTTGCCCGGCCGCCAAGAATCAGTTATCTCCATCGACGATGATGAAGTTGAATGGCTCTACACCTTTGCCCCAGTCCCCAGTGTCGGGTGGATGGTGATTGTGCAACACCAAACCCAGCTCGCTTTTGCGTCGCTTGAAAGCTACCAGCGTGGCCTCATCATCGCCATGATCCTGTTTAGCCTTGGCACCCTGCTTTTTTGGATATTTTTGTCCAGACGAGTCATTGTCCCAATTGAACGCTTGACCCACTATGGGGAAAGCATCAGTGCTCGGGTGTCTGAGGAGTATCCCGAAGTGCCGGAAATCATGTCCCTTGAAAGTCGGCCGGATCAGGTGGGGCGCTTGACTAAAACCCTGCTCACGGCCGAGCACGGGGTCCGCCGCCGATTGGCCGAGCTAACCACG
>JAHDGV010000840.1 GCA_020631655.1 Chloroflexota bacterium | reverse complement strand
TCATATTCCAATATTTGAACAATGTCAGTGATGTGGGTTTCAAGATCAATATTTGGTGAGGCTAGATGGGATCGCTCGCCCAGCCCTGTGAGCGTTGGAGTGTAAACCTGATGTTGCTTTGCTAGTAGGTGAGAAACTACATGTTTCCATACCCATCCACCAAGCCATGCTCCCGGAACTAAAACAAATGTGGACAAATTAATCCTCCCAAAATTTAAGCGCCTAACAGCGGCAGGTGTTTGACTTTGTGATATTTCAGTGCAATCGAAATACACTGCTTCACCGCCTGTTCAGGCAGGGTTTCTCCCAAATTAAAGGTGATTTTTCGATTCTCTTGAAATTGAAGCTCATCTCGATGAAGCTCTCTAAACGTATCAACCAAGCGGGTACTGCAATTAAAGTACATCGCATATTCTTCTGGTGCTTTCGGTTTCCAGTCGATCCTTAACGGGCTACCGTCTTTGGTACGATAACTTGGCTGACCCCATTTTAGGGATTCTTCTACAGTGCCAAGATTTTCCTCTGCCGCAACTTCAAGTACAAGTGCTCGAAGCTGTTGGAGTCTTTCACGAGCATCTTCGGGATACGATTCAAATTTCGCTTTAACTTCAGCTTTCATGTGATTTTATCCTGCACCTTCAGCAAATGATTTGAAATCATTCATCGTTTTGAGCGTTTGCCGCTTAAACATACCGGGGAGCAAAAACACGAAGACTTTCATAAATCCAGATGCTTTGAACTCAGTATCAGTCACCCAGCGGGTTTTATCCCCTTCATCATAAAAGAAATTTTTGTTCAGGTTCCACATGTTGGGGGCTTCGTAGACGGCCGAAAATTCTTCCGGCAGATTTCGCACCTTGATCGTTTCAGTCAGTTCCATCGACCGGCCGTTCTGATCATAGACCAACTTCATTTTTGCACCCGGCTGGCCTGGCTCACCTTCCAAATGTTCATCCGCTTTAAGCCCCTCCTGCCATTTGTACATATTCTCTCGATTATCAAATAGCTCTAACATACGCTCGCGCGGCAGATCAATTGTCACTTCAGTTTTGTATTTCACGATTTATCCTTCACGGCTCTCACGAGTACCTGAAAATAGAGTTTAAATTTTAGCACAAATGTTCGCAATTTTAAAGACGTAAACTCCTGCAAAGAAGTTTACACGAGCCTAAATCAAATCTAAATCACTGCTAAAAACGCTCTTCACCGTCTCCATTTATCTTTTCGTCATAGTTATGAACGAAAGACGTGGTGCATCGAACGTAGATCACGCATCACGTTCGATGAATCAATAGGAGAAACCGATGTCTGTTATCAAAATCAGTTGGCAAAACGTATTTGACGCAAATGATCGAGGCGAATTGGTCCAGCACTTACCCGTGCTAATCGGCCGCTCGGCCGACTGTCACTTGCGACCAGAGGATCGTGTTGGCGGCGTGTCTCGCACCCATGCACGGCTCGATATGGGCGAACGCGGCATCATCGTGACAGACCTGAACAGTAAAAACGGAACGTGGCTCAACGGAATAGAGATTGAGCGTGCCCCCGTCGAAAATGGGGATCAATTGCACATCGGTGCCCTAGAGATCACCATCTTTGCCCAAATAAAGTGCGGCAACCCCGAGTGTCAGCGAGATCTTGATCACGACGCAACCATGTGCCATTGGTGCGGGCAGTTCACGACCGATGCGGTGACGCG
>JAHDGV010000175.1 GCA_020631655.1 Chloroflexota bacterium | reverse complement strand
TTGTTTCCCTCGGCCGTGCAGGCATCTTGCGCCACGCTTTTTTGCACCTCCACCCCCTGCGGAAACATGGCAGAGTACAAAGCGGGACCTAAAACATCTTCAAACGATTCAAAGATCGGTTCAAAAGCAGGAACCATCATGTCGATGATAGCGGGCAAATCGGCCAGAATGTAATCGCGAATCAAAATCATATCTAAGGTTCTTAGACCTACGAGGTTTTTGAAACCTTGTAGGTCTAGAGTTTACTTCAGCCAGTCAGCCCCTTGAGTCAGCTCAATCACCGTCGGCCGGTCAGCGTTTAACGCATCAGCAACAGCCTGCGTAAAATCAGCCATGCTGTTTGGCTTGGTCGCATGACACCCCATCGATTGGGCCAACAGCATAAAATCTGGATTGACCCCTTGCACCCCAACCGGAACGATGTCCCGCATATCCATATCATCTTTAATCTGCATCAAACCACCATTTTCCCAGATAATAATTGGCAGGTTAAGGCCCAATTCGGCCGCTGTGATTAGATCATTGACCGTGAACATAAATCCACCGTCACCGGCTAACACCACGACCGGCCGTTTAGGCAGTGCCAGCTTGGCCCCGATGCCGTTTGGCAAGCCACATCCTAGCGTGCAAAAACCGGCCGGATAGTGGAATAGGCCGGGAGCATCGACCGAAAAGGCGAACATGCCGGAGTACATGATCTGGGTCATGTCACCCGTGATCAGCGCGTTTGACGGGAGCATTTCACGCAGGGCATCAAGCGCCTTGGCATGCTGTTTCTCATTGCCTGTTGTTTCAGCCATCACCTGTTTTAGGATGGCTTGCACAATGCCGGCCGTATCCCGTTTCACGCCGGTTGCTTCCAATAGCTTCAGGCTCACGAGTAAACTTTCAGCCGCAGGGGCCGCATCGGACACAATGCCAACTTCGGCCGGATAGAGATCGTTGATTTTGCTGGGGTCAATATCAATGCGAATCAGCTTGCTGTCAGCGGCAAACTCATGTTTTTCAATAAAACTATCGGTCTCTGACAGCTCAGTCCCAATCGCCAAAATCACATCTGCCTCACCGATGTGGTCTAAAACCGGCTGGCGCCAAATTCCACCACCCAAACTCAACGGATGAGATTCAGGCACAATCCCTTTACCCGCGGCACTGCTTACCACGCTTGCGTTTAACGTTTCAGCGATTTCAGTCAGGGTTCCGGCCGCCTCTTTTGCGCCACCGCCGACCATAATCAACGGCCGTTCCGCCTGTACCAGCAGGCTGGCCGCTTCGGCGATTGCGTCTGGATTGGGGGTCGGCCGGGTCGGCATACGAACAGTTGTGTAGCTGTCTGGATCAACCATCATTTCCAACACATCTGTCGGGATGGCGATGTGCACAGGGCGCGGCCGCTGGCTGGCGAAGATGCTAAACGCTTGGCCGATTAGCTCAGGCACATCGGCCGGACTGTACGCCACGGCGCTCAAGGCGGTCAGCGGATCGGTTACCGCTTGCAGATCAGGGACTTCGTGCAACACCCCCCACCCTTTGCCGTGCGTGTAGCTAGCCGTCGTGCTCGACAGCATCAAAACAGGAACCGAGTCGGCCCAAGATTGCCCAATCGCCGTGAGGCCGTTAATCACCCCGGGGCCGGAGATAAGCAAGCACACGCCCGGCCGGCCGGATGCCCGAGCGTAGCCATCTGCCATAAACGCCGCCCCCTGCTCATGGCGCGTTTGCACATGCTTGATGGGGGATTGGTCTAATCCACGATAAAAATCGAGTGTATGAACTCCCGGAATGCCGAAGATCGTATCGACGTTATATTTTTCTAGTAGTTTGATTGTAGCTTCCCCACAAGTTACTTGCTGGGCCATAAAAGATGGTTCCTTTAAAACAAAAAATTTGGTTGTCGGCCGCAAATTAGCCAACAACCAAATTTTCTAGCAAGACCCCTGAATTTACCAGCGGATATTACGCGCCAGCAGACTAATCGCGCACCACAATTGGCAGATAAATAAACTGATCGAGCGTTGGCGGAGTCACCATCGCTTCTTCAATGATCAATTCCACCGCATAATCGACGTTTGGCGTTGCATTTTCTTGGAACCACATGGTGTAGTCACCGGCCGGAAGCGGCGGTGTAAAGCCCTGTGCGCCTGCGCCTTGCCCCATACCAGGCAAGATATCAGTTCCAACTGATGCCGAGTCGATCAAATAGTAGCCCAGCAGGTCGCTTTCTTGCGCCGATCCCGGCTCAACGCCTAACTCGGTTCCGTTAACGATGGCGGCCAACGACCGAATGCCTACGCCCGAATAGGCTTGCAAATTCATCTGCGAAAGTTGATGTCCGGCCGGAACAGTGAAGGTCACAAAGTCGAGGTCTCCGGGTCCCATATTGCCTGAAATTGTGTTCCCACCAATTACAAGAGAGGCAGAGGTTGGAGCGGCCTCATCACCTGACAAATCGCCATCATCAGTCTCATTGTGCGCAGTTGCAAACGGGCTGATCTCAAACGTCATTTCGTAGCTCACACCACCACCCGTCTCTTGAATCCAAAACGTGTAATCGCCGGGGCCTAGCGGTCCAGCAAAGCCCATCGCGTCCGATGCGTCGCCCATCGCGGCCAGCATATCGGAGCCGATGTCGCTACTGCCGAACAGGTAATATCCTTTTAGCAGAGCTGGATCAGCATCATCGGGGTCAACGGCCATTTGAGTGCCGGTAACTACGGCGATAAATGACACAGACACACCGTTGTAGCTATCGAGCGTTACGCTGGTTAGCTGGTGCCCGGCCGGAACTTCTAGAGTCAAATAATCACGGTCACCTGCTCCGGTTGAACCAGAAACCACATTGTCGCCTAGCTCAACGGTCACTTCGGTTGGAGCCATATTATCATCTGACAAATCCCCATCGTCTGACTCACTGTGCCCGGATGAGGCTGGTGGCTCAGAAACGGTGGTGACTACAAAATTTAAGTCGAGGTCAACCTCTCCACCGGTATCTTGAATCCAGAAGGTGTACGTGCCCGCGCTCAGAGTGCCGGTAAAACCCATCGCTCCAGAACCAGAACCGATGCTGGGCAAAATATCTGCGTTGAAATCATCGCTTCCAAACAGATAGTATCCAAGCAAATCGGCCGGATTAGCAGAAGTTGGATCGATGGTCATCTGGGTCCCACTGACCACGCCGATAAATGAAACCCCGTCCCCAGAATAACTATTGAGAACAATGCTAGACATCTCGTGCCCGGCCGGAATGGTCAGGGCCGCATAGTCGCGATCACCATTTCCGGTGCTGATCAGAAAGGTATTGTCACCGGCCGACATCGTTAGAGCTGTTGGAGAAGTTCCATCATCGGCTAAATCGCCGTCGATCACTTCATCGTAGCTAGATGCGGCAAAGCTGACCAAGGCCATGCCAAACAAGGCGATCATCCCCACTAAAAGCAGATACAGTTTCTTTTTCATAAATCTTTTCCTCATGATAATTTTTAAAACCAATCGATTATTTCAACAGACGCTTCATCGGCCGTTAACCAGTCAACACTCTAAGCAATTGTTTAGGTCAAAAATCTAAATAAACAGGATTCCCAGAATGTTTCCGTAGGGGCTATGTCATCTCCAAAGAGATGGCTCGCCCCAATTTCACAACCATCGGGCGAGCCACGCTCGCTTCACTCGGTGACGTAGCCCCTACGTGGTACCGCCATCTAGATATTTCCGATCAAAAAATCAAACCAGATTCCGTTTGATCGACTTTTCCCAGCTACGCTCAAACACAAGCTGTTCATTCTCGTATGCCTGCAACTGGTTTTCGACATAAAAATTGTCTGCGTCACAATACATACGGCTGTTTGTGTTGATTTGGACTCGCCAGTCACCTCTTTCCACTTTTTCCACATGGGTTATTTCAACTCTGGCTGATAGCGGATCATCAGGCAAAATCGAATAAATTTCGACCCCTTTGGCCTCCACTTCTAGGCCGTGATCCAGATATTTAATCCGCCCCTCGTCATCGGTGCGGGTGTAAAATTTCCGGCCGCGCAAATCGGTGCTCCACTCTCTGGGATGGGAAGCTTCGCGGAGAATCTCGTGCGGGATGGGATCAGCCAGCTTCACTGGTTCAAAAGGGTCGTCGATCACAAAATCTAAGTCGCTGTGCTGGGGCGTGCGCAACGGCAGGCTCAAATTACAGTCGTACCGGTAGATTTTGAGCATTGAATTCTGTGGCGATGGCCAGACCAACGGCCAATAGCTGTTTGAGATCGACAGCCGCAAGCGATGCCCGGCCGGTACGCTGTATGTGGCCACATTGAGTTTGAACGAAACATCCACCTGCTCACCCGGAATCAGTGGCTCCGGCCGCTCATGCCCGTTCCGATGGGTTAGGTTTAAGACTCCGTAACTGATGAGGACTGACTCACCGTCCGGCCGCACGTCGCACAGCCGCACCGCCACAAAGCCGGTTTCACTATCGCTTTTTAGTTTTAGCCGTACCTCTGGAAAACCTAAAATATCCAACGGATGTTCCAAGCGATCACTGGTGAAAGACAGCGCTTCCCCATCGGCCGTTTGCTGGTTGCCGGGCAATTGACCCTCGCCACCGTACCCCCACCACTGGCCGCCATCTGCGCCAAACGTTTGCATCGTCGAAACGGTCCCCAACCAAAACTTTTCGTTGCTCTCAAGCTCATCCCCCCCCTGATTGGGATCATTGGGTGCATCTTTAAACACGGCGTAGTCAACCATATCGATGGCAGGAGGCGGCCATGTTTGGTCCGCAATCCAGCGGCCGAGCCGTTCGTCATATCCCGACTGTGGCGGCACAGAATCGAGCATCCACGTGGTTAGCACCGGCTCATTCTCGATGCCGTTTGGCTCGTTTTTGAGCCATCGGTCCCACCAGCGAATCGCCTCTTGTAAAAAGCCAATCGCCGGGGCCGGATACCCTTGCGATGGGTAAACGTGCCCCCACGGCCCCAACAGAGCCTTGCAAGGCCCCTTTAGGTTTTCAAGCAACCGAATCACAGAATTTGGATACCCGTCTGACATGCCACAGATCGCATAAACCGGAACCTCAATCGCATCGTAATCGACACTAATCGAGCCGTGTTTCCAAAAATCATCAAACGTCTGGTGAGACAGCCAGCGTTCAACCCATGGGGTCTGCTGTTCAAGTCGGGCCAGCCATTTGTCTCGCCACCCATCCCCCACCAAACGTGGATCAGGTGGGAACGGCAGGTCGGCCAGCATGATGGATGACCATGAAAGCATTTCGCTGGCACTCACACATCCCCCCAAATAATGCACATCATCGGTGTACCGATTATCGGTGAAGGCAACGGGCATGACGGCTTTGAGCGCGGGCGGCCGGAGAGCCGCAATCTGCAAACAGTTAAAGCCTCCCCATGATTTACCCGTCATCCCCACGTTGCCCGTACACCACGGCTGTTCCGCAATCCATGCGATAACGTCACAGCCATCCTGCAACTCTTGAGCCGTATATTCATCGGTTATAAAGCCGTCTGACTCACCTGTTCCACGCACGTCTACACGCAGTACGGCGTATCCGGCCTCAGCCAGGATCGGCTGGCGCAATGCATCTCGTGTGGCCGTGCCGGTGTTTTTTCGATACGGAATGTATTCCAAAATAGCGGGAACAGGCTCAGCCTCGGCCGCCACCGGCCGCCACATGCGGGCCGAGAGGCGAGTTTTGTCTGGCAAAGGAATCCAAAAATGTTCTACTTCTTCAATCTCAATCTTTTTCATCAATGACAACCACCTTTTGGTTGGGCCGGTCTGCAAAACGCATTAAAACTCGATCCTACACCTCAAAGACCCAACCAAATGGGCCTTAAGGCTGATGAACCAAACCCCCAATTCGTGTACGATTCTACATGTAAAAAGTTATTGGTGAACAAATACAGCTTGAACCTGTTCAACCGAGAACAAAATACCTGAAACAAATCATATGGCAACCGTTCAAATCTTTCGCAGACAAACTGACAAGCTCATATCGTCGCCCGGCCGCTTAGCACTCACGCTTGTAGTCTGGGCCGCTTGGCTGTGGCTTTATACCCCAACCTTGCGTCATCTGCGCCATATTTTTACGCTGGAAGATTTTCGGACCAACCAAATATTACTGGTTGGCCTTGTTGGTCTTATCATCTATCGCTGGGTCGAATCACCGGCCGAAGAACAGCCAGACGATACAGATCAATCCCGGCTGATTCCGCTTTTGCTAGTCATTGGTTCAACCTATTTGTGGATGGCGGTTGAACGCTGGTTGGCCATTAACACCATCTCAGCAACGCTGTTTGGAATTGGGAGCTACGGCCTGCTGGGGCTGACGTTAGATCAAAAACGATGGTGGCGCGGACTCCCGGCCGCCATTTTGGTCATCGGGACGCTTCCGTTTGGGGCGCATATCGAGACCTTTTTGGGTTACCCATTGCGCATCGCCACAGCAAAACTGGTTGGCGACATGCTGGCCGCGGCCGGATTTGCATCGATCGGGGTTGATACGATCTTAATCTTTGAAAACGGAATCTCAAAAGTAGACCTTCCCTGCTCCGGTGTCCAGAGCTTGTGGACCGGCTCTCTATTTTTCCTGACCGCCTCGTGGTTAGAAGATAAAAAAATCGGGTTCCGCTGGCTGATCGTGTTTACGCTGTTTGCCATCATGCTGATTGTCGCAAACACAATGCGAGTGGCGATTTTAGTCACTGTGGGTGAAGCCTTGGGCTGGCATTTACTCGCCGAAATGCTGCATGTGCCACTGGGGGTTTTGGGGTTCATTGGAGCATGTGTGGCGGCCCTGTACCTGATGCGTCGATTTGTGCGCACAAACACAAATAACGATCACGTTTCGGCAAGCTCGGATTTACCAGCAGACAAAAAATCAGCCATCAACAAAACAACGTTCAACTTTGGGTTGGTGTTGCTCACGATTTGCGTCTCGGCCCTGCTGTATGTGGCCAAGCCGATTTCTGTGTTTGCTGATAATCCAACGAGTTTTACATTCGCCGATCAGCTTACGCTAACCGAGATTCCGCTCACCCCGGATATTAAAGCGTGGCTAACGCGGGATGGAGCGGAATCGGCCGACAGGTATCGCTTTGAATGGCATAGCGAGCATGGCACACGCACCGGCTCTATGATTTTGATCAGCAGTCGGTCGTGGCGAGCCCATCATCAGCCGGAACGCTGTTTTGAAGTGTATGGGCTAGATGTGCAGGACAACGGCACCCATCTGGTCAACCACTCGATGCCGATTCGCCAAGTTGATTTGGCAGACCCAGCTGGTGAGGTCGATTACACGGCCGCTTACTGGTTCCAATCGGCCGACACAATTACCGATGATTATGGCAGTCGCATGTGGTCAGACCTGAGTGCACCCAACACCCGCTGGATGCTGGTAACCGTCCTCTTTGACGAGGGCTATCCGGCCGACGATCCTGCGATCCAAGAATTTTATTTAGAAATGAACAAAACTGTGGCGCTCGACTTAAACAGCGCCACTACAGAATAATCACATTAACTCAACAGGTACTCCAAGAACTGTCATTCCTGCGCGTCATCCCTGTGAAGACAGGGACAGGAATCCAGCGCAAAACTTAGCACTGGATACCCGCCTTCGCGGGTATGACTAAAAGTTAGAATCTTTTTGAGGTAATGGAGCAATCATATGGATGAATCAACAAACAACAGTGCTAGGCAGAGATTAGTTACCCTTGGTCCGATTTTAGGCTACCTAATCTTCTGGATTTACAATCTTACTTTTATCGGCTTTATCGCCTTTGGCTTTGGCCCCGTTGTATTTCCGGCCGTTATTCAAGGGGTACGTGCAGGTATCATCCCCGTTTTTTATGCTGTATATGGTGGGATATTAATCTCAATTCCGATTTTAGCGGCGATACTTGGGGCAACCCTGTTGCGTAAGCACTTAGACAAGCTGTTCTTGCTTGGTTACGGCATCGAAGGGCCGCTCATGCTGATTTTAGCCGTCCGCTTTTTTGGACTGGGGCAGACCACCTTGCCAATCAAAATCATCATGGGTGTGGCCGCAATCGGTCTTGCAACGCTCCTATGGCACATTTTAGACCCCCACGCAGAAGAGCGAGTTGAATCGGCTGGGCTTCTCAAATCAATCGGCTTAGCCTGCCTCGTTGCTATCGGCCTGTATGCCAGCATCTGGATTTTGTTTTATGCCGCCCCTCTCGTCCGGTTTATGTGGGATGGGCTGTTAGACGTAATCTATGATATCCCGGCTTTTTGGGAAATGATTTGGCGCGATTTACGCTCTGCGCTAAGAGATGGCATTCAGTTCCTGTTTATCCTGGTTTTTGGTGGAACAATTCTATTATTTAGCTCCATCTTGTTTGTGCTCATTCCCCTCATTGTCCCTTGGCTCTATGCCAAAACATGGTGGATTGGGAATAAAGGGATCGGCCAACTCAGAGCCGCGATGATTCTGGTTACTGTCTTTTTAGTTATTGGACTCAGCTTGTACATAACCGACGAACAGCCCCAAACCGAAGCGTTTGCTCTGCTCGAAACGGTGCCACAAAATGCGGCCGAGGCTCGAGAGCTATTGGATCAGCAAGATACGATCCGTGACGGGTTGCTTAACAGCTACCTGGCCCGCACCCGCTATCTGAGCGCTCTGAACGAGCTAGATCACGTGCGTTGGATGTACGAGGATGCCTTCGGCCGAGTTAGAAGACCACGGACAGAAGAAAACCGATATCAGCCCTATCAAATTCGTGAAGATTACACCGGTGGTCTGCTGGCTCAACAGCGGGTTGAGCTGATCGCCCGGCCGTTTCTGTATCAGCCGGTCAACGAAATCGAAACTCCAGAAAGCTCAAATTTGCGCTGGGCAAGCGGCAGCGCCTTGCGTAGCGAGCCAGAAGAGGCGGCCGAACTGTATGAAAAGTTCTTCGATGAACTGATTACGGAAGGAGAAAAAGAAGAGGTTGTTCGAGCGGTTAGAACCACTTGGGAACCGGCCCGTGCTCAGGATGCGTGGCAAGCGGTTGATGATCGTGAGGTCTATTTAAAACAGCAAAATTTGGCCCATTTAAACCTAAATCATGGTGTGCACGAGTTTGAATTGCACGAAGTCTATTCAAACCAGACCGCCATCCGACAAGAAGTTGTCTATTTCTTCTCTTTGCCAGAGTCGGCCGTGATTACCGGCGTTTGGCTGGGTGATGAAAATGGGAAGCAATTTGAGTACAGAGTGTCACCTCGGGGGGCGGCACAGCAAGTGTATCAAGAGCAGGTGCGACGGAACATTGATCCAGCATTGGTTGAACAGATAGGGCCACAACAGTATCGTGTCCGTATTTTCCCCATCGATCCACTAAGTGAGGTTTGGGAACCAAATAGCTCTAGTCTGGCCCCAGAGTTAGAGCCGGGCGATGATATGCACTTTTGGCTAAAGTGGCAGGTTCTGGAGCAGGATGGTCAGATTCCGATGCCCCAGCTTTCAACATTGCGCAACGTGTATTGGGACGATGAAACGGCCGTCGTCTATCCGGCCGGATTAACCCATGATCAAGATCGTTGGCTACCGGCAAGCATGGCGGCATCTGATCCGGTTCAACCGGACCACGTTGTCACATTCGATGACGGCCGGACGGTGGTTGCACAAGCGAGCAATCTGACGATTCCAGAATTGCCCGTCAATCTGACCTTCGCCGCTGTTCTAGACCGATCGTTCAGCATGGGGGAACATGCAGACGAAGTAAAAGCGGTACTAGATGATCTGTTTGAAATTTCTCCTCGAACTGATCTATATCTAACCGCATCTGAGTTTAGCGGCCGTGAACCATCCCTGATCAAGCTGATCGAAATGACTGACGATGAGCTGGTCTATTTTGGTGGGCAAAATTCGGCCGAGATCATGCAACAGTTTGCTGATCTGAATAACGGCACTGAATACGACGCCATCTTTGTGATTAGCGACGACGGCACCTTCTCCACATCGGCCAACGAAACCGATACGGTTGCAGTCCCGAATGCTCCTGTTTGGATGGTGCATTTAGGCGGCATTTTCCCGAACGGATACGACGACAATACGCTTGAAATTCTTCAGGCGAGTGGCGGCGGCGCAGTGGTCTCAGTGGATGATGCGATCAATAATTTGGCCGTCTCTTGGGATAACCCAGAATCTATTTTGGCAGATGGGTTTATCTGGACCACCTATCCGGCCGGTGCCGTGGTTGAGCTACCAGAAGGGACGGTAACCCATGCGTTAACCGAACCGTTTGCCAAAAATGCGGCACGCCAGCTTATTTTGGCCGAAATGCGGGCCAACAAAGGGAGCATCACAGACGTTGCCTTGCTCGATGGACTTCACGAAATCGCAGTGACGCAAGAGATTGTCACTCCGTTTTCTTCGATGATTGTGCTGGTGAATAGCGCGCAAGAAGCTCGGTTAGATCAGTTAGAGCAGAAAGACGATCGTTTTGAGCGCGAAGTTGAAGCGGTTGGAGAAACGGCCCCCGGCCCCACGGTTACCGGTGTACCGGAGCCAGAAGAATGGCTGTTGATCATTCTGTCGGCCGGAATGTTGCTCTGGTATTTCTGGAAACGGCGTCAGCAGGCAAACCCGATCATGTCGTTTTAGAAACCTGTAGTGGTCGAAGGGTGCGGAATTATCTAACCTGAGTTTTGCTTAAGCATTTCGGCCGCGGATATGCGCTGATTTCCGCTG
>JAHDGV010000839.1 GCA_020631655.1 Chloroflexota bacterium | reverse complement strand
CCGTACTGATCGCTTTGGCTTCGTGGCTGGTGTAAATGTGGGTCACTTTTAAATCTGATAAGACGGTTGCTAACTCAAGGCAACTTTGCTCCCCTGCGGCCGATAATCCCCATTCGCTCTGGTGACTATCGCTATTCGGGGCTGATTGTGCATGACGAACTAAAACAAATTTCATATTAGCCTCTCGCGAGCTGAATGCCGCCCCAAAGCACAAGCACGCCACAAATGTTTGAAATCAGCAGGTAAAACAGGGCCATGCCACCGTTACCTGCCCGATAAAGATTGACCGCTTCGAGTGCAAAGGTCGAGAAGGTGGTTAAGGCACCGAGTAGCCCGGTGGTTAAAAAAAGCCGGATAGCATCGTTCTGGACCGTTGTTTGCAAATAGGTTTGATAGAGAAATCCCATCACAAATGCGCCCAGCATGTTGGCCAAAAAGGTCCCCAATGGGAATCCGTTGTTGAGCGAAATGAATGTAGCGGTGCCAACGGCGATCCCATAACGGATGATTGCGCCAATCGCACCACCAGCACCGATGGCGAGCAAGTTTTGCATCTTAAAAATTAGTAGGCTCGTTGAACGGCTTGTACCAACGCCGGACCTTGGGCGTCTTGCATGGTGCGCGGGTCAAGCAGTAGCACACCGTCCTGAATGCGGCCGATGACGTGTGGCTTTGTTTGGCGCAAGCGGCCGTTAAACGCCTCGAGTTCGTCATGCTGAATCTCTAACGCCCACGTATCAAAGCTGGTGCCGGGCAAACTGCCGCC
The DNA here is from genome assembly GCA_020631655.1 of Chloroflexota bacterium. Taxonomy (GTDB): domain Bacteria; phylum Chloroflexota; class Anaerolineae; order Promineifilales; family Promineifilaceae; genus WTJY01. Next base: position 935 of record JAHDGV010000839.1, on the reverse strand, counting down.
CCCTACGGTTGATTTTGCTTCAACTACGTTTGATTCAATCCCGGCCGATTTGAGCTGTTTTTGCCAGCGTTTGGCCGTTTTTTTGATTTCGTCCAGCGGTTTTTCCATCATTGCCCAAACCGGAATTGCGCTCAACGCATCCCCTTTTAGGTAGTGGGTCAACGTTGCCGCTAGGGCGGCAATGCAAAGCTTGTCCGGCCGTAAAGCGCGGGCCAGCGGGTGTTTTTTGAGCGTTTGAACCAAATCTGCCCGGCCGATGATAACGCCAGCTTGGGGGCCGCCTAAAAGTTTGTCACCGCTAAATGCGATCAAGTCAGCTCCGGCTTCAACCCCCTCTAATACAGTTGGTTCATGATCCAATCCATATTTGGCCGTGTCAAACATGCATCCCGACCCCTGATCATACAGCAGTGGAATGTCATATTTTTTGGCTAACGCGGCCAAATCGGCCATGTCCGGTTCAGCCGTGAACCCGACAATTTTAAAGTTTGAATGGTGCGCAACCATGATGGCGGCCGTATTTTCAGGGTCTTCAAGAATGGCGTTTTCGTAATCACGCAGATGGGTACGGTTGGTGGTCCCGATCTCTTTTAGGATGGCGCCTGACTGGGCCATGACATCGGGGACTCGAAAGCCACCCCCAATTTCAACCAATTGCCCCCGGCTAATGATTACCCGTTTACCTTGGCAAAAAGTAGAGAGCATCATCATCACGGCCGAGGCGGTGTTGTTGACCACCAAAGCGGCCTCTGCACCGGTCACTTGAGTCAGGAGCCGTTCGGCATGTTTGTCTCGCTTACCCCGCTTGCCGCTTTCGATGTCAAATTCCAGAGTGCCATAACCGGCGGCCGCTTCTTGCACGGCCGCTTGGGCCGCTTTACTGAGCGTTGCCCGCCCCAAATTTGTGTGGATGATGACGCCCGTCCCGTTAATGA
>JAHDGV010000838.1 GCA_020631655.1 Chloroflexota bacterium | reverse complement strand
GAAAAACCGTGTGGTCGCCCGGCCACGCGGTTTTTTGTTGCCTGTGTGATTTTTAGACACTGGGGAGTGCTTCATGTAGAATCCGGCCGATTTAAAAGGAAAAATAGTTAGTTTGAAGGGTGGTCTGCCTGCACACTTTTCTGCTACCAAAAGAACCAGCAAATATCTATGAGCGACGATAAAAAAGTAATTTATTCAATGTCGGGTGTCGGCCGGATTTACCCACCCAACAAAACAGTCCTAAAAGACATTTACATCTCCTACTTCTACGGAGCAAAAATCGGGGTAATTGGTACAAACGGTAGCGGTAAAAGTACCCTGCTAAAAATTATGGCCGGTCTAGACAACGACTACATCGGTGAAATTGCGATTTCTCCCGGCTACACTGTGGGCTACCTGCCACAGGAACCGCTGATGGATGAAAGCCGCACCGTGATGGACGTGGTGCGTGAAGGTGTGCAGGAGACGGTTGACCTGCTGGCAGAGTTTGACGAAATCAATGCCAAATTTGCTGAGCCGATGGACGACGATGAAATGATGGCCGTCATTGAGCGGCAGGGGAAGGTTCAGGATGAGCTGGATCGGCTCGATGCGTGGGACCTCGACTCACGGCTAGAACTGGCGATGGATGCCTTGCGTACCCCGCCGGGTGATACACCGATCAACGTGATTTCTGGTGGTGAACGTCGCCGTGTGGCTTTGGTTCGCCTATTGCTCAAAAAGCCAGACATTTTGCTCCTAGATGAGCCGACCAACCATTTGGATGCGGAATCAGTGGCATGGCTAGAAAAACATCTCAAAGAATATCCGGGGACGGTCATCGCCATCACCCATGACCGCTACTTTTTAGACAACGTGGCGGGCTGGATTTTGGAGTTGGACCGCGGCCGTGGGATTCCTTGGAAAGGAAACTACTCATCATGGTTGGATCAAAAACAAAAATCGTTGGCCAAAGAAGAAAAACAAGAGTCGTTGCGTCAAAAAGCGCTGCAACAAGAACTTGAATGGATTCAGATGGCTCCCAAAGCGCGGCAAACTAAAAACAAGGCTCGCATCAAATCATATAATGCGATGCTGAATGCCGACACCCAAGAAAAGCTCAAAAAGATGGAAATTTTCATTCCGCCCGGCCCCCGTTTGGGTGATATCGTGGTCAAGGGTGAGAACATCAAGAAGAGCATGGGGGAGAAACTGCTGGTTAGCGATCTTGATTTTGAGGTTCTGCCAGGAACAATTTTGGGTGTAGTCGGCCCCAATGGTGCGGGTAAGACCACGCTGTTCCGCCAAATTGTTGGGGAAGAGAAACCGGATGCTGGAACGCTCGAGATCGGTCAAACGGTGGTGGTCGGATACGCCGACCAGAGTCGTGGGGTGCTAGACCCAGAAAATACCGTTTACCAAGAAATTTCTGGTGGGCAAGATGATTTGAACATGGGCGGCCGGAAAGTGAATGCGCGGGCTTACGTCTCTCGCTTTAACTTTGGCGGTGGCGACCAGCAAAAATTAGTCAAAGACCTGTCTGGTGGTGAACGGAATCGGGTTCATTTGGCCAAGATGCTGAAAAGTGGTGCCAACCTGTTGCTGCTAGACGAACCGACAAATGACTTGGATGTTGCGACCCTGCGCGCGCTTGAAGAGGGGATTGAGAATTTTGCTGGTTCTGCCATCATCATTTCCCATGATCGCTGGTTTTTGGACCGTGT
>JAHDGV010000837.1 GCA_020631655.1 Chloroflexota bacterium | reverse complement strand
GCATCGGCATCACGTCGATGATTTCAAAATAAAGCTCATCGGTGTTTAGCTCCTCAGCCCGATATTTCACCCCACCGTCTTTGCCAATTAGCACGACTTCTACACCATCTTCCGGCCGTTGTTGATATCGCTCGGCTAACGCTTGCCCCATCATTTGGCTAACCGCATCCGCAAAGTTTGTCTCAAGTTGATTATCATCTGGCGTCACCACAAACCAAACCATATCTCGATCTTCAACCAGCGCTTGCTCAGCTTGGAGCAAGTCAACGATTTGCTGACGGCCGTCACCATCAACAAACACAATCAGAATACGGTTCTCCCACCGGAACTGCTCGAGCGAGCTGATTCCGCTGTCGGGTTCATCGCTGGTGGTACACGCCAGCATCAAAATGGCAGTTCCACACAAAACAAAAGGGGAAATTAAGTTACGCATACAACAGGCTATACCATAAGAAATGTAAACGAAACCTAAATTCGGGCATTTGCTCAGATACTGTTCAAAGACTTCGTCATTAGACTTCCTCTTTTAGTCTGAAATAGGAGAAACATATGTTTGAAAATAACAACAGCAAAGGGTTTCCTGCAGTCAGCTACCTGCTGTTTTTCATCTCGCTCATCGTTATAGCATCTCTGATGTAAGCAGTAGCGCTTTTCAACACTGGAAACAGTTGAAAACATAAACCCACAAGGGGAACGGTTTTTTACCGTTCCCCTTTTTTATTTTCTGTCCCAAGTGGCTACTACCGTCTAATCAACGGTAAAAAGCTTCGTTCATCCCCAATGGCAATCGGCCGACCGGCCGTCATGTTTGCCTCAACTTCACTCTGATTCAGAGCCTCGCAATAGATGGCCACCAGAGCCAGTGTACCCAGCCACGGCCGGTCGTTTGATCGCTCGTTCCCCAGCATCAAGTAATAACCAGCATCCCAATTCGACAAATCACCACCAACAGATGAGCTAGCCGACTGAACCCCATCAACAAAAAGTGTGACGTTGCCGTTTTCAAAACTCATCACCACATGTGATAGCCCGGCCGTGTTTACCCCGCCAGCTGTGCCAGTTGATGGCTCCCCGTTGTCGTTGGTAGCGGTGGTCCGCACACGGCCGTCGTACCCGTCATCCTGCTGGCTCAGCGTCACGTTTCGATCAAACACCGTCTCTGAAATCGAGACGATGCGGGCCGGGCCAGACTGATTGCTCTCGGCCGGTTGCACCCACGCTTCAAGCGTCATCTCCCCTGATGCTTGGCAGGCGCTATTGATCTTGGCGGCCGGGGCGTTCGACACAACCGTTGTGGCCCCATCAAGCGTCAGCCCGTTTAAACCACTCCAACTGACATTGGCCGAGTTCTGAATCGTTAGATCAAGCGGCTCCCCGAAGCCAGACACATCGTGGACCGTGGTGCCTGATCCTTCATAAAAGGTGTACAGCGCAACCGGTTGCCCCACGCGCGCTGACCCAAACACCGTCACACGTGCTTGATCCGACCCAAAGTCTTTCCCGTCGCTCATCGAAAGTTCAAACTGGTAGCTCCCCGGCTGGGTCGGTGTGAAGGTCGCCACCTCTTCCGTTTTGTCATTAATCGTGACGATGGGGCCGCTAATCTGCCGCCACTCTTCATCGGTCAAAAAATTGTCATCCCCATCGGGATCGGTGCTACTGCTCCCATCAAGCGAAATCGATTCACCCACCGTGCCGATCAGAT
>JAHDGV010000836.1 GCA_020631655.1 Chloroflexota bacterium | reverse complement strand
TGGTCATCTCTTCACTCAACTGAATGCAGGTGTCAACGAGGTGTTCTACCCCGTGTCCCTCCTGCTCTGGATCTTGCTCCAGCATCCGATCAATCTGTTTTAGCTTTTGCACAAAGCGTTCGTGATCGATGTTTAAGGTAGCTACAAGGTCACCAAAGAACTGCTTAAATCGGAAAAATCCTTCATCTTCATCAAACCGTGAGCCAGCATGATATTCGATCATCCCAATTAAAATGCGCAGGGATGCCATGTTAAAGCTACCCAAGTAGCAGCCGTAATTGCTGAGTAGGGCTGAAGACGAATGGTGGATCAACTCTTTGCAGTGATGCACTATGCTACCGACATCGTTTCGTTCGATGAAGAAGTCGGCCCGCAGTTTGTGATACTGAATCCGTTCTAAATCGTAGTCGATTACGATTTCGGCGATGTGGTCGGGGGCAAACCAAGGATGGGGGGGCTGAATGCCGATCTCGGTGATCAGGTCAACCAAGAATTCATAACGCACGTGATACAGATCGATGGCGCGTACATATTCCACGACCGATTTTGCCATAGCACTAATGTGTTCGGCCGACAAAATATCCGCTCTAAATTTGTCAAAATCGAGGTGAAACAGCTGTTGGAAAATATCTGGGATCAGTCCGTTTTTGATAAACGAATACGAGAGCTCTTCCACATCTCCGTTGGTGTGGATGACTTGAATCTGCCGCGCGGTTCCACCAAAACGGCGCGCGTACCGATCTCCCCACATTTGAACCTGATTCCGGCCGTACATGTTTGACAGCCGGTAAATCGACTGAACTACGGCATCCCGGATATGAGACGTTTTGAGCTCATTGGCGATATCAACCCGCTCTGTGATCAAAATCGCGTCGAGCGTCATCACCGTCTCTGCCAAGATTTGCAGAGCCACCGTCAGCGTGATGTTGAGCTTGAGCAGGGAGTTGACCAGTTTTTCGCTTTCAAATTTAACTTTGGCGTTGTTCTGGGCCGGTGACAAAAAGCCAAACTTGTATTTGCCGTTTACCCGCTCATCAACCTCTGCAAAATAATTGGTGATCTCTTCCCGAATTTGGTCACTAGAGCGATCAAATTCAGCAACCTGCCGCTGGTCGATATACTCAACAAAGTCGGCCGGTAATTCGATCGGCTCAGCCAGCGTTGCCGGATCAATAATCAAGGAAGCATTCCAATCGCTCTCCGGCCGGGCCGCATCCAGCTCTTTGTAGAGATCTGTTAGCCGTTTGTTGCGCTCCATTAGCTCAATCAGCTCTCGTGCAACACCTTCAAGGGTATCGGCGGGTAAATTTTCAAATTTAATGTCTAAATCAACGCTCAGCGTTCTTAATTCATCCAGCGTAAAAGCGGACTCAATTTCTTTACGCAGGATTTGTTTGTTTTCAGCCGGGAGCTGATTTGGAATTGGTTGATCAAGCATAGTGAATCATTGGAAAAAGGTCAGTTACTTCTTGACTCAGAACCTGTAGAGTCCAGATTATTAGGTAGGCATCCCAATATTTTATGTTAATTCTAAAAGTTATGGCAAAAGATTGGGTAAAAAAAGTGATGAACATAAAAAACCAGACTGGCTTTTAAAACCAGTCTGGTCTGTTTTGTCAGGTATTATGAATCGAGAAACTTTATTCTTCGGTTACGGTGAAGACTGTGCCAGCCCCACGGCCGTTGACCTCGGGGGTAAATTCCT
>JAHDGV010000835.1 GCA_020631655.1 Chloroflexota bacterium | reverse complement strand
TGTTCAAACAGCTCATTCAAAATCGAACACGCTGTACGAAAACTATGATAGACTCAAGGGAAATCAGACTCAACACTCAAAAAACTGGATCTATTCAGTACCGAACAAATCGGCGATTTTGTTCAGAAAATCAGGCGCAAAAAAAGCGATTGCCCTTAATTTAAACAATCGCTTTTCAGTATTTGATATTATTTATCAGCATTGATACGAGTAAAGACAAATGTGGTATCACCTTCTAAATCAATCATCAAGATGTCTGCCACAATTTCATAGCATTGAGCTTTGTCCAAATTGGCAAGAAACCACCTTTCAACGTGATTCGCATATCTTCCACCACTCGCTTTCGTTGAACCCAACATATCAATTTTCAAGCTATTACCATCAACAGAAAAAGAACCATCATATTGGTTAACTCCACCGTCCCCTTGAACTTTTTTTCTTCCAAACTTAATGGTTGGTGCTCTATGTTTCTCTGGCTCAAGCCACTCATCGGTTGGGAGAGAAACAATCATTTTCCACTCTGTACCAATCAAATCATCCATTTAGCCTCCGCTAGGCTCACTCATTAACTACAATCAATTCTACATCAATTTCACTACCAACTGAGCTTTTTATGAAATCAACAGACGAAAAAAAAGTTGACCGCAGGGTTCAACGTACACGAAAACAGCTCAATGATGCCTTGATCGAACTCATCGCTGAAAAAGGGTATGAGTCGATCACGGTGCAGAACATCATCGATCGGGCCAACTTCGGCCGCTCAACCTTCTACGCCCATTTCCAAGACAAAGACGATTTGCTCATGAGCGGCATGAACGAACTGATTCATAGATTGATGGATGGGATCGAGCAGGCAGGAGAGCGTGATGGCCCCCTCTTTTCGGCCGAGCCGCTGTTTCAGCAGGCGGCCAAACAGCCCCAGCTCTACAAAGCGATTTTCGGCCGACGCGGAGTTGAGCTAGTAGTGCATGAGTTCAAACAGCATCTGGCCAGCCACATTCAGGAACAACTTGAAGCGCGTGAGACGAGTGAAATTCCGGCCGATGTTTTCAGCATCTACTTGGCCGGGGCGCTCATAAATCTGTTGCAGTGGTGGGTAGACGAAAAAATGCCCCATCCTGCTGAAAAGATGGGGCAACTGTTTAAGACGATGGCGTTTCAGGCGTAGAATGTGATACGTACTACGCGTCATGCAACTAATAAAGCGTCATCAACGACTTTTTAGAGTAATCCTGTAGCTCGTCCGTACGGCCGTCACGCACCTTCAGCACCCACTCAGGGTCCTGCAACAACGCCCGGCCAACCGCAACCAAATCAAACTCGCCCGCATTCATCCGCGCATACAGATTTTCAAGATTGCCTGCGTTGCTCCCAGCCATATCCACCATATCCCGTTTCTCTTCATCGATGAAGCTGGCGTTCAAACCCACACTGCCCACCGTGATGGTCGGTTTGCCGGTTAGCTTTTGGGTCCAACCTGCTAAATTCAAATCGCTCCCCTCAAATTCTGGTTCCCAAAAACGGCGGGTGCTAGCATGGAAAATATCAACCCCTGCATCAACCAGGGGAGCCAAAAACGCTTCTAACTCATTCGGGTTTTGGGCCAGCTTTGCATTGTAGTCTTGCTGTTTCCACTGCGAATAGCGGATCATGATCGGGAACGCCTCACCCACGCGGGCTCTAATCGCCCCGATGATTTCGGCCGCAA
>JAHDGV010000834.1 GCA_020631655.1 Chloroflexota bacterium | reverse complement strand
AGCAACGGCAAAATCTTTAAAGATCACGGGACTGTGTACGCCACAGAAATGTGGGATCGGCAGTCAGATGCATGGACAGAGATGGCGGAGCTGACCGTTCCACGCAACTATCATTCAACCAGTTTTCTACTGCCTGACGGCCGTATTTGGCAAGCGGGTGGGGATTGCAATCACTGTCCGTCTTGGCAACACCACAAAAACTTGCAGTTTTACTCCCCTCCATATCTGTTTAATGATGATGGATCACTCGCCAGTCGGCCGGAGATCACCCAAGCCCCCACACAAGAGAACGGGGTGAAAGCCAGCCAATCATTTAATGTGACCGTTGCCGGTAGCGGTGCAACCGAAATTGAGACCTTTAGCCTCATTAAGCTTTCTTCTACAACCCATCAAATCAATACTGATGTTCGCCGTCTGACTCTCGATTTTGCCCATCTGGGGAACGGAGAATACGCGATTGATGCCCATGACAACATCAACGTGATGACGCCGGGCTACTGGATGTTGTTTGCCATTAATGGGGACGGCGTTCCATCTGAAGCGGCTATTGTGCATGTTTCAACTCAGCCAGGAACGGTTAACCCAACTCCAAAAACCAAGCCGGACACGCTAGGCAATTCGTCTAGCCCGATGTTGGGCGCTGATGGGTGGAATTCAAACCTAGCCATCAACGAAACCGATACGTTTACCAATGACACCGGATCAGCATTAACGCTAGAAATGGTCAACTTTAGCTTTTATGCGGCTAAGTCAGGCGGCCCCGTCACTCCATTTGTGGTTAAAGTAAACGGGAATGATGACTTTACGGTGCTGGCAATTGGCACAACCAGAATCCCGGCCGCAATCGGGTCACAGCAATATCCGTTTGCAGACACTCTGTCTACCATTACACTGGCCCCAAATGAGAAGATGGCGATTGGCTTTATCGATGCCAAACCAGATGGCACAACGGCCGGAACTGAAACCGCCATCGTGGCGCGCAACAACTCAGATGGCACAGATGAGATCTACTACGTCGGTGCTGAAACTGGGAAAATTGCAGAGCTTACCGTGGGGCAAGCACCAACGCTGTTTGCTCCATCCCGTGATGTTGGCTCACGAGATTATGCATTTGCAATCTCCGTCATTGAATACGATCCGTCAGCTACTCTCACGCCGACCAGTACAAGTACCAGCACCCCGACAACGGTTCCGACGGCAATACCCACCAACACGCCAACCGCAATATCTACACCGGAAGCAACTGTTACCCCTGTTGGAACCTTGCCGCCACAATCAACGGCCGTGCCAACCAGCACACCTACATCTACCAGCACCGCAACGCCGGTTGGCACCGCTGGGCCACCGGCCAACACGGAGCTAGATCAGCATATCTATCTCCCCATTCTTTCAAGGCCGTAGGCTTAATGCGTTATCTCAAGAGAAATAAAAGATTTAGTGGAATCGTCATACCCGCGAAGGCGGTATCTAGTGCCAGGTTTGGCGCTGGATTCCTGCCTTCGCAGGAATGACAGGCCTCTGATGAACTTGAGATTAATCCTAGGAAAATGCACTTGTTATTTAGGACAGATAAGCGCGTAACGCTTCTTGCGATGCAACCAAATGAGCCTCTAACTGCTGACATGCACGCTCTCCGTCCCCCTGCTTACATGCTTCCAAAATCTCTTGATGCTCCTTTTGTGACCGCGCCTGATAATCGAGAATATTGA
>JAHDGV010000833.1 GCA_020631655.1 Chloroflexota bacterium | reverse complement strand
TATCACTCTTTCTGGTGCGCTTCGGCCATCTCGGCCATGCTGTTAAAGCGGAAGTCAAACTTAGGCATCTCCCCCGGATTCCGGGTTGCACCAAACCCTTCTTTTGCATGGCGACGGTAAATCCAACAGTTAGCTAAACCATGACGGTTAGCGGGCTGGTGATCATGGAACAGACTCTCGGCCGTGTGCAAAATGTCCTGCTTGCCCAGCCCCATCGTTTCAAGATTGCGTAGCATATAGTTAAAGTTTCGGTCAGATGGCTTGTAACTGCCGATATCCTGCGCAGTGTAAATCGCATCGAACGCCACCTGTAGCTTGGCGTTGCTGTGGGAAAAACTCCAGTTATCTACATTAGAAAGAATGACCAGCTTGTAATGTTGTTTTAAGTAAGCCAGTGCATCAGGCGAGTCTGGAAAAGCGGGCCAATGCTCAACCGACCGGCCGTAAGTAAGGCAGTCGTCCCAGCTCACAGTTATTCCCCATTCTTCAGCCATCCGCTTGTAAACCACTGCCAGCACGTCGTGGTAATACATCGATGGGGTTTGAGCCTCTTGAGCCGCTTCGTGCTTCCCATGGGTTTCTAAGATTTGGTCGGCCGTGAGCTCTTGAGCTAGCTGATCGGTCAACGGCCGGAGCCCATTAAGCATGCCGGTTTCCCAGTCGATCAAGGTGCCATAGCAGTCAAAAGTTAAAACTTTAAAATCCTTTAAATTCATATTCCGCCTCTTTGGTGGGAGAGTTTTGAGTAAGTTTAAGACTGAAGAGAAAATTGCTCAAGAAACATTTCGTCACATTCTCTTCAGTCCCTTTACTTATTATCATTTTTAGATACCATCCCGAAAATATTGTTTAACGGAGACCTTCTGCTAAAAGGCCAATGCTTTGGCTAAAAAATCATAACTGAGAGGCATGATGCAAACTATTTTATGGCCAGGGGTCACGGTATTTGGTGAAAACGCAGTCGCGCAATTGGGCGCACAGGTACAAAACTTGGGTAGATCACACATTTTTGTGCTGATCGATCCCGGTGTTCGGAGTATTTCAGAAGTCATTGATGCGGCAATTGCAGACACAGCGATCCAAGCGACCTATTTTGACGATGTAATCGGCAATCCAGACGCGGCACATGTTGATGCTGCATACACGGTGTATCGGGATTGTGGTGCAGACTGTATCGTTGGCGTAGGCGGCGGCAGTGCGCTTGACATGGCAAAAGGTGTCAAAATTTTAGCGGGATCACCTGAAGGGGTGAGTGTGGCGGAATATTTATCAACTTTAAAAGAGAATCGTCGGCCAAATCCGGCTTTCCACGAAATGCCGCCGATGGTGGCTATTCCCACAACAAGCGGAACTGGTAGCGAGGTGACTCCTTGGGGCGTTGTAACAGACAAAGAAGCGCAACAAAAAGCAGGCGTAGGAACCAATCTTATTCCAGATGTCGCTTTGCTTGACCCGCATCTAACTGTTTCGCTTCCTCCACATCTCACGGCCGCAACGGGGATGGATGCGCTTTCTCACTTGATCGAAGCGTATGTTTCGACCAATGCGCAAAAGATGCTTGATCCGTTGATTTTGCAGGGGATTAAGCTGATTGGTGAAAATTTGCGCACGGCCGTCAGTGAGCCTAACAACATCCCAGCTCGGGAAGCAATGCTCGAAGCCTCGATGCTGGGTGGCGTTGCCCTGAGTTCCAACTGGCTCGGTGCGGCTC
>JAHDGV010000174.1 GCA_020631655.1 Chloroflexota bacterium | reverse complement strand
CTAACTCAGCGTTGGGAATGCGTTCCGCAATGCCCCCCATCTCGGCCGGAGATGCGAGTTTGTCATGTTCACCCGCGATCAAAAACGTTGGGAAATCAAATGCTTCAAAGTTGATTTTGTACGGCGGAGTCAAAAAACAGCGCAATGCGGCCACATATGTTTCTCGTGGGATGGCAACCATCGATTCCAACAGTTGCTGGCGGGACGGGGCCGTGCTTTCCGGCCCGCTTAGCGCCTCAACAACGGCCGGTCCAATTTCGGCTGGGGTTTGCCCAGCTTCCATCGGTATGAGCCGTAGTTCTTCGAACCGTTTGCGTTCTTCGTCACTGGCTTCGCTCATGCCGGTGCTACCGGCGCACAAGGTGAGCGTTTTGATTTTGTCAGGATGGGTCTGTGCGAAGCAGGCGGCCAGCCAACTGCCATAAGATAATCCAACCAAATGAACCGTTTGAGCCCCGAAGTGAGCCATCACCCGGAGAATGTCATTGAGATTGTCTTCAACTGTTACGGTGGCTGAGCCTGTCGAAGCCCCGTAGCCACGAAAATCAAGCGCGGCCGTTTGGTAGCCTAGGCTCAACGCATCTAGCTGGCCGTGCCAGTTGGTCCGATTTCCACCGATGCCGTGCAGAAACAGCATCAGTTCACCAGCCCCAGCCGTATCTACGGCCAAAGTCGGCTCGCCATCAGTCTCAATCATTTCAGTTTTGATGGTCAGCGCGTGGGCCATCATTGTTTCAAGTTCGTCTAATCCAGCCTTGAAAACCGCTTCAGTTCCGGCCGCGACTTGTTCCCCTACCCCTTCAGGGGCTTCGATCCGAGCCTGCCACACCACCAACGATTCCCCATCCCCTAAACTATTAACGAACGCAGAGCCATGATAGCTGTCAATACCATTGATCCCTTCCAGCATCGTGTACTCAAATATCCGATCACGATGATCCAAGCGGGTCAATCGCTCGACATAGGCTCCTGCTTCACCCGGCATGCCGAACCGCCGAGTTTTGTCATCAACCTTCTCACACCATTCCATCATCGGATGCCACGGGGTGAAAAAATCGCTGAGAAAATGCCAGACGAAGCTGGCGGGATACGCGTAGATTTTGGTTACGTTTACGTCTGCCATGATGTTTGTAGAGACGTCCCGGTGGGGCGTCTCTGGTACAAAAGTAGACGCGCCGACGGCACGTCTCTACGGGGTGATCGGCCGGTACATCGAATTGCGTGCCGACACCGTATCGGCCGCGATGTTGTCAATTTCATCCGCTTCGTACAGCGTCAAAACCGACAGATAATCTTCCATAATTTCGGCCGTGAACGGCAACATCAATGCCCCACAACGGCTGTCCCGATACATGCGTTCGAGCGGCAACGTTTTCAACATCGACTGCCCGCCACAGGTTCGAATCGCCAAAGCGCTGATCGCCTGCGCGTTTTCCATCACCGTGTAAGTCGCCGCATACAGGCGCAAAACTTCTTCTTTTGTCGGGAACGCCTTGGCCTCTTTCATCGCCGCTAGCCACAGCGTGCGGGTCTGCATCAGCATGATGTACATGCGGGCTACGGCCGCTCGTTTTGTCGGATACACACGGCGATCAATCGGCCGCTGGTCGGGCAACTCCCCTTTCAAATATTGGACCGTAAAATCATATGCTCCTTGGCAAATGCCCATGTAAGTTGGCGCCAAAAGCGAATACATGTGGGGCCAATAATCGAGCGTTTTGATAAAGACATTGGGGGGCATCATCATCTCTTCATCACCAACAAAAACATCTTTCAAAATTAAATCTCGTGAGACGGTGCCACGCATCCCCAGCGGATTCCACTCCCCCACAATTTCTAGCCCCGGCGTGTCTTTGTGTACCGAAAACAGCATCGTATCTTCAGGATGTGGCTCTTTGCCCGGAATATGTTCCGTACACAAAATGCAGTAGTAATCGCAGTTACCCGCTAACGATGCGAACTTTTTAAAGCCGTTGATTTTGTAGCCACCTTCAACCTTCTCACATTTTGTTTGGATGGGCCCGCTCGTCCAGTTCTGCCCCCCTTCGGAGATCGGTTGGGAGTAGACGGCGCCATCTTCTACCACCCGCTTGTACTGCTTTTCACGCAAGCGTTTAAACTCCGCTCGCTCCACGTCTGTCAGATTAGACATTTCTGGCATGTAGCTGGCCCACAGCATAGCGCTGGTGTGCATATTGAATGTCAGCGCAGTGGCACCGCAGTGTTTGCCAATTTCGGCCGCCACCATCGCATAAGTCGTCACGTCCGCCCCCAATCCACCATATTCTTTAGGGATGACCAGCTTCAAGAAGCCGTTATCCCGCAGATCGTTATAGTTTTCAGTTGGGAAGCTCGCCTCTACATCATGGGTAAAGGTGCGTGGTGCAAAGTTCTCTCGCCCCAGTTTGTCAGCCAGTTTTAGCAACCCGGTTTGTTCGTCAGTTAGTTCGTTTAAATTATAGTAATTCATGAAATTATCCGTGTAGGGGTCGAAGGGGGCGGGTTCAACTTTGATAAGCTGAAACACAATTGGTTCCACCCCCTTCGACCCCTACGCTAAGTCCCCCTGCAACACACCATCCCGTACCACAGCCACCCCGTCCAACTCGATCGTGCAGTTGCGCAGGGGCAGATCAAAATGGCCGAGGGTAAACCGGCCGGCTTCTTGGTTCGATCCGGTGGAGAACAAAAAGTTCCCCGCAAACGCCCGGAACTCAGTTGACTGCACATCCTTCTTGTCGTACAGCGCCATCGAATCCCAGCGGGCTTTCGGGTTCATCCCCCAGCCAACGTGTGAAAAACCATAGGCGATAGGGTCATCCCACGCCGCCAAATAGCTTCTAAAGAGTTCAGCATCTAAATTGTCACCGTCAATGCTGGTGACAAAATCATTTTCGATGGTCAGAACGATGGGGTCTTGCATGTATTTTTTGAATGTCAGATTCATATCCCCCACATCCATCACAATTTTGCCGTTGACCGCCCCCGCTTTAGGAAAGCACAAGCACAGCCCGCCCGGCCAGTGAGCCACCGCGGCCGGTTCTGTTGAAAAGCCCGGAGTTCCGCCGCAGGGCGCATCCCGCACATCAATCATCAAGTCGGTGCCCGCTTTACTAGTGACCTTCATCCAGCTCGCATCTTTGAGCATCTGAATGCCCAGATCAACTTTGGGGCCTAGCTCAGCATACGGTTCAGTCCGCTCCAAAATTTCAGGATGTTCGTTGCAAATCACGATTAAGCGGGTCCCCGTTTCATGAATTTCCGGCATTTCGGCCGCGTGGATCAGCCCTTCAACGGTGACATCGACAATCGCTTCAACATTTTTGAGCGCTTCGATCACCGGCCGTTTGTGTTGGATGGCGTCGCTCGATCCGGTTGAGCGTACGGGAACCGGTGCTGTTTGCTCTGGGGTAGGCAGGACGATTGTGAAGTAGTCGGCTCCCAAATCGTAACAGGCGATTTCTGCCAGTTCGACCAACACCGGCCGGGACTGTGACTCAGCCACAATCGCGATTTGTGACCCTTTTTTGACTCCGTTTAGCGTCAAAAACCGCCTAAACGAGGCGATCCATTTTCCTTCAATTTTTTCTCGTAGCATAACCGATCCTCAAAAACTTTACTGAACAGTTTAGTAAAAGTCTAGCCAAGATTCCGGGTTATGCAAATACAAAAAAAAAGATCGGCCTGAAACGAGTGAAAGAGGTTTCAAGACCGACCTGTCAAAAGAAGAAAAAAATGTTGTGTGGCTTACAAATTTAAATCAGCCTTTTGCCCGTCCAGAACCTGCTTCTGAAACCCAACAAATTGTGGCGATGGCTGTTGTAGATTAATCAGCTCCAAAAACGGATCTTCAACCGCAGTCCGTTCCCCAGAAAGTGCTTCACAGACCGCCAACCCACAAAACGGAACATAGGCCTCGGCGTAGCCACCTTCATGAATCACAACCATCTTCTCGTCACACAGCTCATCGGCCGCCCCCATCAACTTTTCAGTCATCGAACGATACGAGTCACTTTGCAACAAGATGCGGGCCAACGGATCAACCCCGTTGGCATCTAGCCCTGATGCCACAATAATTATTTCCGGCTGGTACGCCTGCAATGCGGGGAGCACAATATTGTCAAAAGCGTGCATGTACGCGTCATGGCCTGATCCCGGCAGGATGGGAATATTAATGTTGAACCCGTCTCCGGCCCCTTCACCACACTCACTGGCCGGGCCGCTACCCGGCGGAAAACAATTTTCTTGGTGGAGCGAAATGGTGAGCACATCGTCCCGGCCGTAGAAGATCGACTGCGTCCCGTTCCCGTGATGCACGTCCCAATCGACAACGGCCACTTTGCCCAGTCCATGATTGGCTTTGGCCGCATCAATGGCGATGGGAATGTTGGCCAGCAAGCAAAAGCCCATTCCCATTTCAGCCAGGCAATGGTGCCCCGGCGGCCGGGACATGCTGTAGGCATTCTTGTATTTGCCGGTGTAAACGTCAGCAACCGCCCGTTTGGCCAATCCGGCCGACAGCGCGGCGATTTCAAAACTACCGGCTCCAAATGGGGCATACATCCCCGCTTCGCCGCCGCCTGCATCGCTTTCTGCTTTAAATTTTTCGATATATCCGGCGTCATGCACACGCAACATATCCTCTTGCGAGGCAGGGTTGGCCGTTACTTTGTCAAGCTTTTTCATGAGGCCAGAGACCTCAACCAGTGAGACAAAACGCCGTTTGCTCTCCGGTGATTCAGCGTGACCGCCGCCCGCCATCGGCTGAACCCAGCCCCCTATCGGCATCGTTAGGGCCGCTTCGCCCGTGGTGTGCCACATGCAGTATTCGTCATAATAAAAAGCTGTTTTTTTGCTCATTTTTTTCTCCAGATATTTTTTTGCCGTCTCGAAAATATTTCTGTAGGGGTCGACGCCATCGGTGTGGGCTTATCGTTCTTCGATCCATTTGTGCTCCGATGGCGTCGCCCCCTACTCAACAACCTCAATGCCCATAATATTCACCCCACAGGATGTAATCGCCTCTTCAAGCTGACCGCCCGGCGGCTCGAACAGGATTGGGGCCGATTCTTGAGCGGGGACCGCGACCTCAAATTGATCGCTGACAACCGGCTCTTGGCCGATGGTGCGCCACTCGATTTCAATCGTCATCAACACGCCGTTTTCGGCCGTGCTGATCAGTTCATTTTTGTACTCCGCATCGGTGCAAGACGGCCGATTGCCTAAGCGAACCAACTTCCGCAGATCGGCCAAATTGGTCGAGGCAGGGTCAATTTGTTCCGCATCCTGCCCGGGCACATTGACCCCACCGCTGATGAGGATGATAACGGCCAAAATGGTGAGCAGGATCGGTGCGAGTTCAAGAAGTTGACTGTTGCGCTCACTCATCCAGCACCCCCGTTTTTGCGCCGGTGATCAGACCCACCAAATGATCAGGTTCGGTCTGTGGGGTGATGGTTTCGTTGGCCACCAATTTCCCGCGCCGCAACACCAGCACCCGATTGCAAACTTTCAGCACGTCTTGCATGTTGTGGCTGATCAAAACCACCGCAATGTTTTGGCTGGCAAGATGTTGGATCAATTTGAGAACTTGTGCCGTTTGCTCAACGCCTAGCGCGGCCGTAGGCTCGTCTAACTGCACAATTTGCCGCCCAAAGGCAACCGCCCGGCCGATGGCGACCGACTGCCGTTGACCGCCCGATAGCTGGGCCACCGGAGCCTTGAGAGACGGAATACGAATTTGAAGTTGGTCCAAAACCCCCTGAGCGTCAGCGTACATTTTCGGCCGGTTAATCCAACCCATCCATTTAAGAATCGGATTTTCGCGCAGATATTCCCGGTTCAAATAGAGATTTTCAGCCACATCAAACAGATCAACGAGGCCCAAACTTTGGTAAACCGTTTCAACCCCCATTTGATTGGCAACTTTAGGAACATAGGTTTCTACCTTTTTCCCCTCGATGGTAATCGACCCGGCCGAAGGAGCATGGTAGCCCGCAATTGTTTTGACGAGGGTACTTTTCCCCGCTCCGTTGTCGCCTAACAAACCGACCACGTCCCCATGATTGATCGAAAAATTGATGTTGTCGAGCGCCACAAGTCCGCCAAAACGTTTGGATAAATTTTCTATTTTGAGTGCTTGGCTCATGTTGTCCCCCCTTCCGGCATCAGGCTGGCTTGGAGCTGACCATATTTTTCAAACAGCACCTGCACCCCGGCCGAAGCGATCAGCACAAGCCCGTTTGTGACCCTCACCCAGTTGGGATCAACCCCACTTTGCACCAGTCCATTCCCCAGCGTGCCGATAAACAGCACCCCGATGATAACGCCGCTCAACTGACCCCCACCGCCGGAAAAGGCGATTCCGCCGAGCAAAACGGCCGTGAGCACCACCAGCTCAAAATCTTGCCCGGTGACCGGGGGCGCACTGTTTAACCGAGAGAGCTGAATAATCGCCCCAACCCCGGCCGCCAGTGCGGTGAGCATGTACAACGACATTTGATACCGTTTGACGTTGATTCCGGCCGCAAATGCCGCCTCAAGATTAATGCCACCCGCATGTCCATGCCGTCCCCATTGGGTCCGGTACCACATTTGGTAACAGATGAGGCTGAACACGGCCGCAATCACCACCGGCACCGGAATGTCGAGCAAATTAAAACGGCCACGGCCGATGATCGCAAAGGCGTCTCCAAATCCCCCTCGAATGCGGCCGGCGTTGAGCAGAAAGCCAACCCCGCGCAGGAAAAACATCATACCGATGGTGACGATGATGGGGGAAAATTGCAGATAGGCGGCCAGATAGCCGTTAATCGCCCCAATGCACAGGGCAAAGGCTAAAATCAGCAAGATGGCGGCCGCCGGAGGGATGCCAAAGTCAGCCATTAATCGGCCGCCCACAACGACACACAGCCCTAAAATTGACCCGATTGAAAAGTCTACGCCACCTGAAAGCAGGAGCATGGCCACGGGCAAAGCGGCAATCATCGTCACCGATTCTAGGAGCAAAATCGTGCGCAGATTCCCGGCCGTCATAAAGCGTTCTTGCGTTATGGAGAAGAACAGCACCATGACTAAAAAGGCAACGAAGAGCCCATATCTCACGAAAAATTGAAGGGTTTTTACACGCATTTTTAAAATCGTGTTGCGTAGAACGTAGCTTTGCGAAACCACACGTCCCACACAACACGAATCACACAAGCAACTCAAGGTTCTGAAACAATATTGTTAATCAACCTAAATTCGGAATTTCGGAGTTCTATTTATCCCTGTCACAGGGCAGAAATAAGTTGCGTTTACCAGTAAGTAGAACCCTGTGACTGGGATATTTGCGAACCAAATCCCAGTCAAACGGCCTTAAATTAGTCCTTTTATCAATTTGGATCGGCCGTATGACAGGGATTAAAAACTTGAGTACCAACTCCGAACTAAGGCTAATTAATTACTCTGCGAAATATTTGCTAAACACACGGTCGTACCATTCACCGGCAAAGTCAGGATCTTCGATGCCAAGTTTGACGTAAGATGCGTTGAACACGGTGCCGCTTTCGTCTCCCTCCATCGCCGCTTTAGAAACACGGACAACCGCAAAACCCAACGCTTCAAAGTCGATGGCGGCCGACATTTTGTACATCGCGCCGGTTCCGCCACCATCGCGAATTAGCTCCACCGCGGCCGGTTCACCGTCAACGCCTGCCAAGAAGACATTGCTCGTATCAACGCCGGGGAACTGCTCAAGCGCTTGATATGCACCAAAGGTGCCGGAATCAACCAAACTAATCACCATGTTTAGATTGGGGTCAGCTTGCAAAAGCTCTGTGGTTGCGTCCAGCGCTGGCTGTGGGGCCAAAACACATTCCGCTTCGAGCGGTTCAACCCCTACCACATCCATGATGGCCGCTTTAGGGATGTCGGTGCGCATTTGGATGTTGGGAGGTGCAAACGAACAGCCGTAAATGGCCCAAGAAAACTCTTCTGGAGAACCGGTATATTCGTTTTCATACCAGTCAATGGCCGCCTCTGAGATGATTGCTCCCGGCTGTTCTGAGTTTTCAAGAATGACCCCATCACAATCTGGGTGGTCCCACAAGTAGCAGACAACTTTGATGTCTGCCTCATGTGCTCGTGCGATTTGGTCGTCGTAACCGCCGGGACACAAGAATAAAAAGGCGACAGCGTCAACGCCTGAGGCGATCATGTTATCGATATCGGCCAGCTGCTTTTCACAGTTTGATGCGGCCGCACCTTCTACAACTTCAAACCCTAAACGCTCCGCTTCAGCCAGCAGTGGGGCACGTACCGCATCGTAAAGGGGGGAATCATCTAATCCATAAGAAAAGCCGATCACGGGGGGCGCATCGGGTTCTGATTGGCACGCGGCCGTGAAAGCCACCAATCCCAAAATTAAGACCAAAAGTGTCAAGAAACGACGGTTATTCGACATGTTAAACATCTCCTTTCTCCAAAAAGCACGAGATTGTTTGCACAGATGAAGTTTGCTCTTCCTAACGCAAAACCTCATAAAACAATCAAATTCAGTTAGCAAAAGTTTGCTCCCATTTTTGATATTCAATACTATATTGGTCGTGGCTCAGGCTCTTTTACGGCCGTGCACAAAACTTTCGTGAGAGTGCAGTAGGGCATCTCTCTTAACCGTCTTAGACTGTTTTAAACAGGTAAACGCCCCTTTTCAAACAAAATCTGATCGATAGAGTAATAAGATGACTTCCCTATTTTCTACTTCTGATATCGCCCCCAAATATCAACAGAGCTATTGGATCGAGATGATTTGCAAGTCTCTGATGCATCTCCAAATTTCGATTCAGAAGAAAAATGACTTTTATGGGGAGATTAAAACCGATCACTTGGCCTATATTCAGTTTTCCAAAACAACGGCCGACAAATCTGTTGTGGTCCGCTCTAAATCTGAAATCGCTCAAGCAGACTCCCAGCTGGTCCATTTGCTTATTCAACAGCGAGGGGTCTCATCCCTAAAACAAGACGGCCGGATGGCAACCATAAAGCCGGGGCAGTGGGTGCTGTGCGATACCACACGGCCGTCAGAGTTCTCAATTCACCACAACCGGAGCGAAACCTTGGTGCTCCAGCTCGATAAAGAGCGTTTTAAATCTAGATTGGGGAATTTAGAGCGATTTACGGCTCAGCCGCTAACAACGGCGCACGGGCTAGGGAAAGTCGCCGCGAGCTACATCAACTCGACCTATGCAGAGCTCAATAGTTTGGATGAACCGTCATCGATTGTGGTTGCAGACTCCCTGATCGATTTGCTGTGTACCAACATCCAAAACTCACTTTCAGGCGCTCAAAAGATTAGTGAAAGCGGAAACGTGATGGCTTTGCAGGCCAAACACTTTATCGAAGCGAATTTGCACGAGCCGCAACTAACGGTTGCGTTTGTTGCGGCTGGGCTGAACGTTTCGAAGCGGTATTTGCACCTGCTGTTTGAAAAAGAAGACACTAGTGTGAGCCGCTACATTTGGGATTTGCGTTTACAAAAATGCCAGCAAGATCTACTCAGCCCATCCTGTCGGGATCGAACAATTACCGAAATCGCCCTGTCTTGGGGATTCAAAAACAGCGCTCACTTTAGCGACCTGTTCAAAAAGAAATACGGTGTCTCTCCACGGGCCTATCGCAAATCGTGCTTAGGATGAGCTTGCCTGAAATGTAGCGATTGTCTCCCCATCCGCATCGCTAAAAGTCAATGTTTGGCGCAGAACTTTGTAGCTTGCCGCGTTTTCTAAAACAGCCAAGAATTCAGCCTCACGATCACTCACCCCATCGCCTTCACAATACATCTCTGTTGAGATGATTTCACTAAAGTTGATCTGTAACCCATCGATTGTGACGTTAGCCCCAAAGCCATTGCATCCCCCATCACCACTGGCCGTGCTGTCTGAGATGATAAAGAAGATTTTTTCGTCTATCGCCATGCTGACTACGCCTAGCTCAGTTCGGGTTGAATTAAGCACCCATTTGGTATTCTCGATTCCGGCCGATTCTGGGGCTTTAAAAATCAGTTCCCCTTGATCTGTTTGGATTGTCAACGTCCCATCTGCCAAAGAAACAGCTCCAGCCGATTCTAGTGCTTGCAAATATTTTCCAGACAGCTCCATATCCGCATCTGGGCAGGCCATCATTGTGGAGATAAACGGCCCATTGATGGCTAACTTGCCATTTGCAAGCTCATATCCACTGCTATACCGGTTACACCCGTCTGAGCCGCTAATCGTACCGTCTGCCAATTGCATGGTGATTCCATTTGCGCTCAAATTTGCACCATCTAAAGACTGTAGATCCCAAACCGAGCCGTCTAAATCAAGTGCATCAGCGGCCGGTTGGGCTGCATCATCTACTTTTTCGGCCGGTTTTTCCGGCTTTTCCGGTTGTGCCGTTGGTTCTTCTGCGGCCGGTTGAGAGTCCCCGGTTTCAACTGTGGGGGTACATGCCCCCAGCGCTAAAATTAAAAGAATGCCGCTAATGAGGGTGAATAAATTTCTAAGTTGTTTCATTTTTTCCTGTGGAAGAAAACTCAAAAGCCAAAAGCACTTGAGTTTAAATTTAAAATTGATCAGGCAGGCAGTAACGCCTACATCAGTTAAAACGTCCGAAAACCGATAAAAGTTCCAATGACTTTCCAAACGCTTTTAGTTCGACATCGAAACAAAGTTAGGATATAAAGCGGCTGGCTAATCGCTTTTAGCTCATAGCAACCAATCATGCGCGTATCTGAATCATTAATCAACGAAGAACATGACATTATGGAGCGGGT
>JAHDGV010000832.1 GCA_020631655.1 Chloroflexota bacterium | reverse complement strand
GCGGCCGGCCGCTTAAGAGAACTGTACGAAAAATATGTCGATCCGCTGGGGTTTGTCGATAACATCCTGAAGATCCACAGCTTAAACCCCAAATCGCTCAAAACACACTATGAGCTGTATGCACACGCCATGCGGGGGAGATCAGACCTAAGCAAAATCCAGCGCGAGATGATCGCCACGGCCGTATCTGCCATAAATCACTGCGAATACTGACGATTCCATCACGGGCAAGGTTTGCTCCGTTTAACAGATGATCAAGCGTTGGTAGATGCATTGCGTAAAGATTGGACCACAGCCGAGCTATCGGCCGCCGACCGGCAGATGCTTGTTTATTGCGAAAAGCTAACTCTCCGGCCGTGGGACATGGTTGAGCAGGATGTGATTGATCTGCGCGAAGTTGGCTTCACAGATGGTGCCATCCTAGATATTAACCAAGTAACCGGTTATTACGCCTATGTGAACCGGCTGGCCGATGGCTTGGGGGTTGAGATTGAGGATTACTTCAAAGAGCAAGATGCCTATAAGGTGTACCGATCTAAGCTGGAATCCAAATAGAACGGTGCTGAAGGGGTCTTCGCCTCTTGTCTGGCTATTATGACCGCTTAATCTTGGTATTTTTCCGCTTGTTTTGGGTTGCCACATTTATGCCACATTTCAACATTAGCCTTCCAATTGTTCAGGCCTTTGCACTTTACTGTATAAACTAATTTTGGAAGGATTATTATGAATTTATCCCAGTTTGACCGACGGTATTCGGCCGTCATATTTTTTGCAGGTTTAGCCATCTTTGCTGTATTGGCATTGAGCAATGCAAGTGCGCAGGAGGATGCTCCTCCAGGAACGCCTACTGCTCCAGATACATTTATTGTGGGTGGGCAAGATGCAGATCCAGGTGAATATGCTCATCAGGTGCTGGTATACGCTGGCCCATTTATGTGCGGAGGATCGTTGATTGATGAACAGTGGGTTTTAACGGCCGCACACTGCCTGTTTGATTTGAGCGACAATGCGATTCCAGTTGGCGATATTAGCGTTGTGCTGGGTGAGCACAATATTTCTACTGATGATGGGAACGAGCAGACGATCAGTATCACCTCTTCGATCCCTCATCCACAATATGACTCGTTTTCGGCCGATAGCGACATTGGTCTTTTAAGGCTAGCCAACCCCGCAAACCTTAGCGCCAGCAATATTGATATCATCCGGTTGAACACACAGGTAGCGACCCACACCGGCGTTAGTTCCACAGTCACCGGCTGGGGGGCATTGGAACAGGGTGGTGCTGGCCCAGATGTCTTGCAAGAAGTTTCAGTCCCAGTAGTGAGCGATCAAGTTTGTCAAAACTCATACCCCGGCCAGATAACCAACAATATGTTCTGCGCCGGTTTTGCTCAGGGTGGCAAAGACTCTTGCCAAGGGGACAGCGGTGGACCGCTAGTGATCGCAGATGGCAATGGTGGCTGGACCCAAGCAGGGGTTGTCAGTTGGGGGCAGGGTTGTGCGCAGGCTGGTTTTTACGGTGTGTATGCTCGTGTGGCCAATTACATTAGCTGGATGGACCAGGTGACTGGGCTTTCACTGGGGGCAAATCCGGCACCAAACCCCACGCCGGTTGCTTCCCCGACTCCAGTAGGAACGCCTGATCCCGGAGCTGGCCAAGTGTTTCTCTATTTTCCATTTATAGCCAGATAAGTGCATCGTCTCAAAAGCAAT
>JAHDGV010000173.1 GCA_020631655.1 Chloroflexota bacterium | reverse complement strand
CCGGCCCTACCGGTATGATTTTGAGCTCCGTTACCTTGAGAGAGATTTTCCTAAAGAACAGCAAGAATCGATTCATCAGTACATGCAGTATGTCGATCCTAACGATTTGAGAGAAAAAGTCAGGCTGGTTGAGCTTGACATTAAAGAAAATCTTGAAGCGATAAAACGAGAAGGTATTCGGCTTAGTTAGTAGATTCAATCGATTTAACATGCAACCCGATAAGTAGTTAGATTTTTTACACCAAGATGGCTAAACTTACGGCCGGAAAATATTCCTAAATTAACCTTTGACCACAAAAAATTATGTCTGAACGCAAAACACACACTGTAGAAATCGCTGGCCTAACACGCCACTTACCCCTCTTTGAAGTCGCTCCCGGCGTGACAATCGCCATCTTTAATATGTTGGGAGACACGCACGTGGTCAAAGCATCGGCCGCCGTTTTGGCCGAACGCTTAGAAAACTCTGAAGGTACGGTCTTGTTGACGGCCGAGGCAAAATCAATGCCTTTGGTTTACGAAATGAGCGCGCTCATGGGACTGCCCTATGTTGTGTTGCGTAAAGCCTATAAAAGCTACATGGGAGACGCCATTAGCGCGGAAACGGTTTCAATCACAACCGGATCAACCCAAACGCTGTTTTTGGATGAGAAAGATCGTCATCTGATTAAAGGCAAAAAAGTAATTGTGATCGACGATGTGGTTAGCACCGGTAGCACGCTAAAGGGAATGCAAAAGGTTGTTGATGCGGCCGGAGGTGAAACAGCTGACATTGCGGCCGTTTTCACCGAAGGGGATGCGGATTGGTCTCACGTCGTTGCATTGGGGAATTTGCCGGTATTCCTGAGTTAATTTCCCGTAGTTTCTTCTCGTTTTAGTGCGTTCAGACAATAGCTCCTATTGATCCAACTTGATATTCAGGCTTACACTGTGATTCATACTTGCTCTGTTTGGGCATGTGCTATGTGCAACTCCGCCTTTTCCACATATGAATCAACAATCTGCTAATCAAACCTATTGGAACACGCTGAGGGCCGAACGATCTGGTTTTCTCACCGTCGTTTTTTGCCTTTTACTCTTTGTTTTTGAAGAGGTGCGTTTTGCCGGACAGATATCTTTTGCGCTGATTGGGATTTTTGTTGATCCAAGGATGAACACAGGGGGGCTTGGATCATCGCACACAACCACGGCCGGAATTCTCACCCTGATCTCCCTTGTCATTACGGGGATTGCCATTTATATCTCTTTTAACTCTACCAATAGATTTAAGTGGCTCTACTTTGGCCTGTTTAGCCTCGGCTCGTTTGTTCAGTTTGGCTATTGGAACGGCTTAAATCGCTTTTTTGTGGTCAGCGACTTTCAAACCAACATCACGTCACCGATCAGTTTTTGGGTCGATAACATCACAAGGTTTTTCAATCCTATCGCCTTCATCCCGATTGTTGTCTACGCCCTTTTTCTGCTTCTGAATAAGACTGATGCAAATAGATCAATGAAAAGTTTTTTATTCATTGTTTTATTGATGGGTAGCCTAGGCGTGGGGTCTGTTTGGGCCGAATCGACCAACTTTACGGCCGTCTCGGTTCCAGCCTTTTATCGATCATTAAGTCAAGTTGTCTTCGATCAAACGGTGCCAAAAGTTAATCGAGATGATGTTGCATTACAATCTGAAGCTCCACCAGACAACAACATTCTGCTCGTGATCGACGAATCTGTTCGTGGAAGTCAGCTGAGCCTGTACGGATATGAACGCCCTACAACGCCGATTTTTGACCAGCTTTTGTCAAATGATCAGCTGGGTTTTTGGCCAGATGCTATTTCAGCCTCAACATGCTCAATCACCTCAAACGCCGTGCTCATGATGGGATTAACCGATCTGCCGGATACGGAACAACACGTTTATAGCAACCCCACTTTATTCCAATATGCCAAAGCGATGGGATACACCACCCACTACATCGATGGGCAATCTTCAGTTTTATGGACATCGATTGACAATTCAGATCTGCTGTCAGTTGATTCCTACTTGAACCCGGCCAAGCTCCAGTATCCGGCCCCAATAGCAATGGATGGGCTAATTGGCTCACATTTAGAAGCGCTGTTTAACGGCTCAACTGGGAACTTTGTCATTGTCAACAAAGTTGGCGTACATGCCCCCTACAACAAAGTATTTCCCGAAGGTGAGCTTACTTGGGACGACAGGCCGCCCAGCTTGGCTCATGAATCGTTTTTTGATGTTGTCAATGAGTATGATTCGGCCGTGCTTTACAACCATGATGCCTTCTTTGGTGCATTATTAAAGAATGACTCATTTTTAGAAAATACGGTTATCGTTTATACATCGGACCATAGTCAAAACTTAGGCGAATTCCCAGATCGATTTTTCCACTGTGGAAAAGAGAAGCTTGAAGTAGAAATTCCGATTGTTATTATCGGACAAGCTGAGTTCGACGAGATCAATTTCGATTTTCCTGCCCACCATCAAAACGTGTTCCCAACTTTGCTCGATTTGATGCAAGTTCCAGATGAAGCACGTACAGAGGATTATGCGGTTTCGTTGTTAACCGCAACTGAGGCAGACATTGAGCAACGTTTCTATTTGCCAAGTTCTTCTGACTTTTTTACCGGGGAAGCTTTACCATATGATGAATAATCATATAAATTGATCAAGCAATCAACTCACAGCCACCTCATACCGTCAACTTTGTCCCGTCACCACACCCGCACTAACACAAGAGAACAAATATGCCTGAATATGAGTTTTTAGGAAGAGATGAACCTGCGAGTTCACGCAGACGAAATCGCAAAAGCAAGAGAAAGAACAAAAATCAAAAGGGGTTTTGGGGCCGTTTGTTTGATTTTCTGCTGTGGAGTGCGATTTTTGGGCTTGTTATTCTGATCACCGTTTTGGGATCACTTTGGTATTTTTTGGGGAGCGAGCTTGAAGCGGCGATTGTTGAGCTTGAAAATTATGAATCTGCGGCCGGTGGCACCCCCCGCTTCTATGATCGATTCGGCCGATTGATTTTTGAACTGCCAGTGGCCGAACAGCGCCAAGCGCTCACGTGGAACCTAATCCCTGAAAACATAAAGCAAGCCACCGTGGCCGTTGAAGACGACACATTTTGGGAGAACTACGGGGTTGATCCGGCCGCAATTGGAGCCGCCCTGTGGGCCAACACTCAGAACGAAGGGCGGCCGGTAGGCGCTTCGACCATCACTCAGCAATTAGTGCGTCACGTCGTTTTTGATTACGAAGATCGAGTAGCAACAGCTTATGATCGCAAAGTAAAAGAGATTCTGCTGTCGGTAATTTTGACTACGCGCAAACACAAGGAGGAGATATTAGCCCTCTACTTGAACGAAATTTATTACGGCAATCGTGCCTACGGCATCGCGGCCGCCAGCCAAACCTACTTTGGCAAGCCAGTTGCTGACATCACCTTGGCCGAGGCCGCTTATCTGGCCGCCATCCCCCAAGCACCAACCGTCTGGGACCCCTATACCAACCATTTGGGCGTTATTGAGCGCCAGCATTTCATCTTAGATTTAATGGTAGAAGATGAGGTGATCGATGCATCAACTGCAGTAGCGGCAAAACTAGAGCACATCGCCATCAAACCGTTTGAATTTAAAGCAGCCGACGAACTACAGTTAAAAAATGCCCCCCATTTTGTGCTTTATGTTCAAAAACAGATCGAGGCGAAATACGGAGCTCAGGCGCTAGAGCGAGGTGGCTGGCAGGTAGTAACAACCTTGGACCTCGACATGCAGTTAATGGCCGAGCAAGCGGCGCGCCAGCGGGTAGCCACATGGGGGCCGGGACACAACGCAAGCAATGCGGCCGTTGTCATTTTAAAACCTCGTACCAGCGAAATTCTGACAATGGTCGGCTCACTAGACTACTTTAGCGAGGCGATTGACGGTCAAGTAAACATGGCGTTGGCTCCCCGACAGCCAGGCAGTACGTTTAAACCAATCACTTACGTGACAGCCATGCAAAAGGGTTGGGGACCGGCCGACGTTCTGTGGGACATACCCATCGAGCTACAGCTAAACGATGGGACGACGATGAAGCCGAAAAATTATGACGACCGCTTTGTTGGCCCCGTTTTGATGCGAGATGCACTGGCAAACAGCTACAACATCCCTCCTTTACAGCTTACGCGGGATGTGGGGATTCCGGCCGTGATGCAAACGGGTCGCCAAATGGGGCTCCAATCCCTAAACAAACCGGCCGATTACTACGGACTTTCGTTAACCTTAGGCGGCGGCGAGGTCCCACTTTTGGAGATGACTCACGTTTACGGCACGCTCGCGGCCGGAGGTCGCTATACGCGACTCAATTCAGTGCTAGCGATTCAGGATAATCTGGGCCGAGTTGTGTACGATGTCAACAAACGGCCGCCTGTATCGAGCCAAGTTGTTGATAATTCTGTGGCCTGGCTGATCAGCGACATGCTGAGCGATAATCGAGCCCGTACACCCCAGATGGGAGCCAACAGCGCACTCAAACGCTCTTACCCAGTAGCGGTCAAAACCGGAACGACTAATGATTTTCGAGACAATTTAACCATTGGTTACACCCCCGGCGTTGTGGTGGGGGTCTGGATGGGAAACAGCGATAGCAAGCCGATGGTCAATACATCCGGCCTAAGTGGCCCAGCACCGATGTGGGCCACCATCATGGATGAAATTCAGTTAAACAGCCGATTTGCGGAATCCCTTTTGCATAACGGCTTTGCCCCAGAGTACTCGTTTGGACGGCCGGGAAACATCATCGATCAGACCGTCTGTTTGCCACGTGGGGCTGGATCAACATCCTGCACGGCCGAGCGGGAAGAACCGATGCTGGCCAACACCGCCTACCGAACCGTCGGCCGCTTTGGCTACCCGACAGATCCAGCGTCAAATCCCGGTACATGGACCCTGAATACCCTCCCATTACCGGCCGAAGCGGCTCAAGACATCAGCCAGCCGACCCTACAAGATGGAACCGAAGCCCCCACACCCAATCAGTGCGTGGTAAACGGCAATCGTGAAAACAGCTCACAGCGACTCTATCTACAACCGCCACCGTATTATGATGATGAGGTGCGTGCACGCATTTGGGCCAATAGCAATGGATTTAGTGGTCTGATGGCTCCACCCGTCAGTTGCCCCCTCTCAGTTTTACGCAACGAATAAGTTATAGCTTTTTGATGTACTCGATGCGGCGGAAGGACTCAAAATAGCCAACAGCTTTGTACGCGGCCCAACGTTCGTCTTGAACGTCAATATTTTCAACGATGGCATCCCGTCGGGGGTAAAGAGCATGCAAAAGATTCAGCACCCCTTCAGTTACACGCACCGTATCCCCTGAGATAACCTGCACATTCACCCGATTGAGTTGCAAACGACGATCCTCAAACACAATCCGGCCGTGTTGTAATCCAGATTCTGCATCAACCTGATAATCGATCCCCTCTAAGCGTTCAGAAATATGCTGGAACGTTATGATGTCGTTGTGCCAGTCCATCCGGCCGCTCCGATCTTTTAACCATTCCAAAGCCTCTTTCCCTTGAACGTGGGTTACCCCTCTTAATTTTTTAGGCACACCGTGGATGGTGGTTTCAGGCGGGCGACGGCCGATGATAAATGTCCGGTTGGCTTCAAACCCAAGTTCTTCGGCCAATGCGATCCCGTCTTCGTAGGTGCTGATCATCTCCATCGCAATTTCGCTGGCGCCGTATTGCTTGGCAGATTTAATCAGTTGCTCCATCAAAGATTTACCGACACCCCGCTTGCGTGAGTTTGGCAAAACACCAAAACGAGAAATCCAAGCCCGGCCAGACCGCAATCCCAACAGCCCCAACCCCACGATCCGTGACATAACCGTATCAACCGCCACGCACGAAGCGGAAAGATTGATGTCGTAGATCTCAATGAATTCTTGTAGTTGGGCGGCCGACATTGGCATCGGTATGACATAGTCTGCCCGAGCGGCATTGTACGCTTCAGTCAACTCTTCGATCGAATAGCGACTGACGGGCATATTCACAATTCGATCTAGATCAAATTGGTTAAGTTGCTCATTAATCGCGCGAACAAAGCTCTCGGATGGCCGGAAATCTTCTTCTGACATAAGTACGAAAAGTATACAGCAAAAAATAGTTTAAATCATTTGGGGTACCGCTCAAGGTAGGTTTTTTACGGGAAAACGGCCAACTTATTACAACTGGCCCAAAACCTCATTCTCTAAACCAAAGCTTTATGCCGATCAAAATTTGCGAATCAACAAAAATTGTCTAAAGTTGTTCTATGGAATTCCGACAGCTAGAAGCATTTATAGCGGTCGTTCGAGAAGGGAGCTTCACACATGCGGCCGAACGGCTAAATTTGTCTCAACCTTCTCTCAGCTCTCGCATACAACAGCTCGAAATCGATTTGGGAGTTACGCTGTTTAAGCGAGGCAAACGCCCCATCGAACTGACCGATACCGGCAAAACGTTTTTGCCCTATGCAGAACGCATTATTGGCGTTGCTGAAGCTGGAGAAAGCGCGATCAAAATCGCAGAAGACGGATTCACCGGCCGTCTGAACGTGGGATGCCCAATGTCAGTTTCTACTTACCTAATGCCCCAAGTTGTAACGCTGTTCAACACACGGTTCCCTCATTCAGAGCTGTCTGTAGAAACAGGTCACTCATCCCTTTTGGTTGAGCATTTGTTAGATGGGGTTCTTGACATCGTCTTTACCGCCGTTTTCCCACATCTAATTCGACAAACTCAAATTCTGATGCGGATTCGTGACAGAATCGTTGTGGCGGCCCACCCGGATCACCCGCTGGCGGTGCAAAACAACAAAGTGGATATCGAAGACATTTGGGACTGGCGCATCATCCTGCCCCGCTGGGGCACGGCTTTTGAAGCGTGGATAAACAGTTACCGAGAGTTGGCCGACTCCCCTCGGCCGTTTATCAAGGTCCCTCTCTCTATTGGCCTACCGATGATGACCCAGCCCGACTCCCTGACCTTCATCCCTGAACGGGTCGCCCACGCGGCCGGACTTCAAACAATTGATGTGGCAGATTTAAACTGGCCGTGGGATGTGGTTCTCGCTACCCGGCCGGGATTCAGCCTACCGCCACTCGGTAGCGAGTTTATTACCACCGTTTCAACCATCGTGAAACGTGAAACCAAACGGTAGCCTGCTTAGCCTGCTATACAGACTCCGCCAAAAACGCAATCAAGTCACCCCGCATCTTCGCCAATGACGGTGGATGGATGTACATCATATGCCCTGATTCATAGTAAGACATCGTGATGTTTTTCAACAGATGCTCTTTTAACCCCAAATGGTTCATTGTGTACTCAGTGGCGAAAAACGGTGTGGCAAGATCGTAGTATCCGTTTGCCACAAATACCCGCAAATGGGGGTTTTGCGTCATAGCGCTCCGCAATGTCTCGGCCGTGTTGACATAGGAGTTCATGAATTTGGTGTATTTCCAAGATGGGAACACTTTGAAACTCAGAATCTCATACGGTAGGTCTGATTCAAATTCCAATTCTTCGCGCAGATATTGGTTCAAACTACCCGAGTAAACGCCGGTGATAATCGGGAACGCAGGATCAAATTCGTTTGTCTCACCCGCCTCATCACGGTTAAAGCTTGTCAAACGGCTGTCTAATCGGCCGACCGATTTTGCTTCATCCCGCAACAGTTCACGGCAGAAACGGTGGATATTGATCCGCATGTTGGTTTGTTTTAAATAGGTTGGAGACAGACCGGTGTAAGCGGCTAATCGCTGAATCACAAAACTACGCTCATCCTCACTCATTTTTGCACCACGCATCAGCGCCACCGTGTAATCAGACTCAGCAAAGTCTGCCACCTCGGTCAAAAATTCGTCCAGCGGCATCGACTGATACGGGGCCTGCAGTTTTTTGTGATACCACGCGGTAGCTGCATAGGTCGGCAAAAACAGCGGATAAGGTAGATCATTCCCCGGCTCAAAGCGGGCGGTTTGGAAGTTCAAAATAACCGAAACTAGCATGATTCCGTTTAAAAACATGCCGTGGCGATTTTGCAGATAGCCTGACAGCCCGGCCGCGCGTGTGGTTCCGTAGCTCTCCCCGATCAAAAATTTTGGCGATGACCAACGCTGATTGCGCGTGGTGTACATCCGAATAAATTCCCCAACCGATTCAATATCTTTGGTGAAGTTCCAAAATTGTCCCCCTTCTTCACCTTCAACCGGCCGACTGTAGCCAGTCCCCACTGGGTCTATGAAAACTAGATCAGTCTGATCCAAGATTGAAAACTCGTTGTCTTCAACCTGGTACGGCGGCCGGATCATTTCATTATTGTCATCACTCATCGGCACCCGGCGTGGCCCAAGCAGTCCCAAATGCATCCACACAGATGAGGAGCCTGGTCCTCCATTAAAGGAAAAGGTGATCGGCCGGTTCTTTTTCTCTTTAGGATCATCAACCGTGTAAGCGATATAGAAAATTTCCCCTTTCGGTTGCGGCGCTTTTTTATCCTCTTCATCGTAGATCACGATGGTACCAGCCTCGGCCGTGTAATTTATTTTTTTCCCATTCAGCTTTATCGAATGTTTCGTAACTACTTTTCTCTCTTCAACTTTTGCAGTTGGTGTTTCTGCTTTTTGCTCTTTTGCTTCTTGTTCAGTTGGGTTCTTATCGTCAGACATGGTTTTCTAAAATATTTATCGGGGAGGGTAAATAAAAAGGCCGCTGGAAGATTCCAGCGGCCTCTTATTATTATCTAAAGCCGAAAGTTTGCCAGGCAATCAAATTAATTGCTTGGGATATTGATTTCTTGGCCAATGTCAATCCGGTTAACGTTCGAAATATTGTTGTGCAGCGCTAGCGCTTCCACACTCAGACCATATCGCTGAGCGATGTTAAACATCGTATCCCCGTAGCGTACGATGTGAACAGATGCGGTTTCAGGCACAACAACGGTTCCGGGGGCCGGAATAACCAGCTCTTCACCCACTGACAGCACATTTGGATTCACAATGCCGTTAGCGGCCGCCAATTCTTGAACTGACAGACCATACGATTGAGCAATTGAGAATAGAGTTTGTCCGGCCGCAACGGTGTGCTTCCCACCGTTCGTAGTTACAGGAGCTGCTGTTGGGACTGCTGTTGGCTCAGGAGGAATCGGAGTGGGTTCTGGTTGCTGTTCGGCCGCTTGGTCAGCAGGCTGTGTATCTTCTTCACGCGGGGTCTCGGCAGATTGGTCACCACTTGTGTCCCCACCAGCATTTGGATCGGCCGTTTCGCCTCCCGCTTGCTCACCCGTGTCTGTTGCGCCCTCACCACCAGCTTGATTTGTCGTATCAGTATTATTGGCGTCCGTATTTGTCGTATCGGCCGGTTGGTCACCGCCAGCATTTGGATCTACAGCTTCACCATTGTTGGCGTCCCCATTCTGCAAAGGCTCTGCAACAACAGGCGGGTCTGATGCCGCGCTCCTTTCATTTAAACCGCACCCTGATAAAAGAAGTAAAGTGATCAATGCACTTGCAAAAATTACAAATTTTGAGTTGTGTCTGTACATCATTAAATGGGACTCCAATAAATACTTTGGCTAGTGTCTGATTAGCAGTCAGATTGACATAATGCAGTCTATCATAAGGGGTACAGCCGGTCAAGACGCCATAGTCACATCTAATTAGCAAAGCATACGATTTACCCTTGCATAGTTTGCACCCGTAACGGCGGTTTAATATACTTCAAAAATCAATTGATTGGGGGAAGCTTTCATGAGACCAAAATTTGTGTCTATTTGGACCAAAATAATCCAGAAATAGTAAATGAGGAGATGAATATGTCAATTAAACGTACGTTCTGGATAATGACATCACTTATGTCATTAGCATTGCTGGCAGCTTGTCAGCCGCAGGTTGTGGAGGTAGAGGTTACCCGCGTAACTACCGAAACAGTCATTGAAGAAGTAGAAGTAATTAAAGAAGTAGAAGTTGAAGTTGAAGGCGAGATGGTTGAGGTTGAAGTAACCGTCGTCGTTGAGGCTACTGAAGTTCCTGACCCACAAGGTGGTGAGATTGTTGAGTCTTCATTCGCAGACATCAGCACATTGAACCCAGTTTTGGGAAGTGACAACGCTTCATCAACCAATTACGGCCGTATGTTTGAAGGTATGGCTACCCTAGATCCATTCTCAGGTGCAGTTATTCCTAACTTTGCAACATGGGAAACTTCTGAAGATGGTCTTCAAGTAACTTATACCATCAATGACGGCATCAGCTGGTCTGACGGAACCCCCGTTACCGCCAACGACGTAGCATTTACGTTCGATGCAATCAACACCGAAGAAGTAGCTTCACCACGTCGCTCAAACTTCGCAAACGTTACCGACTGGGAAGTTCTTGACGATAGCACCCTTCAACTCAACCTAACAGCTGTGGATTGTACTATCCCTGCTAACGTTGCAACTCAAGGGCTAATTCCTGCACACGTTTACGACAACGATCCTCTAACAATTCCTGAAAATCCAGAAAACACCGCTCCAACCGTAACCAACGGACCATTTGTCTTTGGCGAATGGGTACCTGACGACTTCGTTCGTCTAGACGCTAACCCAGACTACTGGAACGGTGCACCAAACGTTGATAGCTGGATTTACAAAGTCTATGCTGACCAATCAGCTGAGTTTGCCGGTCTTCTAGCTGGCGAAATCGACACCACAAGCGTAGCTCCTGGCTTCGTTTCTGTTGTTGAAGCTCGTATCGCTTCTGGCGAAGACTTGAACATGAAAAAATGGTTCACCA
>JAHDGV010000831.1 GCA_020631655.1 Chloroflexota bacterium | reverse complement strand
AACAATCACTTTACCAATTGCAAAGCGTGGTTTGCAGATCTTAATGGATGGCAAATTTCATCGGTGCGGGGTGTGTATAGCGCCTGCGTGGCTCAAGACAATGCGGGTCACGGCTTTTATATCGGCAGTGGACCGAACTCGCTCACCAGCTGCCACGCCGATTCGAACAGTTGGCAAGGGGATACCCCGGCCGCAACCCACGATGGATTCCATATCCCTTGGGGGAGTCGTATTCAGCTGATTGGCTGCAGCAGCTATGACAAAAATGAAAGTGATCGAGGAACCTGGCAACGGTACGGCTTTTATGTCGGTGGCTCGGCCGAGCACATTCAGATTTTTGGCACGGTCAAAGACAACGCAACGGCCGCTACCGGAGGGAACGGGATTGATAGCGCGGCCAATAATATTATGGTTGCGGGTTGATGAATGTGACTCGGCTGGTAAATCAACAAGATATTCGCAAATCGGCCGGTAAAGCGTGTAAAATATCGGCCGACGATAGCTTTGTGGAGCGATTGTAGTTTCCATGGCAAGCTGTTTTTGCGAATCGCCCGAACCCAATCGTCACAAAAAATCATATTGCAACCTGTAACTTGCAATCCTGCAATTTGCAGCCTTAGACAGGAGAACCATGGGATTAAAAGCAGATAATTGGATTAAAAAAATGGCTACCGAACACGGCATGATCGAGCCATTTGTTGAAAATCAGGTGCGTGAAGGGATTATCTCTTACGGCGTTTCGTCATACGGCTACGATGTACGTGTGACCGATGAATTCAAGATTTTCACCAACGTTCACTCAGCCATTGTTGACCCCAAGAACTTTGTACCAGAATCATTTATCGATTTTAAAGGGGACGTGTGCATCATTCCGCCAAACTCATTTGTGTTGGCCCGCACCTACGAATATTTCCGCATTCCGCGCAATGTTTTAACCATGTGCATCGGTAAAAGCACCTACGCACGCTGCGGCTTGATCGTTAACGTCACCCCGTTTGAACCAGAATGGGAAGGGTATGTGACCTTGGAAATTTCAAACACAACCCCGTTGCCAGCCAAAGTATATGCCAATGAAGGTATCGCTCAGGTTCTTTTCTTCGAGGGTGATGAGCCTTGCGATGTATCGTACGCAGACCGCAAAGGAAAATACCAAGCACAACAGAAGATTGTGCTTCCGCGTATCTAATAGGTAATCAGCATTCAGTAGGTCGGTAACTGATTCACTGACCTACTGAATGGCGATGCGGGCTAACCACCAACATACTGCACATGAGCGACCGCGAAATTTACGTCCCACCCGGCGGACCACCCCGCATCCCCGGCCCAAGCCACGATATTTGTCCGGCCATGGGGCAAGAAAACATCATGCTGATGTTGCAAGATGTCTATGATCGATTGGGGCAATCAAAAATCGCTTACATGTTCCCCAAAGAGCCTGCTGAGCTAAAACACGCGGCCGAAAAATCTGGATTATTCTTTATCGGGCTACTCGGCGGCCCCCCGCTATACCATCAACAAATCGGGCCACCGATGTTGCGAGCGCGTCATCTGCCGTTTGTGATTGATGAGGCTGGGCGGCAAGAGTGGTTGCGCTGTTTTGACGAGGTGCTGGACACGGCCGTCGATAAATATGCATTCCCGGCCGAACATCTGGATCAATTTCGAGCCTTCCTACACGGCTTTTCCACTTGGATGGTCAACCGAGCCGACTAAAT
>JAHDGV010000830.1 GCA_020631655.1 Chloroflexota bacterium | reverse complement strand
ACGGCCGAAGAGCTGAAAGAGATGCGCGAGGCCCAAATTGCGGCCGGACAACAGCCGGAATACGATCGGCGCTATCGTGACATCTCGGCCGATGAAGTGGCTCGGCTCGAAGCTGACGGCCGCTCATACGTCATCCGCTTTAAAATGCCTTTAGACGGCCAGACCGTTGTTCCAGATGCGATTCGAGGGGACATCACCTTTGAAAATAGCCAGCTGACCGACTATGTCATCTTTAAATCAACCGGCCTGCCAACGTACCATTTGGCCGTTGTGATCGACGATCACTTTATGGAAATCACCCACATCACCCGTGGTGATGAGTGGGTCAACACGGCCCCCATCCATGTAAAATTGTACGAAGCATTTGGCTGGGAAATGCCCGCATTTGCTCATCTGCCGGTGATTCTCAACCCATCTGGTAAAGGAAAGCTGAGCAAACGGACCCAGTCGTTCCAAGACGGGAACACGCTGGTGCTGGTTAAAACGAGCGAGTTTAAAGAGAACGGCTATTTGCCACCGGCCCTGATTAACTTTTTAACCAACATCGGTTGGTCGTTTGGGGATAACGTTGAGATTTTCGGCCCTGAAGAGTCGATGGAGCGGTTTGAGCTGGAAGACATCAATCCGGCCGCGGCCAAAATGCCGTACGAAAAGCTTGATTGGATCAACAACCAGTACATCATGAAGCTGACCCCCGAGGCGTTGACCGAGCAGATCATGCCGTTTATTGAGCGGGATAATTTGCCGATTACCCAAGAGCAGATCGCTGTTTTGGCTCCTGTGGTGGGGATGCGGCTCAAGCGGCTAACAGACATTTATGAGCAGGTTCAATATTTGCTGGTGGATGAAACGGTGAATTTGACGGCCGAACAGTTAACCCACAAAAAGATGGGGCCTGAGGCCGCACTGGCCGCATTTACGGCCGCTCGTGACTTTATTGCAGATACGGATGATGAATATTTCAATGTAGCTGGGATTTCTGAGCGGCTCAGGGCAATCGGGGAAATTCACACAGAAAATGAAAAGGCGGGTCCGTTCTTGGGCACAGCACGCTTGGCCATAACGGGTCAAAAAGTGTCCCCTCCTCTGTTTGAGTCGATTGTGGCGCTGGGCAAAGATGAAACTGTTGCGCGGCTTAATCGTGCCATTGAAAGGCTAGCTGGGTAGTTTGTTAGACTTACGAGGTTTTTAAAACCTCGTAAGTCTGATGCAAATCGTCTGCAAATGGTAGACTGTCCGTTGGGGAGACTACAAAACAGACGCTACAATCACACCTATGAACTTATCGCAACTATTCAGAATTTTTCGCCGCCGCTGGCTGTTTATGGTTATTCCGGCCGCTGTTGTTTTAGGGATTGTGCTACTCACGGCCGAAGAGGCTGTTATTCCGCCACCCAATTACAACGTCGGGGTGCGCTTCCTCATCTCACCACCGTTGCCGCCAGAAGGGGCAACTTTAATTGAAGAGGAGCGATACCATCAGTGGCTCACGTCTGAATATTTGACCAACGGGATGGCTGACTGGGCCAATGGGATTGGCTTTGCCGAAAAAGTGGCCGCAAAAACGGCCGAGCGCGGCTATTCGGTTGATCCACTCGCGATTTTTAACGCCACCAGCGCCGATGCGATTCGGAGCCGGCTGACGGTGATCATGAATTACGGTGATCGGGATGCGCTCCAAGCGATGATGGAGTCCGCCATCGAGGTGATTGAAGA
>JAHDGV010000172.1 GCA_020631655.1 Chloroflexota bacterium | reverse complement strand
AGGTTCCTAATGGATTGCAGATTGTAGGCTCGCTCATCATGGTTGCGGCGATTGTCTGGATCAGTCGGCCGGAGCCGGAAAGTAAAAACCGGTGATAGGTTGCCTAAAAAATTTTATACTTTGATAGTGTTTTAGGGGTTTTAAGAATACGCGATCTCAGCTTCGACAAGCTCAGCTTACCCTATAATGGTGTAGACTGAGCTTGTCGAAGTCGGGATCGCAATAGAACTCAAACTTGGTTTTTAAGCCACAGGCCCAAAGAACTCATTTCCCGGCGCATTTGGATCCTGACTGGTAAAAAACTGATCCACAAGCTGAGTTAATTCATCAACCGTAATTGACCCGTCCGAATTTAGGTCAAGTTTGCCATACACACTTTTGGCTAAGTCAGTTTTTAGGCCGATGGTTTGATAAAAGCCCATATATTCGGCCAAACTCAATTTGCCATCATCGTCTATATCAAACGTGCTAAAAACCGCATTACTGATCCCATTTACAACCATGTTGTAGTTGTCTGGAGCCTGCATGATCCCATCAAAAAAGTTCAGAAACTCGTTGAGTTGAATCACATCATCCTGATTTTTATCAGCCAGAGTTGTCATCCCGATCCATAGACCATAAAACGTGTCGTAGAACTCTAGATATTCTGGACTCGTGTTTGCCCAGCCACGTTGGGCCGCACACCCATCGATAATTCGGACAATGTCGCTCTGCTCCATGGTGCCGCTGCTATCAGAGTCGAACATATTAAAAAGGTTTGGGATTTTTGCAGTTTGGAAATCAGTTAACATCAGGTGTCTCCTATGGATTTAGATATGGGAGTTGGTTAAATGTTGTGTTGCTGGCTGGATTGATGGAATTTAATCTAGCAAAAACGGCGTTACATAGGCGTTACACCGCTATCGACAGATGGTGCAAAGTTAGGCGATGGGACCGAATAAGAAATTGCCGGGTGAATGCTGGTTTTGGCTCTTGAAAAATTGATCCATGAGCTCTAGAAGCTCAGAAATTGAAATTGTGCCGTTTTTATCAAGATCGAGCTGATCGAAAATAGCGGTTGCAAAACTGCATTCAAGTCCTACGACCCGATAAAGATCTTGGTATTCCTCTAGTGAAATCGCTCCATCATTGTTGGTGTCAAAGGTACTAAAAACGGCCGTCCCTAGCCCCTCAATCATTTGGGTATATACTTTTTCGTTTTCGATGATGTGTCCATAAAAACTCAAAAACTCTTCTAGGGTGAGCCGGTCGTCCGAATTTTTATCGGCCGCTTCTAGCAAATTTTCCCAAATATATAAAAAATGATTGTAGAGCGCTTTGTACTCTTTCTCCCCGTTTTGCCACCCTCTTTTGATCGAAAAGGCATCAACAATTCGAACGACATCCCTCTGATTAATCGTTCCATCCGAATCCATGTCAAACAGGTTGAACAGGTTCGGAAGCTTGGTCTTCTGAAAATCCGTAAGCATTTTGCTTCTCCGTCACACTACTGGTTGTTAAAATCCCTTTCCTGACGCTGAATATAGCATAAGGCTGTTTTTCGTACGATGCTCCGGCCGCTTAGTTGACGGGAATCGCCGATTATTGAGAAGGGCTGAGGGGCTTAACATAGTTGAGCCCTTCAGCTTAATCCCCACTTTGTTTGGCCAGTTGGTGATTAGGGGAAATGATTGCCTGGTTGATTTTTGAACCCGTATAAACCGTTTGCATCGATTGCACCATCAGGTTTCCACTTGTAAAGTTAGCCCATGAGCGATGATATCCGTAAAAACCTGCAGCTCGCCTATGATCAAAACGTGGCAGAGCGTGAAGGGCGCACCCTGTGGAAGCGGCAAATAGATGAACGAGAAGCGTTTCTGGCACGGTTGCGATCGGCCGGGCATCAATCGCTTTTAGATGCTGGAGCCGCAACCGGAATCGACGGAAAATTCTTTGCTGATGAGGGTGTCGAGGTGACATGCATCGACCTTGCGGCCGAAAATGTGAAAGCATCACAGGCAAAAGGGCTTACAGCAATTCAAATGGATGTGACCGCTCTCGAGTTCCCTGATGGTCATTTTGATGCGGTTTGGTCATGGGACTGTTTGCTCCATCTGCCCAAGGCTGAATGGTCGGCGGCGCTGTCTGAAATTCAGCGGGTTCTGGCACCCAATGGGCTGTTTTTCTTGGGACTGTATGGCGGTATCGACTTTGCGGAGATCTGGGCAGATGACACATATGAGCCCAAGCGGTTTTATGCCTTCTGGACCGATGCTGATTTGCAAGATCTGCTTTCCGATTATTTTCAGATTATCGATTTCCACACCCATCGAATTTCGTCCTCGGCTCCGGGCCTTCATTTTCAAGCGGTTACGCTTAAACAAAAATCTTCAAACTAAAATCAATTAATCTTCAAGACTATGTCTCAATTATTTTCACCACTCAAAATTAAAGATGTCACCTTCCGCAATCGGATCGGGGTGTCACCCATGTGCCAATACAGCTCTGAAAACGGCTACGCAACCGACTGGCACATGGTCCATTTAGGGTCTCGCGCCGTTGGTGGGGCCGGACTGATCATCGCTGAGGCGACAGGGGTTAGCCCAGAGGGGCGAATTACCCCCGGCTGTGCGGGCCTGTGGGAAGATGGGCAGATTGAACCGCTGATCCCCATCAACGCATTTATAAAACAGCATGGGGCTGTTCCAGCGATCCAAATTGCACACGCAGGGCGCAAAGCGGGTGCGGCCCGGCCGTGGGACGGCGGTACTCACTTAAAAATTGAAGATGGTGGCTGGCAGAATATCGGACCAACTGATCAGGCGTTTGACGATACACGAATTTGGCGTGCTCCAGTTGCGATGGATTTAGCCGAGATCAAACGGGTGCAAAAAGCGTTTGCAGATGCGGCGGTCCGGTCGTTAGAAGCTGGCTATGAGCTGCTTGAGATTCACTCGGCACATGGTTACCTGCTCCACAGCTTTTGTACGCCTTTGGTCAACACGCGTACCGACGAGTATGGGGGGGATTTGCACGGCCGGAGCCGCATGCTGCGCGAAACTGTAGCGGCCGTCCGTGAAGTTTGGCCGGAGAATTTGCCGTTGGCAGTGCGTCTCTCTGCCTCAGATTGGGTAGCTGAGGGAAACCAAATTGGTGAGAATGTGCAGATTGCGATTTGGCTTAAAGAGCTTGGTGTTGACATCATCGACTGTTCGGCCGGAGGGGCAACACCCCTATCGCGCACCGCACTATCTGGTGTGGTCACTGACCAAATTGAGCTGGCGGATCAAATCCGTGCTGAGGCCGGGATTGCCACTATGGCGGTGGGCGGCATAACAGAGGCAAGCCATGCAGAAGCGATTATTGCTGAAGGGAAAGCTGATTTTGCTCTGTTGGCCCGCGAGCTGTTACGTGATCCCTATTGGCCTTATCATGCGGCGATGGAGCTAGGCATTGATAAACGGCAAGTTTTGCCGGAACCAAATGCATTTTTTGTGGGATAAAGTTGGCTATCAAAGTAGAAATCTGCCTCGACAGCGTTGACTCGGCCGTGGCCGCCCAGCAAGGTGGCGCGGATCGGGTTGAGTTGTGTGATAACTTAGCCCAAGGTGGCACAACACCATCTTGGGGCATGGTCCAGCTGGCTCGTCAGCAGATCGATGTCGGCCTGATGGTGATTGTGCGGCCGCGGGGTGGGGACTTTCTGTATTCTGACGCTGAGTTTGCAGTCATGAAACGGGACGTGGCTCACCTGTGTGGCTCTGGAGCTGATGGGGTTGTGTTGGGATGCCTCAACTCTGATGGGACAGTGGACAAACGCCGAACGGCCGCCTTGATTGAGCTGGCAAAATCAGGTGACCGGCCGTTAAGCGTTACGTTTCACCGGGCGTTTGATATGACTCGTGATCCGTTCGAGGCGTTGGAAACACTGCTTGAGTTGGGCGTAGATCGGGTTTTAACCTCTGGACAGGCTTCGAGCGCAATGGCTGGGGGCGAGTTGATAAACCAATTGCAAGCTGTGGCCGGAAATCGGCTGATCGTGCTTCCGGCGGTAGGCATCAATGCAGGCAATGTGGCACAGCTCGTGGCTGAGACGGGTGTGCAAGAAGTGCATATAGGGGGAGCTGTGAGAGAGCGAATTGCTAGCCAGATGGCGTTTCAAAATCATCTGGTGCATATGGGGCCAAATGGGGAATCTGAATTTGATGTGTGGCGGACGTCGGCCGAAAAGGTTCATGCGATTGTTGAGAAACTAAATTAGCATTTTCAGAATAATAGAGCCTATAAAACAAGCTTTGTGGGAGCTGGGTACTACAAGCTCTTTATGAACTTCGGTTTTTCTGACTAATTTTTAACCAATTATGTTTCTAATTTGCGCATAGCGTTTGATATAATTCCCCCACTGCCCAAATCAAATTTTCTTGGGATTCACTATCGTTATTTCTGTATGAATCTTTCTAGCTCTAACGCTACTCAACAGAACGATCAGGCTAACTCATTGAGCTTATTTGACCTTGTCCCTTTAAAGTGGCTCGTGAGGGTTTCTGCAACGAGCTTTGTGGTTTTTTGCTGTTGGTATGGGTATGAGTGGAGCCAATTTGGCTTGGAACATATGCAGACGAAATTACCCGGGGGGAGATTTTGGACCGCTGTTGGTATGCTAACCATCTACGCCGGTTTTTTGATTTGGGCGTCTATAGCACTGAACAGAGCAAAAAATATTAAAGTTGTTGCCGGAACGGTTATATGGATCTTCTTCTTTATCGCAGTTAGCCTTGTAACATTTTTGGGGCTAGGGGTCCGCTCTACACTGCTGAACATTGTTTTTGTTGCCCTCATTTTCTCTCGCTTTTTTTTGGGTCGTTGGCACTTAGGCTTGATGACGATTCTCACGGTAATTTTTGTGGGGATATTCTATGTTCAAGAGCAAACAGGGTTCGTTAACAGTGATAACATCGCCTTGGCCGGGGTAGATGATCTATTGGCAATCACAACCACCGTTGTCATCGTTGCCATTGTGATGGATCGGATCATGATCTCTTTGGTGGATAAAACAAAGCGATTGAAAAATTATCAAACCCATTTAGAGCAACTTGTGTCACAAAAAACGGTTGATCTTGAGGCGGCTTTACAAGAAGCTGAGAATGCGAATCATGCTAAATCTGCGTTCTTGGCAACGATGAGTCATGAACTCCGCACCCCATTAAATGCCATTATTGGCTACTCAGAAATTACACGAGAGGACCTGTTAGATGAGCTGATTACCGATGAAATGCCGGAAGATATTGATCGAATTGGTCAGTCTGCGCGACATTTGCTGAGGTTGATCAATTCTGTTTTAGACATTTCTAAAGTTGAGGCAGGTGAGGAAGATGTATACATTGAGCAGGTGGATATCCACAGCCTTATCGAAAAAGTAGTAGGTATTTGCCAGCCGATGGTTAATAAATCTGGGAATCAGCTTGTTGTTGATGTGCAAACGCCTCAAAACGTTTCTGTTTTAGCCGATCAGAATAAGCTGATGCAAGTTCTGATTAACGTGTTGAGCAATGCGGCGAAATTTACCCACAATGGCGTTATTTCTTTATCGGTGTTGTTGAATGATATTGAATCATTTGTTGATTTTGTGATTGAGGATAGTGGTATTGGGATCCCGGCCGAAAAATTGGCTTCAATTTTTGAGCCCTTTCAGCAGGTCGATAACTCACTCAACAGAAAATATGATGGGACCGGGCTGGGGCTTGCGATTTCAAAGCAGTACTGTGAAATGATGGGGGGAACCATCAGGGCTGAAAATGGTAG
This sequence comes from Chloroflexota bacterium, assembly GCA_020631655.1. Classification (GTDB taxonomy): domain Bacteria; phylum Chloroflexota; class Anaerolineae; order Promineifilales; family Promineifilaceae; genus WTJY01. The sequence goes on along the minus strand of JAHDGV010000172.1, from coordinate 5,069 downwards.
TGATGAGGGCGCTCTTTTTACGATCCAAATCCCGCGAGCCAATTAGGCTAACCATTGAACTTTAGATTGGGAAGACTTGTATTTTTGTATAAGATTGCTTGAGTAAGTGATTGCTTGGAATGTTAGAACTCGTACGTTCTGTATGCGGTTGATCCAAGTTTTTCATAATCAACATCCAAACAAAATATGAATGATTTAACCGATCTTCACGAAGATTTACGCAACGGGGTGCGGCAATTGTGTGCCACCTTTCCTGATGAATACTGGCGGAAGCTGGATGCCGATACCGCTTATCCAACTGAGTTTGTGAAGGCGATGACGGCCGCCGGTTATCTGGCCGCCTTGATCCCTGAAGAGTACGGGGGGATTGGGGTCGGGTTGACCGAAGCATCGATCATTTTGGAAGAAATCCATCGATCCGGAGGAAACGCGGCCGCCTGTCACGCCCAAATGTACATCATGGGGACTTTGCTACGGCACGGATCGGCTGAGCAGAAAGCACAATATCTGCCGAAGATTGCGTCGGGCGAATTGCGTTTGCAGGCGTTTGGGGTGACCGAGCCGGATGCCGGGACCGACACAACCAGTCTGCGAACCCGAGCTGTGCGAGATGGGGACAGCTACATTGTGAACGGTCAAAAGATTTGGACCTCACGAGCGGAGCATTCAGATTTGATGATGTTGCTTGCCCGCACTACGCCAAAAGAAGAGGTTGAAAAACGAACACACGGCCTGTCAGTTTTCTTGATCGATTTAAAAAGTGCGGTGGGGCAAGGAGTGACCATTGAACCAATTGAAACGATGATGAATCATCAAACCACGCAGGTCTATTTTGATAATCTGCGCATCCCGGCCGACAGTTTGATAGGGGAAGAAGGGATGGGCTTCCGCTATATTTTGGATGGGATGAATGCGGAACGGGCCTTGATTGCGGCTGAGTGCATCGGTGATGGTTATTGGTTTGTCGAGCGGGCCAAAAACTACGCCAGCGAGCGAGAGGTGTTTGGTCGGCCGATCGGACAGAATCAGGGAATTCAGTTCCCAATTGCACAGGCGTACATTCACATTCGAGCGGCCGACTTGATGCGGTATGAAGCGTGCCGTTTGTTTGACTCGGGGCAAGCGTGCGGGGCTGAAGCGAACATGTCAAAGCTATTGGCGGCCGATGCGTCTTGGGAGGCGGCAAATGTAGCGGTGCAAACGTACGGTGGGTTTGGCTTTGCGGCCGAATATGATGTGGAGCGAAAGTTTCGGGAGACGAGGCTGTATCAGGTGGCACCGATCTCAACCAATTTGATTTTGTCGTATGTGGCGCAACATGTGCTTAAGATGCCGAGAAGTTTTTAAAAGGCTAAAGGGGAAAGGATAACGGCAAAAAGGGGGAACGTAGTTTAAGCATTGTGTTTTTGGTTGTGCGATTTGGTAACTTTGAGTAGAAAACCTATTAGGAGATGCCAAATGATTGACTTAAACATGCTGACAAACCTTTATAAATTTAACTTAGAGCTTATCGAAAAACACACGGCCGGACTGAGCCATGAAGACAGCCTGAAGCCGCTGGCTGTAGATAGCAACAGCATCAACTGGCTTTTGGGCCACATGATTTCAGCCAGAACCTCGATATTTGAATATGTCTCGTTTGAACCGGTTTGGACTGAGGACCAGCGGGTCCGCTACCGGCACGGATCAGCCAATGTGACGTCCGATGGGCCGGATGTGATGCGGCTCGAAAAATTGTTGGCAGATTTTGCGGAGAGCCAAAAGCGACTTGAGGCTGGTTTGAGAGAGTTAGGAACAGAGGATTTGACCCGCAAAACGGGCTACGGGGATTGGACGCTCGGCGGCCGACTGACCTATTTACAGTTTCATGAAACGCATCATGTGGGGCAGTTGATGTCGGCTGCGAGTGCGCTTGGGCGTGATGGAGGGTGGTTGGACGATCCTACTTTATAGATAGTATTTAAATCGTCCATTCGCTGTGGACAACGGCGATCAATTTCCATTCTCCGTCAACCTGCTCCATCACGAGCCGCATACTGCGCCAATCCATCCCACCAAAGTCTTCTTCAAAACCGGGGAAATGGTATTCAACAAAACTGCTGTCTGGATAATATTCGGCCTGATTGTTGATGGTGTTGCTCCAACCAATAAACTGATCAAAGCCGATGCTGTGCGGCCGGAAGAAGTTCACATCATAAATAAACCGGCCGTAATATTCCTCAACCGTCATGTCAATCGGATCACCGGTGCCATCAAAAATCCCCCACCGATATAACTCATCGTTATTGGCAAAATCGGCGACTTCGGCCGCTGTGAAGACCAAATGTTCATCACGCACGTAGGTGTAGGGAGAAAAGCGCACCCCTTTTTCTGGATGCACAAAAGTGGCCAGTGTTTCGTAATCTTGATCTTTCAAAGCGGTGATGATTTCGTGGGCCGTTTCGGCCGCGTCACCCCGTTCACCAATTTGGACAGCGATGAAACTGCGGTTAACCCAGCCCCGTATGTCTTCAAACTGGATCTCGCCCCACGGGGAGTCATCTACCAAAACAATCTCCCCAATCAGCTCAATCCCCGTGGCGTTATAGGGAAGTTCGCCCACAACATCACTATCAACCCCAGCGCCTTCCCGAACATTCAAGGTGTCATCTGATTCAACCCCAACAACTGTAAACCTTTCTTCTTCTTGCTGGTCCGGCTCAGCTACAGCCGTTGCCGTTGCCGTTGGCAATGCTGTTGGTGGGATGGGTGTATTTGTTACGAATGTGGTTGGAGTAGGCTGAGGGGTATTGGTTGGCAATGGGGTTTGTGTCGCTAGTTCAGCCACGGCCGTTGGCAAAACTTCTGCCTCTGTTGGTGCAACTGTAGGTACCAAGATCGCTTGAGTTGGTGTTGGCTCTGGTGGGGCCGATTGCGGTGTGCATCCGGCCGCAACTAAAATGAGTATTAACGCAAAGGTTATCCAAACAATTTTTGAAATTTGGCGCATTTCCCTGTTCTCCAAGATGTGTGTTTAATGTCCACTACGTCAAGCGGTGGCACTTAGATTCATTGTAACATCTGAGACGTGTCTCTATGTTGGCAGAAAATAGTAAAAGAAATCAAAAGCAGACAAAAACGGTTGATAAATTTACTTATGCAGATAAGGTTTTAGACTATTTAAATTATTTAGCCAAAATGAGGATGATATGACCCAAACCATTAAGCATGATTTAGAAGCAAACAAACAAAATGCGATCGCATTTTATAATACCGCCTACTTGGGAGACCCTGAAAAAGCGGTAGCAACCTACGTGGGGGCTGAGTACATTCAGCACAATCCGCTTGTGGCAAACGGGAAGCAGGCATTCATAGACTATTTCACTGAGATGGCCCGAGACTACCCCGGCAAGTCAATCGAATTTGTGCGAGCTATTGCTGAAGGTGATTTGGTGGCTTTGCATACCCATCAAACTTGGCCGGGTGGGGATGAGTACGTGACGATGGACTTTTTCCGTTTTGATGACAACGGAAAGATCGTTGAGCATTGGGATTCGATCCAAGAAATCCCGGCCGAAACGCTTAATGGTAACCCGATGTATTAATTGGTTATTGCGTGCTAAGTTGAATTAGCTCTGCGATCACTTGCTCCCGTTTGTCGGCCGAAATCTCATCGAAAAAAATCATCTGCCCCAGAAACGCATAGTAAATCAAATAGGCACGGGCCGATGCTTTTTCTTGGCTCAGCCCCATCTCGCCTAAACTCTGTTGAAGATAAGCAACCCGCATCTGGTCTACATGTTTGACCGCGTTTTTGACGCTGTCGCTCGATTCCGCCCACGCCCGCACGGCTCTTTCTACCTTTAATGAGTCACCGGCCGCCAGCTGTACCAAGGCCTCGATGCGGGAGCCATCATTTGCCGGGGAAGCCTCAACATCAGAAATGGGGAGTGCCACCGTTAGCTCTTGCCATCTTTCAAGCACCCCCATGTGGAAATCTGCCAGATTTTTGAAGTGCCAGTAAAAACTCCCGCGAGACACCCCTAGAGATTTTGAGAGTTTATCCGCCTTCAGGGCGGTAAATCCATCCATGGCCAAAGCCTCAAGTCCATGATCTAACCACTCTGTTTTTGTAAGTCTGTCCATGTTTATCAGTCTACCATACAGCAGTGTATTGACAAGCCGGAGGCATCTTGTTACTCTGTCCATACATTTGTGTATGGTGAGTGGAAGTAGCTTTGTACTTTGGAGGATAACAAAATGTCTAGAAACATCTTTTTAATTGTGGCAGGGCTCTGTGCCATCGTTGTTGCGATCTATCACGGGATCGAAGGGGATGCGATTGTGCAGGGGTTGAATATTCAACCGGCCGAAAGTGCTGCGCTGATGCGCGGGTCATTTCATATTGGCACGATGGGTTGGCTAGTGGGCGGAATTGTCATTCTTTTTGCTTCATTTCTTGAGGCATCATGGCCCCGGAATGCCATTCTGATAGCCTATACAGTCCTTTTTGGCATTCCGGCTTTCAGCCTTGTGGTGATGGGGCAGGGGCAACCAAACTTTGGGATGGTGATGCTCTTGCTGATTGTTGTTGGCTTGATTGCTGGGTTGATTGTTGATCGGCGCCGATCCAACTCCGGTAACCTAGCCGTTTAATTTGATGGGTAGCGATTTTAAACCACGCAGAATGGTTGAGTCGCGCCATTCAAGCTCATCGGCCGGAACCGCCAGCTCCACGTCAGGAAACCGCTCGAATAGCAAGTTGAAGGCCCATTTGGCTTCAATCCGCGCTAGTGGAGCACCAATGCAGTAGTGGGCACCCAATCCAAATGCTAAATGTTTGTTTGGTTTGCGCGCAATGTCTAACTGATTTGGGTTTTCAAAAACAGCTTCATCTCGATTGGCGGCCGCTAAAAACAGCAAAACCGTTTCTCCTTTGCGGATTAGGTTGTCGCCGACCCAAATGTCCTCAGTTGCAAAACGAGTCACACCGTGCTGAACCGGATTCGTGTAGCGCAACAACTCTTCGATCATCGAATTAACCAGATCGGGATTTTGTTTATATCTGTTGAGCTCAATTGGGTTTTCTA
>JAHDGV010000829.1 GCA_020631655.1 Chloroflexota bacterium | reverse complement strand
AAATTCTCAATTACGAAAGTGGCAAAATGGCTGTGGCCGCTGTCCCCGGTAGCGGCAAAACATTTACGCTTACCCGTCTCGCGGCAAAGCTGATCAGCGACGGCCGGATTGATCCCGCATCCAATCAGCAAATTCTCATAGTCACATACCTGAACGCCAGCGTCGACACCTTCCGTTCTCGGATTCGAGAGCTGTTGCTAGAGCAAGGCTTACCGGCCGATCAAGGGTACGATGTGCGCACCCTGCACAGCTTGGGGTTAGAAATTGTCCGTTCTGCTCGGAGCAGTGATCGGGGAAACGATCTGCTGGTGTTGGACGATGCCCAGTCGGCCCATTTTCGCGGATTAGCCATCGACAATTGGAAGGCCAACTATCCTGAAGAGTGGCACAGCATGGCACCGGATGATTCGGTGAATGGGCAAAATAAATGGCGGCGCACTGTGGACAAAATGGTGAATACCTTTATCCGGGAAGCAAAAAACGGTCGCTATCGGCCGGGGGACATTTTGAGCCGCATCCGTCAAAATACAAGTGAACAGCTGGATGAGTTGGATGAAGAGGATTTTGAGCAGAATCCCGATCTGTCTACACCCCTCGTTTACATGTGTGCCATGATCTACGCAGACTACCAGCGGATTGTGAACAGCCAGGGAGCCTTGGACTTTAACGACTTAATTTGGCAAGCAACTGAGCTAATCGATTCCGCTCCTGAGGTGGTTGAGTCGTTGCGCCATCGCTGGCCTTACGTGCTTGAGGATGAAGCGCAAGACAGTGTGCCGTTGCAGGAAATTTTGCTGGATGGCTTGACTGGCGCAGACGGAAACTGGGTCCGGGTGGGGGACCCAAATCAGGCGATTACGAGCACCTTTACGGCCGCGCATCCCCGCTTTTTTAATGCGTTTTTAAAACGGGAAGATGTTTTGGGAAGGCCTCTGCCACACAGTAGCCGCTGTGCGGAACGCATCTACCAAGCGGCCAACAAGCTGGTTAGATGGACGATTGAGTCCCATCCCGTTTTAGAAGTGCGCAAAAATGCGTTTCGCAACCAAATGATGTTGCCCGCACCAGAGGGTGACGGGAGACCCAATCCCCCTGATGATTTGGCCGGGTTAAACATTAAGGTGTTTGAGCATCGGGAAGATCAAGAAATTCCCAAGATCGCCTTTTTTGCTCAAAAATATGTTGAAAAATTTCCTGAACGGACGATAGCCGTTTTGGTCCCGACAAATGATTTTGGCCACAAAATCGCTGAAATCTTTGATCAAAACGACACCGCCTATGACAACTTGTTGCGCGGTGGCACACGTGAGCGGGAGATTGCTGGTGGGCTACACGCGGCCTTAGCCCTGCTGGCGGAGCCGACCAAGCGGGCCAACATCGCTAACTTTTGGGAAGGGATGTTTAAACTCGATCATCCGTTTGCTAATGTGGACGATGATCGGGCCGATCACCTGATTACGTTGCTCAACAGCGTGATTTTGCCAGAATCGCTCTTTTACCCGGCCGGGCACGGCGGGGACGCCATGCTTGAGGCGTTGCCAACCGGTGTCACCAAGCAAGAAGATCTGACTGATATCGCCCGGTACGTCCAATTTGCCCAGAAAATTTTTGAGCTAGGCCATCTCCCGATTGATGACCTGATCATTTCGGTGGCAGATGAGCTGTTGGCATGGCACGAGTCTGAATCAAACGAAACCGATTTGGCAATCGCCTATCAAATCGCCA
>JAHDGV010000828.1 GCA_020631655.1 Chloroflexota bacterium | reverse complement strand
ATGATGAGTGGCGCAGTTTTCAAATTTGGCGCTTTGGTTTTGGGGATGAGGATCGAGGCGAAACGCTCGTTTTTCAGGAAGATGATGTTGAGTTTGGGGTGGGGCTGGATAAAACTCGAGACGATAAATATCTGCTGATTGAGATTGATGCGGCCGAGACATCTGAGGTTTACTTTGTTGATGCGGATAAGCCAACCAACCCACTAACGTTGGTTGCGGCGCGCGAAAATGGGGTTGATTATTGGGTCGAGCACCGGAACGGCCAGCTGTATGCGCTGACCAATCGCGGTGGGGCTACCAATTTTAAATTGTCTGTTTTTCCGGCCGAAACCCCTGGCCCCGAAAACTGGACCGATTTTATCCCGCACCGGCCGGAAGTGCGTTTGGCAGGCTTCGCGATTTTTGATAGCCATATCGTGCTTCTCGAGCGCGAAAATGGGCTAAAACGCTTTGTGGTGCGTGAGTTTGCCACCGGTAACCAAACTGAAATTCCGATGGATGAGCCGGTTTACACTGTTGGGTTTAGCAATAATCCAAATTTTAAAACCGGCCGGTTCCGGTATACCTATGGCTCGATGACCACACCCAGCACGGTGATGGAGTACGAATTCGGCCGTGGAGAGCGAGTTACACTAAAACAAGATCCGGTGCCGGGGTATGACCCATCCCGCTATGAAACGACCCGCATCTGGGCCACTGCTGAAGATGGGGCGCAGGTGCCGATTTCGTTGGTGTATCAAAAAGGATTAGAGCTGAACGGGCAAAACCCCTGTTTGTTGTATGGATACGGCTCGTACGGGGTGAATCAGGAGCCAAATTTCAACGGCCGCTGGGTCAGTTTGGTTGATCGTGGTTTTGTATGTGCGATTGCCCATGTGCGCGGCAGTGAAACGATGGGGCGACAGTGGTACGAAGATGGAAAGTGGCTGAAAAAACGGAACACGTTTACCGATTTTGTTGCGGCCGGGCGGCATCTAATTGCTGAAGGGTACACATCACCCGAAAAAATGACGGTGTGGGGGCGTAGCGCCGGTGGCTTGCTGATCGGAGCAACGGTTAACCTAGCTCCTGACATGATGGCGGCCGCCATCGCAGACGTACCGTTTGTTGATGTGGTTAGCACCATGCTGGATGAGTCGATTCCGCTTACAACGGGTGAGTTCCGGGAATGGGGAAATCCTAAAGAGAAAGAATACTACGACTACATGCTCAGCTATTCGCCGTATGACAATGTGGAGGCTAAAGATTATCCGGCGATTTTGGCTACGTCAGGCTATAACGATCCGCGGGTGCAATATTGGGAACCAACCAAATGGGTGGCAAAACTGCGCGTGACTAAAACGGATGATAATCAGCTGTATCTGTACACGAATATGGGGGCTGGGCACGGGGGTGCCAGCGGCCGGTATGATTATTTGAAGGAGTATGCGTTCCGTCTCGCCTTTTTGATCGATCAGGTTGGGTAACACCCACGTAGGGGCTATGACATTCATATTGAACCGTCGTTGTCATGGCAAACGTTGCTATGAATGTCTCGCCCCAAGCATTCAAATAATATTCGATTTAAATTAAATTTCCCCATTCCGGGGCGAGACATTCGCAGAAAGTTGATTTCAATTTTAGGTTCCCCGTTGCGAATGTCATAGCCCCTACGGGTTGTCTTCATAACATCTCCATCGATTAATCAAAAACAAGGAATCCTGCATGTTATTTGCCCCATTTGTACCG
>JAHDGV010000827.1 GCA_020631655.1 Chloroflexota bacterium | reverse complement strand
GGGTAATCGTTGGCCATGGCACAGACTTTCTTTTTGCCGATTTCAAGGGTTATTTCCATTTCATCTCCTCAATATTGCTAAAAACCTCTCACCGTTAATAAAATTACGATAATGGATTGTGTGTGAGCTGAGAATCGTTCAATTTTTACTGGATTTTTCAAACCGCATCGACTATGCTTGTGAAAGCAGAAACAAGAGAGCAACGAACAAACGGAGTCTAACCCTACACACCGAGATTGCAGAGAACCCTACAATAACAATCTTCAACAAATCTCACCACAAATAAATCATTTGTGACCTTGATAGCGATATTTTGCTATCAAGTCTCGATCTACTTTTTGCTGTTTTTAAATTTAGATTGGAACACATGCCTGCTCCTTCATCCAATGATGAGTATTGGGCCCCCATTTTTCATTCGCTTGAAAAAGGGGCATTTGCCCAATCCCTAAACCTGCTCGACAAAGAGTTGTCCAACCAGTCAGACCCAACACTGGTGCTTTTACGCACCATGCTAAAGACGATTGTCAGCAACATTTGTGAAGCAGAGGACAAAATCGAAAACTACAAAACCGCGTATGATTCGGCCGTGGATAAACGGGATGTTTTGCTCGGTCAGCTGGGGGAGCTAACCCAATCTTTGTCACAAACATTATCTCTTACCCCCAACGGGGAAAACGGCTTGCACCAGCCAAATCGGATTGGCTCATCTGCCAACCCGCCCTACCGCTGGCAAGTGTCTATGTTGGGATCGTTCGAGCTACTACAAAATGGAAAGCTGTTGGAAAAATGGCCGAGCCAAAAAGGAAAGTCGATTTTAAAGTATTTGGTTTTGAATCGGAGTCGGCCGATTGCAAAAGAGGTGTTGATGGATAAGTTTTGGCCTGACTCTGATCTTGAATCGGCCCGGAACAACTTGAACGTAGTGATTTACGGTATTCGCAAAGCACTACGCAACGGCAACCCCGACTACTCCCATCTGCTGTACAGCGACGACAGCTACCAGCTCAACCCCAACATCGATATTTGGCTCGATGTTGAAATTTTTCAAGACCTAGTAAACAAAGGGAAATTTCTCTATCAGCGGGGGCAAACAGAACAGGCGCTTGAGGCGTTCCACACGGCCGATGAGCTGTACAACGGTGAGTTTTTAGAAGAAGATCGATATGAAGATTGGGTGATCCCATTTAGGCAGGATCTGCAAGACGAGTGGGTTGATTTAGTCTACCTGATGTGTGAGCACTATTTAAAAGCAAAAAACTTTAAGCTCTGCATCCCCTTGTGCAAAAAGCTCTTGAATATCGATAGTGCGCTAGAAGAAATCCACCAGCGATTGATGATTTGCTACGCAAAAGTGGGGCAGATTAATCTAGCCATTCGGCAATATCACACCTGTTTGACCACACTTGAGCATGAGTTGGGTGTGCCACCTTCGGCCGAGACAATCGCATTAATCGAGAAGATCAAACATCGTGAGCCGCTTGATGTTTAATTGAGACGCCCCAGCGGGCCGTCTCTACATGATTCAAACTTGTAGAGGACGGCGCCGGTGGCACGTCTAAACAAATCAAATCACCTGTAAAAAAGGAATATCAACGACATTCGGCACCAATATCCCAGCCGATTCAACATTAGCCTGAAGCCTAAACTGACCTTGGGGTAGCTTAATGCCATCGATTCGGGCGATTTTCCCATCTCCCGCTTCCTCATCGGTGGATACAGCATCAACTAA
>JAHDGV010000826.1 GCA_020631655.1 Chloroflexota bacterium | reverse complement strand
ATGAAGGCGGCCGCTTGATGCTTTTTGCCGAATAGTTGGCAGGTGAGAAAGTAAGTGGAAATGATAGTTATTGTCCCTAAAATGACGGACAATAATCTGATGCCGGCCGCAGTTGGCCCAAACAGGGCTAAAAATGGGGCATTCAGAATATGATATAGTCCTTCATGTCCTGAAGCATCGGCGTAGTAGGGACGGATGTCTCCATCGAGCGTGTGCTGTGAAATAACCAGTGAGTTTATTAACTCGTCATCCCTCCAGCCGGGGGGAACACCATCTAATTGCCACAGGCGCAGGCCCAAGGTGATGATTATTAGCAGAATTAATAAGAAAAGCTCGGTTTTTCTTTCCATTTGTTTTCCCATGATCAAGTGGAAAGTTTACCCGCTCTTGGGCCAATTGCACTGATTATTATCAATAACTCTTTATGAATTTCTTCCGATTATCTTCTTCTCCCAACAACGGCCGCGTGCTGTTGCTCGTATCACTTTTTGTTTTGATGATCGGCTCTGGTTGCCTGCTAGATGTTACCGGTGTTAACCAAGCTGAAGCTGAATTGGCCGCAATCCCTGTGGTTACCTCTGTGCCAACCAAAGAACGGCCGAGCCCAACGCCGGTTCCAGATCAGCCCCGTGCAGACATTATTGAGATTGTGACGGCCGTGGCGGTCAACCGGGCCAATTCAGACCCAACTGCAACACCCACGCCGGTACCGCCTGTCACCGGCTCGACCAGTGCGCCTGAAACGATCTATCCGCTTTTAGACGATGGGACCGGATTTAGGGAAATTAGCGGCGGCTTGTGGTACACCAGTTCAAAACCGGCCGATGAAGCGCTGGAGTTTTACATTGACCGGATGACCTATTTCCGTTGGGACAATTACGATTTAGGCGAAGTGGGTGAAGGGCATGGGGAAGTTCAGTTTGAGAAAAACTTTGAGCGGGTGCAGATTAACATCTGGGAAAATCCGGGATTGGGCCACACGTCGATTGTAATCTTTGAAATTGAGCCGGTGCTGGAACTGGTCAGAGATTTGCCTACCACGAGCTATGGCAACCGCTGGGTGGTAATCGATAAACCACTGCTGGAAGAGGGGGAAGAGGCTGAGGAAGCTGAAGAAGAGGAGACTAGCTCTGAATTTCCAGTTATGTATGATACGGACCTGCCATTGCCCCAAGTGAGCATTTTCTACGTTGTTCGAATGCTGGACGCCGGTTGGCAACTCATCCCATCTGAGCGGCTAGATACCTATGCAAACGACCTCCAATTTTTCAGGGAAGATGATCAGATTGCGATTTTGCTTCAAGATACTGGGATTGGGACAACGGTGACGCTAGTTGAGTAAGTTGTTGTTTTGTGTTGGTATCTGTTCAGCTGATGTACCGTTGCCCCCACCTAACCTCCCCCGAGGGGGGAGGAACTTGTCCCCCTCCCACCGGGAGGGGTTAGGGGAGGGTCGATTTTCGACCTGCTGAATAATTACTTGCTCTGACTAAAAATTCTCACACCTGCATGTCATAAAAAATGGTTGAGTGATTTTGTTTCATCCGCTAAGATGTTTGGGCTAATGCAAAAGGATGGACATATGACGCACGAACAATTTAATCAATTACCTGAGTTTCAATACGATTGGGAAGAAATCAACAACGGATCCTACGTGCCAAATCTGGTAGATTTTTCGCTTGAGCACGGCCCGCTATTTCGATTCCGAGTTCAGCAGATGGATGGGCCG
>JAHDGV010000171.1:6427-10901 GCA_020631655.1 Chloroflexota bacterium | reverse complement strand
AGTTAGAGCCAAGAAGTGGGCTTATTCATCTTGAACGAGGCTGTTCGTAAACGTAAGTCTGATATATTTGCAAACCCAGCTTCGATCAAGCTGTGCCAATAAATTGGCTTTGGAAGAACGAAGTTCTTCATGTGAGCGTAGCGACGCTCAGCTTACCCTATTATGGTGTAGACTGAGCTTGTCGAAGTCGGGCTTGCAACTGCACACAAACTTTGTTTATTTACCGAGCAAGATGCTCAAAGAAGTTAAATTGGCTTGTACGCTTCGATCATGTATTTTTTAGTGTCGAATTTTAGGGTCCCCTCTACCTCAATCCGCTTTTGTAACGCAATCAAATAATCAAGATGGGAATCTACTGAAAAGTCCCGAACCATCCACGGTACAGTGGTTAAGTAATAAACGATGGCGCCCACATCGGTGAAGGTGATTTTGCCGGTCCAATCTTGTGCATCCACAATTTCAAATCCGGCCCGTTTTAACAGTGGCACGTTGACCTCCGGCACCGCTTCCGGCCAAGGTAAGGGGGCATCAAAGGCCCAGAGCAGATCGTGAATCATCCAGCCGTGTACCTGTTGCGTGTAAAAGGTGCCGCCCGGTTTGAGCACGCGAAAAAGCTCGGCCGGATTAAAGCCAGAGTGGCGGTTTAAGATCAATTCAAAACTTTCATCCTCAAGTGGAATCGGCAGGTTGGTGCCTGTTTTGGCATCGATCAAAGAAGCCCCGAGTGGTTCTAATCGTTCGTGGGCCAATTTAACATTGGGCGGGTAAGCTTCGAGCGCCACAACTTTGGGTGGCCAAACATCTCGCATTTCAAGCAACCGCTCAGCACCGCCGGTCTCCAAATCACATACTGACGTCGAGTCAGCCAATAACTCTCTCGCACGTGCCATGTAGTCCCAAGGAGGATCTTCCTCGATTACTCGTTCTTCGGTATGGGGGAAAACCCAACCTTCAACCGGCACTTTCTCTTCTTCTTTCCAAAATTTGATTAGATCGTCCATTGCTCGAGTCTCTTAGATTTAGAGGAATCGGGCAACATGTTGGTTTTAGGCTGGAGTGACGGGGTAAAATTTGCTGGCTTGGGCGTAGGCTCCCGTTATTGCTACTTTTTGCTAGGCTAGTGCAGGCTTTGGAACGATGGTCTTCTCAACCGGATCATAATCGTAATGGCAATCGCAGTGGGTGCAGATGGCGGCAAACGGTCGGCCGAAGTTGATGCGCATGGATGGATATTTACTCTTAAATTCCTGGACCATGTTTTTAAATTGCTCGGCCGCACGTGTAGCTGAATCTATTCCCAAATGATTTCCACAGTTAGAGCAGTCTCGATGCGAGACCTCGTGGGTGATTCGACTTTGTTTTAGACGTTTGGTGATATAAACGGCTGGAACCAAAATTGGGGCAAGCAAAACGGTGAAAAGTGAGATGAAGGATGGGATGATGATTCGTTGCATATAAAAATAGTACGTATCATCTCTTGCAAAAGTTCTGCATACTTTACACCCGACCTAAAAAATCCGTTTAAATTTGGTTAGGAATATATGGAAGAAACAAAGCCGGTAGGCAAAATAAAGCTTGTTTTTATGGGAACCCCAGACTTTGCGGTTCCATCCCTACAAGCTTGCATAGACAGCGATGTGACCGATGTGGTTGGTGTTGTGACGCAGCCAGACCGGCCGGCCGGGCGCGGGAACAGACTCAAGCCACCGCCGGTTAAAGTTGCGGCCGAAATGGCCGATATCCCGGTGTTCCAGCCCAAATCGTTGCGTAAGTATGAATCGGCCGAGCAAATTCGAGAGTGGGCCCCTGACCTGATTGTTGTGACCGCTTTTGGGCAGATTTTGCGGCCGCACGTCCTCGACCTGCCCCGTTTGGGATGTGTCAACGTGCATGCTTCGCTATTGCCACGCTGGCGAGGTGCTGCCCCGATTCAGGCGGCACTGCTGGGTGGTGATGCCCAGACCGGTGTGACGCTGATGCAGATGGATGTGGGGCTTGATACGGGGGACATGCTGTTTGTGGAGGCGTTTGATATCGATCCGGCCGAAACCGCATCTACCCTGCATGACAAGCTGGCTCAGATGGGATACGACATGTTGCTAAAACATTTGCCCGCCATCGCGGCTGATGACATCCGGCCGGTGCAACAGCCGGATGAGGGTGTGACGTATGCACCCAAAATCGAAAAAAGCGATGGGGAAATCGATTGGAGCCAATCGGCCGACATGATTGAACGTCGACACCGGGCGATGACCCCGTGGCCGGGCAGTTTTACCGAGTGGGATGGTAAAAATTTGAAAATTAAGGGGATGTCTAAGATGGCGATAGACCATCCTGCCAAACCGGCCGGAACGGTGTTGCGAATTGAAGACGACATTGTTGTGGTGACGGGTGACGGTTTGATTCGGCTGGATGAGATTCAGCTTGAAGGAAAAAAGCGGACGGAGCCACTGAACTTTATTAATGGTCGGCCGGAGTTTGTGGGGTCTGTTTTAGGATGAACACCTGTAGGATGAATCCCACAGTTAAAATAAAAAGCCCGATGAATCGGGCTGATGCATGCCTAACCCGATTTATCGGGTTTCCTGTTTTAACCGAGCGATTAATCGCTCGCAGGCAGGTGCAACGATGAACATTCTAGTCTTTGGCGCAGGGGCGGTCGGCCGATATTTGGGCGGCAACTTGGCTCAAGCGGGTCATCAGGTTGTGCTGGTTACTCGCTCCGGGGCAAAACACATCAATGAAAATGGGTTAACCATTCATCGGCCTAACCGGCATGATGCGGGTCCAATCGCTGTGAAACCGGCTGCTTTGACCAGCTTTTCTGCGGCGATGGGGTTTGCCGTTGAGCAGGGGTTTACGTTTGATGCGATCTTGCTCGCCATGAAAAGCTACGATGTGGCGGCGGCGGTAGCCGAGATGGAGAAATATTCAGATAATTTGCCAGAGATCATCACCATGCAAAACGGCATCGACGCTGAAAAGCCGGTGGTTGAGCTAGTTGGTAAATCTGGTTTGACGGCCGGATCGCTCACAACCCCGGTTAGCTTCGACCGCAACGACGATATCGTTGAAGAGCGGGCCAATCGCGGCGTTGCCTTTGCCAGCCCCGACGGGTCAGATCGCTATCTTGAGATTGTTGAGCTGTTTCAATCGGCCGGAATCGAGGCGCTGGGCGTTGCAGATTACGAATCGCTCAAATGGTCAAAAGCGCTGGTGAACATGGTAGGGAACGCGACATCTGCCATCACCAACACCCGGCCGGGGGAGCTGTACGCTAATCGAGCCATCTATAAAATCGAGAAGCAGATGCTACAAGAGGTGGTTGCTGTCATGCGGGCCAAAGGGATTGAGATTATTAATCTGCCAGGATCGTCGTCAAAAACATTGGCAACTGTTTTGAAATGGCTGCCTGATTTTCTGCTGAAGCCGATCTTGACACGGCAGGTGAGCCGCGGCCGTGGAGACAAAATGCCATCCTTTAATTTGGATTTGGCCGGTGGCAAAAGCAAAAGCGAAGTGGTTTTTCATAATGGGGCCGTGGCACAGCATGGAGCCGATGTTGGTGTTAAAACGCCTGCCAATCAGATGCTGTCAGATCTGCTGATCGCTATCGCTTCTGGGGAGCAAGATTGGGAGAAATTTAAGGGGAGCCCACAGGCGCTAATAGATTATTTTAAGTCACAAATTTAGGGATGTAAGAGGGAGTTTGTACAAAGCTGTACCATTGCCTACCTCTGGTGATCGCCTGCTCTTAACAAACTGTTAACACAACTTTATCCGGCCGTTAAACGATTAACGAAACTTCGTTAATTATGGAACGGTACAGTTTATTGTGAAGTGATCCAACTCGTTCACCCCCCAACCTTAAAACAGATAACAAAAGATTGGCTAACAACTCAGGATTTTTCTTGATGCTGAGTGTAATGGTGTCTGGGTAGGAAAAATCACTGAATATTGTTAAAGGATAACTTGGAGAAAAGATGCGAAATAAACACACTGTTTTTGCCGTAGTGCTCTTGCTTTTGAGCCTGTTTTTAGTCGCTTGTGGGGCAGACGAAAGCCCTGCTGAAATTGTTGAACAATCTGAACGTGAAGTTAGGGATGTCATAAATGTAGAAACTGATCCCGAAGTGATTGAAGAGATTGCGGTTGAAGAAACTGAGGTAGAGGAGATGGCTTCAGATAGCTCAGATTCGGCCGGAAGTATGGTTGAACTGCCTGAAGTTGATCCATTAGCTGTAAGCGGCGACATCGTGATTGCCGGTTCATCAACCGTTTTCCCACTAGCGGAGCGGATGATCGAAGTATTTGAAAACGAAGGATTTGGTGACTTAGTTACTTATGACAGCATCGGTTCTGGTGGTGGCTTTGAACGCTTCTGCGAAGCTGGCGAGTCAGACATTTCTGGTGCTAGCCGTGCGATTAAAGATGGGGAGATCGAAGCGTGTGCCGCAATCGGCCGGACACCAAT
>JAHDGV010000171.1:0-6327 GCA_020631655.1 Chloroflexota bacterium | reverse complement strand
TCACCTTACGCAATCACGTTCTTTGGATATGCCTATTACCAAGAAAATGCAGACGTTCTAAAAATCTTAGATATCGATGGGATCGAAGCCAATCAAGAAAACGTAGATGCGGCCGCATACCCGTTGTCTCGGCCGCTGTTAATCTACTCTGATGCCGGCATCATCACTGAAAAACCGCAGGTTGGACAGTTCTTGAGCTTTTTGATGCAAAACGTAAACCGAGAAATTGGCGATGTAGGTTATTTCCCAGCCAATAGCGAGGTTTTGGACGGTGCAAAAGCTGATTTGCTCGCCGCTATGAATGGTGAAGCAATGGGCGAAAGCGAAGCGATGATGGATGAAGGTGCGGCCGGACTGGCTAGACTTTCTGAGGTTGATCCGCTTGAAGTTAGTGGCGATATCGTGATCGCTGGTTCATCAACCGTATTTCCACTAGCTGAGCGGATGATCGAAGTATTTGAAAACGAAGGCTTTGGTGACTTAGTGACCTACGACAGCATCGGTTCTGGTGGTGGCTTTGAGCGCTTCTGCGAAGCGGGTGAGTCAGACATCTCTGGTGCTAGCCGTGCGATTAAAGATGGTGAGATTGAAGCGTGTGCCGCGATCGGCCGAACACCAATCGAATTCCGCATCGGAACGGACGCTTTAGCCGTTGTTGTTTCCGCCGAGAATGATTTCTTGACCGGCGCAACCCATGAAGAGCTGGCCGCGATTTTCTCAACGGCCGAAACATGGGCCGATGTAAATCCTGATTATCCGGCAGAGCCAATCTTACGCTACATTCCGGGTACCGACTCTGGCACCTTCGACTTTTTTGTAGAAGAGGTGTTTGACGAGAACACAGAGCCGATCTTGGCCGCCAGCAACACTGAGTTATCAGAAGATGATAACGTGCTGGTAACCGGAGTGGTTGATTCACCTTACGCAGTTACGTTCTTCGGATACGCCTATTATCAGGAAAATGCAGATGCATTAAAGATTTTGGCTATCGATGGCGTAGAAGCCAATCAAGAAAACGTAGATGCGGCCGCATACCCATTGTCTCGGCCGCTGTTGATCTACTCGGATGCAGGGATCATCACTGAGAAACCACAGGTGGGACAGTTCTTGAGCTTCTTGATGCAAAACGTAAACCGAGAGATCGGCGATGTAGGGTATTTCCCAGCTAATGCAGATGTATTGGACACAGCCGCCAATGATTTAGCGGATGCAATGGGACAGTAGGTCTTAGACTCATAGGCTTCAGAAGTTACGAAGACTTCTGAAGCCTTTGTTGTACAAATGGCTTTAAATGGATTTAGAAAGAGAGTAGTTATGCGGATTTTCGTTTACAAAAAAGCAAGTAAAATAAAAGTTGGAAATCCCAAATCTCACGTTTCTAAACACAATAAAGCCAAAGACCCAATCGTCATGATGCCAACATTCGGTGGCACATGTTGATGGAGGAATTATGGCTGGAGAAATAATGATTAGTTCCCCAACCCACGACATCGAAGGGGCGGAAGATGTCGCACTGAGTCTGAGAAAAAAAACGAAATGGCATGAAACCCTGATTCAAGGGACATTGGTAGCTTGCGGAATCCTATCGGTATTCACAACGATTGGAATTGTGATCATTCTGCTCAATGAATCGATCAGTTTTTTTACTCGGGAAGTCTTTGAAATCACCAACAAATCAATTGCAACAGACATTGGCTCGGCCGATACCACGTTTGAGACTACCGCTTCTGGTTCCACACTAGAAGTTGGCCAAATCGTACGCATCGACGAAGAGCTCATGCAAATCACGGCAGTTGATGGATTATCAATTACCGTTGATCGCGGCATCGATGGGACCGAAATTGGGAGCCATGCGGCCGACGAAGAAATAGAAAAATCTGTGCGTGTGCCGTTCCGAGAAGTGTTTACCGGCTCACGCTGGCAACCTCGTCTGCAACAGTTCGGCATGTGGCCCCTCATCTTGTCTACGCTGATGATTAGCGTCATTTCGATGATTGTTGCGCTCCCTCTGGG
The DNA here is from genome assembly GCA_020631655.1 of Chloroflexota bacterium. Classification (GTDB taxonomy): domain Bacteria; phylum Chloroflexota; class Anaerolineae; order Promineifilales; family Promineifilaceae; genus WTJY01. The sequence goes on along the minus strand of JAHDGV010000171.1, from coordinate 4,314 downwards.
CCTAGCAAGCGCCATTTATCTGAGCGAATATGCTTCCGATAGAACCCGAAGCATTATCAAGCCGATTCTCGAAGTTTTAGCCGGAATCCCCACCGTTGTGTACGGCTACTTTGCGCTAACCTTCATGACCCCGTTTTTAGAGCGGGCGTTCTTTGGCGATAATATCCAGGTGTTTAACACGCTTTCGGCCGGGATTGTGGTCGGTGTTTTGATCATTCCGCTCGTTAGCTCAATGAGTGAAGATGCACTCCACGCGGTGCCGCAAAGCTTGCGCAACGCGTCCTACGGATTAGGTGCGACAAAACTGGAGACCGCCTTACGCGTTGTTCTTCCAGCGGCTTTGTCTGGTGTGACGGCGGCGTTTGTAGTCGCTATCTCGCGCGCGATTGGTGAAACGATGGTTGTGGCGGTCGCGGCCGGAGCTGGACCGCGTAACTTTGAATGGAGCCAGGTTTTTACAAATTTTGGCCGCACACCGTTTAACCCACTGCAATCGGCCGAAACAATGACGGGACACATTGTCCGTATCTCTGGTGGTGACCTAAGCTATAACTCCATCGATTACAACTCGATTTTTGCGATTGGACTGGTTTTATTTTTGATCACCCTCACCCTCAATATTGTCAGCAGACGAATCGTTGAACGCTTCCGTGAGGTGTACGACTAATGGAAAACTACGAAAATCTTTACCCGGTAGACGATGAGCTACAAAAGTTTATTGATTACCGTAAACGGACCGGAAGCATTTGGCGCGGCGTGTTTCTCATGTCGCTATTTGTTGCCATTTTGGTGCTCATCGTGCTCATGCTCAATATCATTAATGATGCATTTGGGCTGGTAGCGGTTGAGAACGAGATTGACCCGCACTCTCTGGTAATTGATTATCAAGAGAACACGATGGTCAATATGCCAAACACACTTGTTAGTGCAGATCACGGTGATTTGGCCAACGGCATCATTGATAACGATTCTGCGATCGGCTTTATCGGCCACGCCCATTATCAGGCTAATGCGGATGAGTTGCGGCTGATTGCGGTAGATGGACAGTTCCCCACGGCCGAAACAGTGGCAGATGGGAGTTACCCATTTGTACGGCCGCTCTATATTTATACTGCGCTCGATACACTCCAAAGTGAACCGGCCGTGGCTGAGTATTTCCGCTTTTATCTTGAAAACGCCAATTTAGTCGTTGGCGAAATGGGATATTTCCCGGCTGATGAAACGCTAGTTGCGGATCAGATTAGCTTAATTAACAAACTTGCCGGTAGCCCACAAACGGCTGACTCCGTGACAGGTGATTTAGCTTTGTCAGGTAGCTCAAGCTTGTACCCGCTCTCTCGGCAGATGCTGGTTGATTTTAGACAAGCCGGATTCAACGGTGACATCGGTATCGAGCAAATCGGCTCCACCGCCGGGATTGAGGCGTTTTGCGCCGGTGACATTCAGGTGCTGAATGCGAGTCGGCCGATGACAGCGGCCGAAGCCTCTGCCTGTCAACGCAATCGGATTAATCCGGTAGAAATCGCGGTTGGGCTAGATGCCTTGGCGGTAGTAAGCAACCCATCTCTCGACTTTTTAGAAAGCGTGAGCTGGAATGAGTTGAGCCTAATTTTCACCGCCATGAACTTTTGGGACGAGATCGACCCGTCCTATCCAGCGCTTCCAATCGTGCGCTCTGTGCCGAGTGCAGGCAGTGGATCGCTTAACTTTTTAAGCGCGCGAATCTTTAGCGATATCGCCCTCGAGAATCTGCCGACAGCCGCTTATGCTGACATCATTCGTGATAAATTAGGTCGCGGCCGCGGCCGGGCGCTTGAGCGTGATCAGCGGTTTTTGGCCGATGGCTTTATTTTTGACAGCGAAAGCGCATTTACCACAGCTTGTGCATCTGACGAGCCACCAACCGGCTGTTCTCTGGGTGCTCGTGATCGTGACAACCTGTTTGATGTGATTGAGCAAGAAATTATCGTACCGCAGGTGCAAGAAACTTGGCCCCTTTATGACTCGCTTTTTAAACAGCAAGAGATTGTTAACCGAGCCTCGGCCAAATATCCGGATGCGATTGTAGAGTTTAAATCATGGCTAAACCGAGACTTTTTGTTTAATCCGCAAAGTAGTGAGGCTGAATTGGCCGGCGTACGCACAGCGATTTGGGGGACCGTTATGGTTGTGGCAACCACATTTTTGTTCTCGTTCCCAGTCGGAGTTGGTGCCGCCATCTACATGGAAGAGTATGCGGATCAAACGCTGTGGTACAACAAAATTATCCAGACCAATATTAGCAATTTGGCCGGTGTTCCATCGATTATTTACGGTATGCTGGGGCTAACGGTATTTGTGAGATTGCTGTTGCCGCTCACCAGCGGACAGTTCTTCGGCCGAGTGGCTGAAGGGACAGACCCGAGCGGCCGGACGGTGATTTCGGCCGGTTTGACTCTGGGGCTCCTTATCTTGCCGATTATCATCATTAATGCTCAAGAAGCCTTGCGGGCTGTGCCAAATTCAATGCGGCGTGCTGGAATGGGATTGGGCGCTACCAAGTGGCAAACAACTTGGTCCCACGTATTACCACAGGCGCTACCGGGTATTTTGACCGGCACAATTTTGGCCATGTCACGGGCCGTAGGTGAGACAGCTCCCCTAATTGTGGTGGGGGCATCAACCGTAATCCGGACAGACCCAACCTTCTTTAGCCGATTTACGGTTCTTCCGATTCAAATTTTCCAATGGACATCTCGGCCGCAGGCGGAATTTCAAAACCTTGCGGCGGCCGCGATTATTGTTCTTTTAATTATCCTGCTTACGCTAAATGCCTCGGCGGTCATTTTGCGTAATCGGTATTCAACTTCAAATTAGCTAATCAGCATTTCAGCATTTCAGCTTACCAGCCCGTTGGGCAGAAAAAAGCTGATAGGCTGATAGGTTGATTAGGCTGACCAGCTAATTCATGTCAAGTCAAAACGGTTCAACAAGTTACGCAGTTCAAGCTAAAGACGTAAACGTCTATTATGGCGACTTTCGCGCAGTAAAAAATATCAATCTTGATATCGAGAAAAACAAAATTACCGCCTTTATCGGCCCGTCTGGTTGCGGAAAAAGTACGCTTTTGCGGGCATTTAACCGGATGAACGACCTTATTCCGATTTCACACATGAACGGGGAGATCATTTATCGTGGTAAAAATTTATACGATGACGATGTGGATCCTGTAGAGGTTCGCCGCCGGATCGGAATGGTTTTCCAAAAGCCAAACCCGTTTCCCAAAAGTATCTACGAAAATATCGCGTGGGGTGCGCGCATCAACGGCTACAAGGGTGATATGGATCAACTGGTTGAAGAATCACTCCGTAGCGCAGCCATTTGGGACGAAGTGAAAGACAAGCTCGATCAGTCGGGATTGTCGCTTTCTGGTGGTCAGCAACAGCGGTTGTGCATTGCGCGCACCATTGCGGTGAAGCCTGAAATCATTTTAATGGATGAGCCTTGTTCAGCCCTAGATCCGATTGCTACGCTGAAAATCGAAGAATTGATGCGTCAGCTACAAGAACAGTACACGATTATCATTGTGACACATAACATGCAGCAAGCGGCCCGCTCATCTGATTTTACGGCGTTCCTCAACATGGATACGGAGGATCGCTCGGGGTACATGGTTGAGTTTTCGGAGACGAGTGAGATGTTCACTAATCCGCAGAATCAGCAGACGGAAGAGTACATTACCGGCCGATTTGGATAATAGCTTTTGGCTGTTAGCTCTTAGCTTTTAGTTTGTGCTAAAAAACAGAGCCCTTTCTGCAAAGTAGAAAGGGCTTTTTTGTTGTTGAAAAAAGATCGGGATTCTGATTTAATTAGAAAAAATGTTCTTTTGGCTAAGGTGATCTAAATGACAAAAGCAAAAATACAATCAATCGAGCCGGTATTGCAATCGCAAGATGTTTCTCGAGCTGTTGGGTTTTACACAGAAAAGCTAGGCTTCAAACTGCACGGGTATGATAATCCCGACGAACCGCGTTACGCTGTGTTTTCAAGAGATGGGATTGTGCTACACGCGCAATGGCATGACCCATCCCACTGGGAAGATGAGAAAGTAGACCGGCCGATGTTGCGCTTTGTTGTACCGGAAATTGAACTGCTATTTGAGGAGTTTTCTGACAAAGGTGTTTTTCATGAAAGGACCGCTCTGCGTGAGACACCTTGGGGAACCAAAGAGTTTGCCTTTTTTGATGCAGACTTAAACGGGCTTACGTTTTACAAAGATTTATAACAAAGTAAAGCAACCTGAGTTTCGTTTAACAAAGCATTGCACGTTCTCCC
>JAHDGV010000825.1 GCA_020631655.1 Chloroflexota bacterium | reverse complement strand
CGACAGCCCTTGTTCTAGCTCCATTTCAATTTCAATGGGGGTCAGTGAGTCAACGGTTGTAGCGGCTAGCAAAATAGCCAGGGGCATTCCTTCAACCAAGCGGCAAATATTGCCAATCGCCCGTTTGTTGTTTTGATCAAAATCAGCGCGGCCATGATTTTGCCGAACTGTGTTAACGAATAGCTCCACGCTTGCAAATGCCTGCTCTCCTTCGGCCGGAGTTGAATTATGGCTTGGGTAAGGCAACCCGGAGAGTTGTAAAATCGTTTCGGCCGGTAGATTGAGCCTTTCGCGAGAGGTTATGAGCAATTTTACGTTTAAGCCAGCACCAATTATCTGATTAAAAAACTCAGTCTGGCCGATCAAATGCTCCACATTGTCAAAAACGAGTAAGCATGCAAGGGGTTTAAGGTGCTGCAAAATCTGCGCAGACTCATCTCCACCCTTTTTTGAGAATTTAAACCCCAAAGCATTTGCGATGGCGAGAGGAACTTCTACTGGGGAAAAAGCATCTTGAAGTGGAATAAAGAAAACGCCATCTTTATAAAGAGAATCTTCCTCTAGCGTCCTCCGAGCCGCACTCAAAGCGAGTGCCGTTTTGCCTATGCCCCCCAATCCAACAATTGAGATTAAGGGTACTGAATCGTTCCGTAAAAGTGCATCCAATTCGATTAGGATTGACTCTCGGCCGATCATCGAAGTCAACGGCCGAGGTAAATTATGCTTGATGGGTATTGCAGTTGATGAAAGACCGGCAGATGATGGCTGAGTCAGCTCCCAAACCCCATCTTTCATCTGCTGATAAAGATCGGTTGTAAATGGGTGGGGATCGATATTGAGTTGAGATTTGAGGAGATCGGCACATTTTTGATACTGGGCCAAAGCGGAGCTTATCTGATTGTCGGCCGCCCAAAGCTGCATCAAAAGCTGATGCCCCTCTTCGCGCAGTGGATGGAGCGTAACTAACTTTTGAGCTTGTTCAATCCCAGCTCGATAGTTTCCGCTGGCCAAATTTTCCGTCGCCAGATCATCTAGCGCATCAACAACACGGCTCCACAACCACTCACGATCGGTCGTGAGCCATTCCTCAAACCCTAGTCCATCTTTGAGAAAAAAGCCGGGTAGCAACTCTCCTTCAAACTGCTTTAGCCGATTATCTAGCTCCTCCATCAAGGGTTCGCTTAAAGCTCCATCGTCATCAATTTCCTGTCGGCTAAGCGTTAATGCCGCCTCTAACTGACCAACATCCGTTTGGAATTGACTATTTAAATTGATCCCGGCCGTCTTGCGCTCAATCGTCACAAAAGGCTCTAGCCCTTTTTTCAAATTTGCTAGAAGAACGCGCAGGTTTCCCATCGCTTTTTTCTGAGGTAGATCGTCCCAAAATAAGCTGGCTAAAACATCTCGAGAGTGCGTTTGAGGGTTGCGAAGCAGGTAAACAAAGAGGGCTTCGGTGCGGCGAGAAGCCAATTTGATCGGTTGCCCGTTAAGCTCGATGGCAAAAGGCGTCAGCAGTGAGATTTTTAACACGGGGCATTCTATCACTCATTCCGGGTTGCGGGAAATCATCTTGATCTTATGGTGCGGTTACAAGCCTAAATTGGGAGCCAGAACGTTTTCAGAACGTTCTTTTTATACACTCATTTCATGTCGGCCGAAAGTGAACCAAATCCACACCAATCCCCCCGCAATCGGTCTCGGGCATCATTTTTATTACGCTGTATCAAAGTAA
>JAHDGV010000824.1 GCA_020631655.1 Chloroflexota bacterium | reverse complement strand
TAGGACAAGAAGTGATCTATATCACCGAACGCTGTGTGATCAAACTAGAAGCGGACGGGCTGGTTGTGCATGAAATTGCCCCCGGCGTTGATCTTGAAAACGATGTGTTGAACCGGGTTGATTTTGAGCTCAAAGTCAGCCCCGATCTGAAATTAATGGACAGCCGCTTGTTTAATGAAAATAGCAGTGGCATTTTGAATCTCTGTGAATCGGCAGTGGGTGGGTAAGGCAAATGGACGATCTTATTCTGTGTGACATTGTGTCTCCCATCGCCACGATTCAGCTAAATCGGCCGAACAAGTTGAACTCGCTGACGCCTGAGTTGCTGAATCAGCTTGAAGCATGTATCGCTCAGGTTGAAACGAACCGTGACGTGCGGGTTGTGCTGTTAACGGCGGCTGGTGAAAGAGCATTCTCAGTTGGGGCGGATATCAACGCATGGTCGGCTTTGGAACCACTTGACATGTGGCGGGACTGGATTGTGCGCGGGCACAGGGTATTCAATCGTTTGGCAAACTGCCGTCTGCCGATTATCGCAGTGTGTCAGGGCTTCACCTTAGGTGGTGGATTAGAACTCGCCGTGGCGGCCGATATCCGACTGGCTACCGAAAATTCGAAGTTCGCTTTGCCAGAGGTCAAGATCGCCACAACGCCCGGTTGGGCTGGTACTCAGCGACTGCCTCAACTTATCGGTAATGCGCGTGCCAAACAACTGATGTTTACCGGTGCTCAGATTGATGCGGCTAAAGCAGAGCGCTGGGGACTTGTGAACGAAGTTTGTGCGGCCGGTGACATTAACAAGCGGGCCATCGAGATCGCCCAAGAAATTGCGGCCAATGCCCCTCTGTCGGTGCAGATGGTGAAGCAGATTGTTGATGGGGATACGGGGATGGTTCTGGAAGCATTGGCGGGTGCGCTGACTGCCACATCGGCCGACGGCCGTGAAGGTGTAGCTTCATTTAAGGAAAAACGGCCGCCCGTTTATCAAGGAAGATAACGGCTATTAATAAATAGCTTAGCTGGAATTAGAAGGGGAAAAGAAAAATCATGACTCAATATGATTACATCGTTGTAGGTGCAGGGGCCGCGGGGTGCGTTGTTGCGAATCGACTCAGTGCTGACCCGAACACAAAGGTACTTATTCTTGAAGCTGGGGGGCCAGATCGGAATCCGCTGATTCATATGCCGGCCGGATTTACAAAATTAACCGGTAAAAGCGTGAATTGGGGATACTCAACCGTTCCGCAAAAAGAAATGAACAACCGGCGGATGCACTACCCGCAAGGGCGCACATGGGGCGGTAGCACCTCGATTAACGCCATGATTTACATCCGTGGTCATGCCAAAGATTATGATGAATGGCGCGACTTAGGGAATGAAGGTTGGGGGTACGCAGATGTTCTTCCCTATTTCAAAAAATCTGAAAACAACGAGCGGTTGGTTGATGAATATCATGGAACCGGTGGACTTTTAAACGTTGCTGAGCAAGTTTCTCATACCCCGTTGACCAAAGCGTTTGTCCGTTCTGCACAAGAGATCGGTATCCCGTACAACCCGGATGTGAATGGGGCCAAGCAATACGGAGTGACCTATTATCAAGTCACGCAACGCAATGTGAAGCGAGAAAGTTCTGCAACGGCGTTTTTGAAACCGTTTTTGGATCGGCCGAACTTGACGGCGATTACCCACGCAGAAGCGACCAAAGTATTGGTCGAAAACGGCCGTGCCGTTG
>JAHDGV010000823.1 GCA_020631655.1 Chloroflexota bacterium | reverse complement strand
AATCCTCAATCGCTTCCCAAATCATATCGGATAGATCAACCCAGCGCTTATTGTTTTCCATATCCCCTAATAAAGTGTTGACCATAAAGGTAAATGCGATGTCTTTTTCTCGGTCAGCCCAAGTCAGCGCACTCCGTTGCCCCGGATGCCCAAATGTGGTTTGGCTTGATTTGCGGCCGTAAGATGAGGCTCGATCCGCATATTCGGCCGGTTTTTCTCCACCTAGCAAAAAGCCTAATCCCCAGCGCACAAACCCCTCAAAAATATGATCGTGCCCGGCAAAGTGGACTTTAATCGCTTCTTGTAGCGTTTTCTCTTCGATGATGCGTTTGCCGTTGATGACTCCGCCGTTTAATAATGCTTGGTAAAACACGGCCAAGTCACGCGCCGTGCTGTTCAAGGTTGCCGCAGGTAAAACCGCATGTCGTGCTGATCTAAACAGTAGGGCGGTTCCGCTTTGGTCGCTGTGGCCTGAGTAAAGCTCGGCCGCACGATCAATTTGCGAGCGGGGCAATCCCAGCCAAGAGTTTCGCATGTTTAGCGGCCGGAATATATGGTCTTCCATGTACTGCTCTATCGGTTTGCCTGACACCCGTCGCACAATTTCGCCCAAAATAAAACCGGAGTTCACCAAGTGATAGGCCGTTTTTGTCCCCGGCTCGTATTCCGCTTCAAGCTCCGCGACCGCGCTTACCGCCCAATCCCAGCTCCACCAGCGTGGAATTTGCGGGTACAGCCCGCGCGCCGGTATGCCTGCCTGATGGGTCAGTGCATGGCGAACGGTGGCAGTTTCTTTTCCCTTTTGACCAAATTCAGGCCAATAATCAGCCACCAAGCCATCGATATCAATCAGCTCCATTTCGATCAGCTGATGAACGCAGATGGCTGTAAGCGGCTTGGTGCAAGAAAATGTTAAAAACGGTGTGTCCGGCCGAACCGCCTGACGTGATCCGATGCGTGTCACCCCATTTGTGCGGTCCATTACCACTTGCCCGTGTCGCACCAAGACAAGCTGTCCCCCTACATGGTTACCATTAACAAGTTCTTGATCAAAGTACCGGCCTACTTGCCGGATTAATTTTCGATTGAGCCCAACCGACTCCGGTGGGACTTCACGGCCGAAAACAAGTTGCTGTGATTCCATGGTCAAGATATTACCTCAATCTCAAGCATTCGTGTTCTTAAATTGGGGTACCAAAGGTCGATTCTTATTTGCAAAATAAAACCATCCCCAGAAAACGGTAATCAGTACGCTTAGCACCGCAAACAGCCCAATCACCTCGAACAATCCCCAATTAAATTGATCCTGAAACCGCCCCCCAATCCAAATCGAAATTGATTGGGTGAGGGTTAAAATGGCAAACTCAAAGGCAAATACCCGGCCGCGTACCTCGTTGGGCACAATGGTCTGCAACAGGGCGGCCGAAAAGACCCACAGCGTCCCGCTCCCCAATGTGCGGAAGACACTGGCAACCACAAACCACGTTAGCCCAAGTTCAAACGCCATCCCCAACATGCCAATCGACATCAGAACAAACGAGACAAAAATCCCCCATCTCAGCGCATCTTCCGTTTCCCCCAACCAATTTTGCAGGATGATCGGTCCAATCCCTGTCCCGATGCCGGTGACGAGGTAGAAGAGGGTCAGCGTCAAGGTCCCGCCATCCCCAACCGTTCTGGCAACCCCTTGCCAGTTGTACGAAAAAATAAGAGGATAGACATCTTCTGCGAT
>JAHDGV010000822.1 GCA_020631655.1 Chloroflexota bacterium | reverse complement strand
ACACAACCATAGGTTGAAAATTAAAACAAGTAGGAGAATTGTAGCTGTTAGAAAAAAGAGAGTGAGGCGAAAGTCATTGAGGAAAAATTTGGCTTTTGCACAAGCCATCGCCGCATTTTAAAGAAGAATTCAATTCGGTTTTTAGGATGGCCCAGCTACACAGGTTTTCAATTAAAATTTAAATGGAATTCAATTTACAAGAAGATTTAAACGCACTACTAGATTTACTCCCCGAGACAATTCGGGATGCCTTAGCAGAAGATAACAAACAAAATAGCCTGATAGAAGTTGTTATGGACTTAGGTCGGTATCCGGCCGCGCGTTACCCAGAAGGAGAAGTTATCCTAACGGACCATGAGGTGACGCAAGAGCAGATCGACCATGTTGTGCAGGGAATTGCAAAATTTGACGATGACAATCGTGCTGGTATCGCACGGACACTGCATCGCATTTCAGCGCTAAAAAATCGCCAGGGCAAAGTTGTGGGGCTCACCTGCCGTGTCGGCCGGGTGGTTCATGGAACCAGCGACATCATCAGCGACATTATTTCAGAAGGCAAAAGCCTCCTGTTACTCGGTCGGCCAGGTGTGGGAAAAACCACCATGTTGCGCGAAGTTGCGCGCATCTTGGCCGATCACAGACGGGTTGTCATTGTTGACACATCTAATGAGATCGGCGGTGATGGAGATATTCCGCACCGCGCGGTTGGCCGCGCCCGCCGTATGCAGGTTGCACGCCCTTCCCAGCAACACAAAACAATGATCGAGGCGGTTGAAAATCACAACCCCGAGGTCATCATCATCGACGAGATCGGCCGCGAAGAAGAAGCGGCCGCGGCACGCACCATTAACGAACGTGGTGTTCAGCTTGTGGGCACGGCTCACGGTAACACACTTGACAACCTGCTCATGAACCCGACCCTGTCGGACCTCGTAGGTGGGATCGAATCGGTCACCTTATCTGACGATGAGGCACGCCGACGCGGAACCCAAAAAACCGTTTTGGAGCGCCGTTCTCCACCCACGTTTGATGTGGTGGTAGAGATTCAAGATCGTGAAAAAGTAATCATCCATCGTGACGTGACGATGGCGGTTGATGGGATGCTTTACGGCCGCCCAGAACCGGTCCAACTACGGTATCGGGATGAAAACGACACGCTTCAGGTTGAAGAACAAATCGTAACTGAGCTACCAGCGGCACTCAGCGGCCGTCGGGGTGGCAACGGGTATTCTCGGCCGGGCGGCTATTCTGGGCCACAGGTCCAGCAAGTGCGCAGTCGGGTTTCACCCGCGCGTGGCCAAGTCGAAAATGGCCCAAACTTGATCAAACGGCGTAACACCAACGGTGCTCCTGACAGCCCTAAAGCGAGCCACCATCCTCGCTCACTCAACATCATCCAGATTGGTGATGGCGAAGGGGGCAAGGTGCAGAAAAAGCTGAAAGTCTATTCGTACGGAGTAGACCGGAAGCGGATCAGCCAAGCGGCTCGCAATTTGAAGGTTGGCGTTGAATTGGTTGATGAAGTGTTGGAAGCGAACGTACTCGTCACACTTAAAAACTACTATCGTCGGCGCAGACGGCAGATCAGCGATGCGGAATCAAACGGCATCCCGATTTTTGTATTGCGCGCCAACTCTGTCAACCAGATCGAAAACTTTTTGATCGAGGCGTTGGGGCTTGAGGTCCCCATCCCTGACCCTTTTGATGATGCGCTCGTCGAGGTGCAAGAAGCGC
>JAHDGV010000821.1 GCA_020631655.1 Chloroflexota bacterium | reverse complement strand
GGGCCAAATTGGGCCGGGGTTGGGATCGATTTTCTGGATGCTAACAGCAATGAGATCGGTGAAGCGGCCGTCTATTTGCCGCCATCGGGCAACTTTACTAACTTTGACGTGTCAGGCGTGGCTCCGGCCGGAACAACCCAGATTTTGATTTGGCTATACGGGGCAGGGCCGGATGTGCTGACGCTGGATGGGTTAATTTTGGAACCGGCAAACTGTACTCCGCCCAATCCAACACCAACACCAGCTCCGCCGAATCCCACCAGCACTCCTGTGCCACCCACGGCCGAGCCGCCACCATCCCCAACGGCTACACCACAACCTCCTCCGCCAACTGCGTGCAATTTGATCGAGAATCCCGATTTTGAGAGCGGGATAGTCAACTGGTTCCAGTACGGCACAATCGGGACGACGAGCGATGCGTTTAGCGGTAGTTCGGCGCTAACTGTGGCTAATGGCTGGTCGGGGCAAATTGTGCCGGGGCAGGGTGGTCAGGCGTACGAATTTACCGGCAAGTACAAGCGGAACAACCCACAGGTTTGGGTCAGTGTTGGGATCGATTATCTGAACAGCAGTGGAGCAGAGATAGGCGAAAGCTCTACTTTCTTGAATCCTGCGGCTGCATATTCTGACTTTACGGTGACCGGTGTCGCTCCGGCCGGGACAACCCAAATCCAGATTTGGTTGTACGCCGGCGGCTCCGATCCACTCATTGTCGATAATTTGAACCTGAAGTTGGCAAATTGCTCTTCATAGCTTTCAGTTTTATAAGCAGGACTTTCATTTGCAAGGAACCCTGAGCTTGTCGAAGGGTGATCTCGCATTTACTCAGTACAGTCCGAGTGAAAGTCCGGATAAGAATAGATTTAGATTCTGCCGATGCCCTGCGAGCGTAACAGCTTGTGGGGCATCGTTTTTGTTTTTGATTTACTGTACCGTCCGGCTGGTACAGTAAGCGTTGAGTGGTATAATCGGCCGAAAAGGTGTAAAAATCTGGATATCATTCAGAATCGGAACGAGGACATGTCAAAAGTTCAGCTTAACAATATTTGGAAAATCTTTGGCCCTAGCCCCAAACACGTACTGTCTAATCTCGATAAGTCGCAGTCACGGGCAGATATTTTGGAAAACACGGGGCATGTTGTAGCTGTACGTGACGTATCGCTCGAAATTGGTGAGGGAGAAATTTTTGTGGTGATGGGGCTGTCTGGGTCAGGAAAGTCTACGCTGATCCGCTGTTTGTCTCGCTTGATTGAACCCACGGCCGGGAGCGTGCTGATTAACGGGGAAGATGTTGTGGGGATGGGAGAGAGCCAGTTGCGCAATCTGCGACGTAAAACGATTAGCATGGTGTTCCAGCGTTTTGGCCTGTTTCCGCATCGGCGGGTGGTTGACAACGTGGGATACGGACTTGAAGTGCAAGGGGTGCCAAACGCCGAACGGCTCGCCAAGTCTGAAGAAATTTTGAAAATGGTTGACCTTGAAGCCTGGGCCAACCATTACCCTCATGAGTTAAGCGGTGGGATGCAACAGCGAGTTGGTTTGGCCCGTGCGCTGGCCGTCGATCCGGAAATATTGCTGTGCGACGAACCGTTTAGCGCCCTTGATCCACTCATCCGCCGAGACATGCAGAACGAACTGCTAAACCTGCAAAAGACGCTCAAGAAAACAATCATTTTTATCACGCACGACTTTTTAGAAGCGCTCAAAATCGGTGATCGCATCGCCATCATGAAAGATGGTG
>JAHDGV010000820.1 GCA_020631655.1 Chloroflexota bacterium | reverse complement strand
GCCACAACCAAGCGCGATAACCGTTTCGCCATACCCGCCACAAGAGGGTCAAAATAATATCATGAGGAAGAACAAAATTCAATAGCCATCACAGATATTTACATTTCCAATTTTGTTCCGCACCTAATCCTCAAACACCCGCCCCAAAATATCAATAACCACCACTTCCCAAAGTGTATCTCTTAGAGACTTGGAACCCGTGCAACTAGGCGCTTGGTTCAAGTTTCTTTCCGGCCGACGATTCGAACAGACTTGCGTGTTCCCCGTTGGCTACGGCTACCCCCTTAGGCCTGGCTCACTTCCGTTGCCGACCTAAAAGGAACAAATTAGGATTTGTTTAAATCAGATAACCTGAGCGGTGACCATCTTCCGCTCCCAAGAATTTGGTTCTTAGGCAGCACCTTGGTGTTTGCCGTAACAATCTGTGCAGTGGCATTTGGCTGGGTTATCTCCTTGCCACTTTTCTTTGATGATCTAGTCCAGCTACCCTTTGTTGAACGGTATTCAACCCTGATGCATTGGACTGGATCGTTTGAGTCTCCATATTATCGGCCGCTGACAATTACAGTCTGGAAGCTGATCTACTTTTTTACCGGCCAAACATCCCCCACTGTTTTACACGCCACAAACTTGGTTTTTTATGCTCTCAACTGCTGGCTGGCCGGATGGTTGACCCTGCTTTTGATTCAAAAATTTGTGCCAGATTCTGACCCGCGCTTTGGGACCACCTGTGCATTTGCTGTTGTTGCCTTGTACGGGATTTTCCCCTTCCATTATCAGGCGATCCCATGGGCCACCGCCCTCTTCCATATTTTTGTCACAACGTTGGTTCTGAGCGCACTCATCGCCCATTTACACGGCCGGACCGGCCTATCCTTGCTCTTAATATTTTTGGCCCCCTTCGCCCATGAAAACGGAATTGTGATCTTTCCGCTCATTCTGCTCATAGAGTTGCTTGGTGTTCATGACTTGCGAGAGGAGTTTTCACAAAAGCTGATTTCGGCCGCCAAATACGCACTGCCCCTTATCGCGTGGGGAACTGTGCGGGTGTTTGTAACCACCGCTCGTTCAGACGCTGACTTTTTCCCCGGCTGGGAATCTGTTTTCCAGAACACTACCTACTTTTTGCAGGGATTAGGCTGGCCGGGGGCGATTTTGAGCCGTGGTTTGGTCGGCCAAGCAGGGCTAAGTGATATGAGCGTGGTTTGGCTTAGTAGCTGTCTCATTTTCTTGCTTGGGATTGGTGTGGTGTATCGGGCCAAGCGCGGCCGATTATTGCTGTTTGCCTGCGCCATTTGGCTACTGGGATCACTTCCCGTCATTATGATTTTGCCGTTTGGGTACAACGTCAGCAGTCCCCGTTTGTTAACGTTGGCCGGAATTGGCGTTTGCCTGTTCTGGGCGGTGATTATCGTGAGCGGGGTTGAGAAGTTGTTTGACCGACTTACTACTTTCTCAGATGACATATCTACCGCTTCAAAAATAAGTCGAGTCTTTTTACCCGCCCTCTTTTTGCTCATATTTGCCGTTGCTCAATGGAGAGGGGTGACACACCTGCAAGAAAAAGCGACGTTCCATAGAGTCATGGCCCAAGCGGTGAACCAGGCGGCCGAGGTCTCTGAATCACTGGATGGGGTTGAACAATTTCCGGTCTTTACCAATTTTCCTTCAACGATGGCGCCGTGGGACAGGCAATTTCCGCTGGGGAACGAAGTTGTGATCTTTTGGCCCGGCTACACGCC